>NZ_CP159402.1:300000-600000 GCF_040500525.1 Azospirillum formosense | reverse complement strand
TCGCCCAGGAGACCTACGACGCCTACAAAACCCTGACCGAGAAGCGCGCCGCGCTGAAGGCGCTGGAGAAGGCGTCCGCCTGAGCATCCTCCTGCCCCCTCCCCGACCCTCCCCCGCTCCGCGGGAGAGGGTGCCTTCGGCGAAGCGGCGGCGATCCCCTCCACCGCCAAAGGCGGGGGAGGGTTAGGGAGGGGGCAACATCTACGCCCACCTCCCCACCAAACAACACACCAAGCCCGATTGAGGAGCAGACGATGGCTGAGTTCGTGACCGGCACCACCCGCGGCGGCGCTGCCTGGACGCCGAAATTCGTGGAAAGCATCGACCAGAAGATGTGCATCGGCTGCGGCCGCTGCTTCAAGGTCTGCGGCCGCGACGTGCTGGAGCTGATCGGCATCACCGAGGACGGCGACATCGTCGACGCCTTCGACGACGAGGCCGAGAAGAAGGTCATGAGCGTCAAGACCGCCGGCAACTGCATCGGCTGCGAGAGCTGCGGCAAGGTTTGCTCCAAGAATTGCATCACCCACTTGCCCCAGGCGGCCTGACCGCCGCCGACTTGGTCTGAGACGGCCTGACCGCCGCCCGCCCCCGGAGGAGGACGCCATGGGCATCCTGCACGCCGCCCCGCCGGGGGCGGGCGATACCACGCGGCTGTACCGTTGGCTGACCGATCGCCAGGGGCGCTGCAACGTCTTCGACGGGCACCTGTTCGCCTGCATCCTCGCCCGCCGCTGGCCGGCGGGTCCGGGTGCGCTGGGATTGGACGACCGGGCGCTCGGCCGGTTGCTCGACCGCTATTTCCCCGGTGCCTTCGCGGCCGGCCTGCCGGTTCCCGACAGCTCGCCCGCCCCCCTGCCGCCGCTTCTCCGGAGCGAGATGGACGACATCGCCGCCCTCCTGCTTGCCCACCGCTCACTGGGCATAGAAGAGGAGGACTGGCTCGCCGCCATCCTGGCGCGGGCCATGCTCGACGGGGGCGAACTGTGGCGGGATCTCGGTCTGGCCGGACCGAGCCATCTCGCGGCGCTGATGGAGCGCCATTTCGACCCGCTGGCCCTGCTGAACGCCACCGGCACCCGCTGGAAGGCTTTTCTCTACCGCTTCCTCTGCGCGCGGGACAGGCTGATTCCCTGCGGCGCCCCGGTCTGCCGCGATTGCGGCGCGGAGTCCGTGTGCTTCGGGGCGGGCGACTGACGGAGCCGATCCGTTGATCACCGGCCCGTCGCCACCGTCACTCCTCCCCCACGCCTTTCGCCAGCGCGGCGATGACTCCGTAGCCGACCCGGTCCTGCGGGTCGATCTCCGCCAGCTTGGCGAGGATCGCCCCTGCCTCCTCCACCCGCCCGCTGCGCAGACTGATGAAAGCCAGCGCCTTCAGGGTGAAGAGGGTGAAGCGCGTCGGCCCCTCCTTCGCCCAATCCGCGCTGTCCGCGCGCAGGCTTCGCCAGCCGCCGGCATAGCCGCCCTCGCGCGCCGCCGCGTCCAGCCCGATCATCGCCACCCGCTCCGCGTCCGCGAAGCGCTTGCGGTTGACGTAGAATTTGTAGAGCGCGTGGAAGACCGGAAGGACGCGCGGCCCCATCCGGTGGGCCTCCCACAGCAGGGCCTCGCAGGCCGAGGCGTCGGGGCGGGCCTTCACCGCCTCCTGCAGTTTCTCGTCGATGTGCTCGGGCACCTCGCCGAAGGCCATGCGCCCGTTGGACATCCGCAATTCGACCGGCCGCTCCATCACCGTCCCCTTCCGTTGTTTCGCGAAACCGTGCGCCCGGCCGACAATCCTGTATGGGCCGCAAGCCGGCTTCGCGAAAGTCCACAATCAAATTGTGCGTCCTTTCGTCGCAGTATGTCGCAAAGCCGACATGCCCCCGACCCGACAATTGTCGGGAAAACACCAGCCGTCGGACCTGACAATCCATCAAAATCAATGGCTTAAAATTTGGCACGTTGCTTGCTGATCCCATGAGCAGAATCGGTCGGCATGCCCGACGGAGCATTTGGAGGCGGCAGACATGGTGACCCTGACGGATGCGGCGGTGAACACCCTGGAGCGCGTGCTGGCGAAGTCCGGCGGCGCTGCGGCCGGCCTGCGCATCGCGGTGGCCGACGGCGGCTGCGCCGGCATGAAGTACCAGATGGGGCTGGAAGCCACGGCGGGCGACGAGGACGCCGTGCTGACCTTCGGCCCGGTGACGATCTTCGTCGACCCGACCAGCCAGCCCTTTCTGACCGGCGTGGTGGTCGATTTCGTCGAAGGGGTCGAGGGCGCGGGCTTCAAGTTCGACAACCCGAACGCGACGGGAAGCTGCGGCTGCGGCAAGTCCTTCTCGGCGGGTCCGGGGGGAAGCTGCTCCTCCGCGCCGTCGGCCGGCGGCTGCGGCACCGCCCACTAACCCCGAACACTCTCCCCCAACCCGATCACATCGGGCCCGGTAACGCGGGAAAGGCAAGGCGTCATGTGGAACTACACCGACAAGGTCAAGGAACACTTCTTCAACCCGAAGAACGCCGGCGCGCTGGATGAAGCGAACGCCGTGGGCGAGGTCGGGTCGATCACCTGCGGCGACGCCCTGAAGCTGATGATGAAGGTCAACCCCGACAGCCAGGTCATCGAGGACGCGAAGTTCCAGACCTTCGGCTGCGGCTCGGCCATCGCGTCCTCGTCGGCGCTGACGGAGATGATCATCGGCAAGACGGTGGACGAGGCGCTGGCCGTCACCAACCGCGACATCGCCGAGTATCTGGGCGGCCTGCCGCCGGAGAAGATGCACTGCTCGGTCATGGGGGCCGAGGCGCTCCGCGCCGCCATCGCCAACTTCAAGGGCGAGGAGTGGGTCGATGACCACGAGGAAGGCGAGCTGGTCTGCAAATGCTTCGGCATCGACGCGGCGATGATCGAGCGCGCGGTGACCGTCAACAGCCTGACCACGCTGGAGGAGGTCACCCACTACACCAAGGCCGGCGGCTCCTGCCAGACCTGCCACGAGAAGATCGAGGAGGTGCTGGAGGCCGTGCTCGCCAAGACCGGCGCGCTGGCCCCGCCCAAGGCCCACGCCCCCGGCACGGTCGGGCTGGACGCCATCAAGCCGCTGGCCCCGAAGGCCGAGGCCGCCCCGGCGAAGCTCACGAACGTGCAGCGCATGCAGAAGATCATGGTCGCCATCGAGGAGCTGCGCCCGCAGATCCAGCGCGACGGCGGCGACGTGGAGCTGGTGGACATCGACGGCAAGGACATCTACGTCCGGCTGTCCGGCGCCTGCTCCGGCTGTTCGCAGTCCGCCGGCACCATGATGGGCGTGCAGGCCAAGCTGGTCGAGGCGCTGGGCGAGTTCGTCCGCGTCAAGCCCGCCTCCCTCCTGCCGGCGGGGGCCTGAGCCATGACCGCGAACACAGCCCAAATGGGCATCTACCTCGACAACAACGCCACCACCCGCGTCGATCCGGAGGTGCTGGCGGAGATGCTGCCGCTGTTCACCGAGCAGTTCGGCAACCCTTCCTCCATGCACGGCTTCGGCGCCGCGGTGGGCGGCAAGATCGAATGGGCGCGCAAGCAGCTGCAGGCGCTGCTCGGCGCCGCCCATGACAGCGAGATCGTCTTCACCTCCGGCGGAACGGAGAGCGACAACACCGCCATCCTGTCGGTGCTGGAGGCCTATCCGAAGAAGAGGAGCATCGTCACCAGCGTGGTCGAGCATCCCGCGGTCCTGGCGCTGTGCGACTATCTGGAGAAGAAGCGCGGCTACACCGTCCACCGCATCGGCGTCGACAACCGGGGCAACCTCGACCTCGACGCCTACGAGGCGGCGCTGGGGCCGGACGTCGCCATCGTCTCGATCATGTGGGCGAACAACGAGACCGGGACGATCTTCCCGATCGAGGAGCTGGCCCAGCTCGCCAAGGCGGCGGGGGCGGTGTTCCACACCGACGCGGTGCAGGCGGTCGGCAAGATCCCGATGACGCTCGCCACCAGTGCTGTGGACATGCTGTCGCTGTCCGGTCACAAGCTGCACGCGCCCAAGGGCATCGGCGCGCTCTACGTCAAGCGCGGCCTGCGCTTCCGCCCGATGCTGCGCGGCGGCCACCAGGAGCGCTCGCGCCGCGCCGGCACGGAGAACGCGCCGGGCATCGTCGGGCTGGGGGCGGCCGCACAGCTCGCGCTCATGCACATGACCGACGAGAACACGCGGGTGAAGGCGCTGCGCGACAAGCTGGAGCAGGCCATCCTGGCCGCCGTTCCCAACTGCTTCGTCACCGGCAACCCGGCCAACCGCCTGCCCAACACCTGCAACGTCGCCTTCGAGTACATCGAGGGCGAGGCAATCCTCCTGCTGCTCAACGAAGCCGGCATCGCCGCCTCGTCGGGATCGGCCTGCACCTCCGGGTCGCTGGAGCCGAGCCACGTGATGCGGGCCATGGGCGTGCCCTACACCGCCGCCCACGGCGCCACCCGCTTCTCCCTGTCGCGCGAGACGACCGAGGAGGAGATCGACCGGGTGATCGCGGTGGTCCCCGGCATCATCGCCAAGCTGCGCTCGCTGTCGCCCTACTGGTCGCAGGCGGGCGCGCCGAAGGAGTTCGCACCCGTTTACTCGTAACACCGAGATCGCAGGCCGGGCCGGGCCCGCACCCCGGCAACCCGCCCGACGACACCCGCCGGGACGCGGTTCCCCGGCCCGGTCTGCGACACAACACCCTCCTGCCCCCTCCCCATCCCTCCCCCGCTGTCGCGGGGGAGGGGGCAGAGCGGCGCAGTCCCCTCTCCCGCGAAGCGGGGGAGGGTTAGGGAGGGGGCAATCACCGCGACGCATTCGCATCGAGGCTCACGTCATGCCGATGGCCGGTTCCACCATCATCAACGACACGACGCTGCGCGACGGGGAGCAGACGGCGGGGGTCGCCTTCACGCTCGACGAGAAGATCGCCATCGCCCGCGCGCTCGACGCGGCCGGCGTGCCGGAGCTGGAGATCGGCATCCCCGCCATGGGTCCGGAGGAGCGCGAGGGCATCCGCGCCGTCGCCGCGCTGGGGCTGAAGGCCCAGCTGATGGTGTGGTGCCGCATGCACGACACCGACCTGAAGGCGGCGCTGGACTGCAAGGTCGGCTTCGTCAACCTGTCGATGCCCGTCTCCGACATCCACATCACCAAAAAGCTGAAGCGCAGCCGCGCCTGGGCCCTGGCGGAGATCGAACGCAAGGTCAAGACGGCCCGCGACCACGGGCTGGAGGTCAGCCTGGGCGGCGAGGACTCCTCGCGCGCCGACATGGATTTCCTGATCGCCGCCGCCACCGTGGCGCAGGAGGCCGGCGCCCGCCGCTTCCGCTTCGCCGACACGCTGGGCGTGCTCGATCCCTTCCAGACGCGCGCCTGCATCGAACGGCTGCGCCGGGCCACCGACCTGGAGATCGAGATCCACGCCCACGACGACCTCGGCCTCGCCAACGCCAACTCGCTGGCCGCCGTGCTGGGCGGGGCGACCCACGTCAACACCACCGTCAACGGGCTGGGCGAGCGCGCCGGCAACGCCCCGCTGGAGGAGGTGGTGGTGTCGCTGAAGGTGCTCTACGGCCAGGACTGCGGGGTGGACACCCGCGCGCTGGGAGCGATCTCCGACCTCGTGGAGCGCGCGTCCAACCGGCCGGTGGCGGTCAACAAGTCGATCGTCGGCGACGCCGTCTTCACCCACGAGGCCGGCATCCACGTCGATGGGCTGCTGCGCGACCGCGCCACCTACCAGAATTTCGACCCCGCCGAGGTGGGGCGCGAGCACCGCATCGTGCTGGGCAAGCATTCCGGAACGGCGGGGGTGAAGATGGCCTACGGCCAACTCGGCATCGCCTGCGACGACGCCACCGCCCAGGCGGTGCTGCCGCGGGTCCGCGCGCTCGCCACCCGCGCCAAGCGCGCCCCGACGGCGGAGGAGCTGCGCGCCTTCCACGACGACGCCACCCGCTGGAGCGTCGCCTCTTCGTGATCCGGAGGACCCCATGGCCGCGATCGACGCCCACCCGGACCTCGCCATGAACGAGACCAGCCTGTGGAGGCTGCTGCGCGAGGATGTCGCCTGCGTCTTCGACCGCGACCCGGCGGCGCGCAACGTTCTCGACGTGCTGACCTGCTACCCCGGCATCCACGCGCTGGTGGTCCACCGGCTGTCCAACGCCATGTGGCGGCGGGGGCTGCACTGGCCGGCGCGCTTCCTGTCCTATCTCGCCCGCGCCCTGACCAACATCGACATCCACCCCGGAGCCACGATCGGCCGCCGCTTCTTCATCGACCACGGGGCCGGAGTCGTCATCGGCGAAACGGCGGAGATCGGCGACGACGTGACGCTCTATCACGGCGTGACGCTGGGCGGCACATCCTGGACCAAGGGCAAGCGGCACCCGACGCTGGGCGACGGCGTGCTGGTCGGGTCGGGGGCCAAGATCCTGGGGCCGATCACCGTCGGCGCCCAGTGCCGCGTCGGCGCCAACTCCGTGGTGACCAAGGACGTGCCGGAGGGCATGACGGTGGTCGGCATCCCCGGCCGCGTCGTCCGTCCCGACACCCAGCGCCGGCTGGCCGCCCACGGCATCGACCTCGACCACCACCTGATGCCCGACCCGGTCGGCAAGGCCATTGCCTGCCTGATCGACCACATCAACCGCATCGAGGCCCGGCTGGAAGCCCACGCGGCGGCGGAGGCGACGCGCCCCGCTCCCCCGCTGGGCGGCATCCGGCTGGACGACCTACCGCTCGACGGCATCGTCTGCCGGAGCTGCGGCAACCTGTGCGACCAGGATACCTGCGGCAAACACGACACTCCCCACACCGGCGCGCGCGCCGATCATTACGTCATCTGAACGGAAAGGACCCCGCCATGAGCTTCAAGGACGATCTGGAGGATCTGGAGACCGCGGAGGACTTCCTGCGCTTCCTCGGCGTCACCTACGAGCAGCGCGTGGTGAACGTGAACCGCCTGCACATCCTGCAGCGCTTCCACGACTATCTGTCCGCCGACACCGGCATGGAGGGGCTGGACGACGAGGGCATGGCCGCCCGCTACGGCGCCCATCTGCAGCGCGCCTACCAGGATTTCGTGGTGTCCAACGCCATCGCCGAGAAGACCTTCAAGGTCCACCAGGAGGAGGCCAGGCGGATGGCCGACCGCTTCGTCCCGCTGGACGCCCTGCTGCCGACCTGATCCCATCCATCCTTCGCTTGCCGAACGGCCCGCGGACCCGCCCCCCGGCGAGCGTCCGCGGGCCGTTCGGCTTTCCGGCCGTCCCTCGGCTCCGGCCCGCCGTTGTCGGATTTGTCCGGTAGGCGACAGAGGCCGGACCGGGTTTGGGCAGCCGGTCCGGCCATGACGGAAGCCCCCTGTTGAGAAGCCGACACGCCGACCCTTTGTCGCTTTTGCGACAATCTCTCAACAGCCAAAAATATTACTGAAAACAATTGGTTATCCAAGACTTGCGGAACTGGCACGCCGCTTGCTGATAGGGCCGCAGCCACGCCGCCCGACAGGCGGCGGAATGTCAAGGAGACCGGGATGCACATCGTTGTCTGTATCAAACAGGTGCCCGACAGCGCCCAGATCCGCATCCACCCCGTGACGAACACGATCATGCGTCAGGGCGTCCCGGCCATCATCAACCCCTTCGACCTCTTCTCGCTGGAGGAGGCGCTGCGGATCAAGGACAAGGTCGGCGCCCGCGTCACCGTCCTGACCATGGGGCCGCCGATGGCCGAAACCTCGCTGCGCAAGGCGCTGTCGCTGGGCGCCGACGACGCGGTGCTGCTGACCGACCGCAAGTTCGCCGGGTCGGACACGCTGGCGACCTCCTACGCCCTGACCTCGGCGATCCGGAAGCTGTCGGAGGAGGAGACGGTCGATCTGGTCTTCTGCGGCAAGCAGACCGTGGACGGCGACACCGCGCAGGTCGGCCCGGGCATCGCCACGCGGCTGGGCTTCCAGCAGCTCACCTACATCACGAAGATCGAATCGATCGACCAGGGGGCGCGGGAGATCGTCGTGCACCGCCGCTCCGAAGGCGGCGTGCAGGTGCTGAAGACCGCCCTGCCCTGCATGATCACGATGCTGGAGGGCACGAACACCATCCGCTTCGGCAAGATGGACGACATGTTCCGCGCCGCCCGCTATGGACTGAAGACCTGGAACAAGGACACCACCGGCGCCGAAGAGATGAAGGTCGGGCTGAAGGGCTCGCCCACCGTCGTGTCGAAGGTCTTCGTGCCGAAGCCGCGCGCCCAGAAGGCGACGATGGTCGAGGCCGAGGTCCCCACCGCCGAGGCCCAGGCCGCCGCCGCCGTGGACGCCATCTTCGGCGCCCAGCCGAAACTCGCCGACGAGCTGCTCGCCCGCGCCGCCGCCGGGCTGTGACGCGCCGTTCCTGACGAATCCTCCGCCGGAGACATCCCGATGAGCGAACCAAGCAAGCCGCAGGGACGCAAGTTCCAACTGCCCGAGCACCTGAAGGAATACAAGGGGATCTGGGTGATCGTGGAGCAGGAGCGCGGCTCCGTCCATTCCGTGTCGTGGGAGCTGGTGGGCGAGGCCCGCAAGCTCGCCGATAAGCTGGGGGTCGAGGTGGGGGCCGTGGTGCTGGGCGCCGACAGCCCGGAACTGAACGCCATCTGCGGCGACGCCTTCACCTACGGCGCCGACGTCGTCTACAAGGTGACGGACCCGGTCCTGGCCGACTACCGCACCGATCCCTACACGCGGGTGATGACCGACGTGGTCAACACCTACAAGCCGGAAATCGTGCTGCTGGGCGCCACCACGCTGGGCCGCGACCTCGCCGGCGCCATCGCCACCACGCTCGCCACCGGCCTGACCGCCGACTGCACCGAGCTGGACATCTACATGGACAACCGGTCGCTGGCGGCCACCCGCCCGACCTTCGGCGGCACCCTGCTCTGCACCATCCAGACGCTGGCCTACCGCCCGCAGATGGCCACGGTGCGACCGCGCGTGATGTCGATGCCCGACCGCGACGACAGCCGCACCGGCCGCGTCGTCGAGGTGTTCCCGAACCTGCGTGAGACCGACGTCGTCACCAAGGTGCTGAGCTTCATCGCCGACCGCGAGCAGAACGAGGCGCAGCTCGCCTTCGCCGACATCATCGTGGCCGCGGGCAAGGGGCTGGGCAAGCCGGAGAACCTGAAGCTGGTCTTCGACCTCGCCAAGGTTCTGGGCGGCGAGGTCGGGGTGACCCGCCCGCTGGTCCAGGCCGGCTGGACCGGCTTCGACCGGCAGGTCGGGCAGACCGGCAAGACGGTGCGCCCGAAGCTCTACATCGCCGCCGGCATCTCCGGCGCCATCCAGCACCGGGTCGGCATGGAGAAGTCCGACCTGATCCTGGCCATCAACACCGACCCCAACGCGCCGATCTTCGACTTCGCCCATCTCGGGCTGGTCGGCGACGCGCTGACCATCCTGCCGGCCCTGACCGACGCCTTCGGCAAGCGCCTGTCGGTCAACCGGCTGGCCGGCTGATTTTCCGGACGATAAGGAGCCACAAGGACCATGGTCGAAAAGTTCGACGCCATCGTCATCGGTGCCGGCCCGTCCGGCAACGCGGCGGCCTACACGCTGGCCAAGCAGGGCCTCAGCGTTCTTCAGCTGGAGCGCGGGGAGTATCCCGGCGCCAAGAACGTCCAGGGCGGCATCATGTACGCCGCCGAGCTGGAGAAGATCATCCCGGACTTCCGCGAGGATTGCCCGACCGAGCGCCACATCATCGAACAGCGCATCTGGCTGCTCGGCGACGACAACTACATCGGCACCAACTACCGGTCGGACGCTTTCAACAGCGACAAGCCGAACCGCTACACGATCATCCGCGCCAACATCGACAAGTGGTTCTCGGAGAAGATCCGCGAGGCCGGCGGCCTGCAGATCTGCGAGACCACGGTGACGGAGCTGATCCGCGACGCCTCGGGCAAGGTGATCGGCGTGCGCACCGACCGCGAGGGCGGCGAGATCCACGCCGACGTGGTCATCATGGCCGACGGCGTGAACGCCCTGCTCGCCCGCCGCACCGGCTTCCAGCAGGAGCTGGCGCCGCAGAACGTCGCGCTGGCGGTCAAGGAAATCCTGTTCATCGATCCCGAACTGATCCAGCAGCGCTTCGGCCTGAAGGACGAGGAGGGCGTGGTCATCGAGATCATGGGCAAGGTGACCAAGGGCATGGTCGGTACGGCGTTCCTCTACACCAACAAGGAATCGCTGACGATCGGCATCGGCTGCCTGATCTCCGACTTCAAGGAGGGCGCCGTCCCGCCCTACAAGATGCTGGAGGACCTGAAGAACCACCCCGTCATCAAGCCGCTGATCGAAGGGGCGGAGATGAAGGAATACGCCGCCCACATGATCCCCGAAGGCGGCTACAAGGCGGTTCCGCAGCTTTACGGCGACGGCTGGATGGTGGTCGGCGACGCCGCCCATTTCAACAACGCCGCCCACCGCGAGGGCTCCAACCTCGCCATGGCGTCGGGACGCATGGCGGCGGAGACGGTGATCGAGCTGAAGCAGGCCGGCAAGCCCTGCAACGCCGCCAACCTCGCCGCCTACAAGAAGAAGCTGGACGACAGCTTCATCATGAAGGACCTGAAGAAGTACCGGAACCTGCCGGGCATCATGCACGAGAACAAGCAGTTCTTCGGCGCCTATCCCGACACGCTGACCGCCGCCGCCCACAGCTGGTTCACCGTGGACAGCGTGGACAAGAAGACGAAGGAGAAGGAGATCATGAAGTCCTTCGTCAGGAAGCGCTCGATCATGGGGCTGGTCGGCGACGCAATCAAGCTGGTGAGGGCCGTGCGATGAGCATCGTGGTCAAGATCGAAGAGAAGCTGTACCAGAACCGCTACATCGTGGACGAGAGCCGGCCGCACATCCAGATCCGCAACGACGCGGTCTGCAGGTCCTGCGAGTCCCAGGCCTGCACCGTCTGCTGCCCGGCGGCCTGCTACAGCAAGAACGAGACGGGCAGCGTGACGCTGGCCACCGACGGCTGCCTGGAATGCGGCACCTGTCGCGTGGTCTGCCAGGACAAGGAAAATATTCAGTGGGACTACCCACGGGGCGGCTACGGCATCAGTTATAAGTTTGGTTGAGGAACGCACCGGCGGTCCTACGGCCTTCGCCGTTGCTCCGCCGGTCGTCTCCCTCTCCTATCCGCCATGACTGAAACCCCTTCCCGCTCCGCGGGAAGGGGTTTTCTTCATGGCGGGAGCGCTGCAGGGTCCCCACCCGAATTTTCAGACATCGGATGGGTGCGGAAGGGACAAACGCTGCACATATCCGTTGTATCGAGACCCGCGGAACGAGGGAGACGGAACATGCAGCTTCGTGTCTGCTTCGAAAACATGAAGTCGGTCAACGTCAACGACGCGTCGATGATGCGGCATTACGCCGAAAGCTATCTCGCCGATTTCCGGCCGGAATGGGCGGGCTTCATCATGCTGCCGCACAACGAGACCCAGCGCGCCACCATGGAGCCGGCTTGGCAGATGCTGATCCGCAACGCCACGCCGGCCCTGGAACGCCGCCTGCTGGAGTATGTGCGGGAGAACCCGATGGCCGCCTACCATGTGCACATCTACCGCCGCGATCACGGCAACGAGGTCAAGGTCCAGTAAGATCCGCGCATGTGAGACGTCGCATCGCGGCGGGCAGCCGCCGCGATGCGCGTGCCGCGACGCCCTGGACGGCGCATCGGACCGGTGCCGTCAGACCGGCGCCATTTCGCGGATGAAGGCGGCGGCGCGGCCGAGTTCCCGGTCGGCGCGGGCGACCAGCGCACCGATGCCGTCCAGCCGGCGATCCACGCAGGCCACCTCGATGGCGTCGCTCGCCGCCGCGAGGTCGCGCGCCCCCACCGTGCGGGACGACCCGGCCAGCTTGTGGGCGGCCTGACGCACGCCATCCCAATCCCCCGCCGCGTGGGCGGCGACCAGACGGTCGCGGCTCGCGGTGTTGGAGACGATGAACTCCTGAAGCAGTTGCCCGACGAACTCCATGTCGCCGTCGAACAGCGTCGCCAGAACCCCCACGTCGATGGGCGGAGCGTCGGGATCGGTGTCCGGAGCCGCGGCGGGCGGCGGCGGAGCCTTAGCCGGTTCGGGGGCCGGTTGGGGGCCCGGTTCGGGGGCCGCTCCCGGAGCCCGGCGCGACGGCAGGTAGCGGTCCAGCAGGCGGCGCAGCTGGCCGATCTCCACCGGTTTCGACAAGGCGTCGTCCATCCCCGCGGACAGGCAGCGTTGCGCCTCGCCGGCCATGGCGTTGGCGGTGACGGCGATGATGGGCAGGCGGGCGCGCCCGCTCGCCGCCTCCTCGGCGCGGATCAGGCGGGTCAGCTCGAAGCCGTCCATCTCCGGCATCTGGCAGTCGGTCAGCAGCAGCGCGTAATCGCCGCCGCGCCACAGGGCCAGCGCCTGGACGCCGTCCTCGGCCAAATCCGCCGTCTGGCCGAGCAGCGCGAGCTGCCTCTGGATGACCTGCCGGTTGGTCGGGTGGTCCTCGGCCACCAGGATGCGGGGTGCCGGCGCGTCGCCCTCGGCGGACAGAGGCACCGTGGCCGGTCCGGGGTGCCCCGCCTCGGTCTCGACCGCCGGGCCACGGCCGGCGGCGGCAAGCACGGCGCGCACCAGATGGCCGCGGCGCACCGGACGCGCCAGACCGACCGCGTCGATCAGGGCGCCGCGCCCGCCCAGGAGAACTCGCCCGCGCGCCAGCCCCGGCGCCGCGGCGTCCAGCGCCGGCAAATCGCCCTCGTCGGTGGTGAGCACCACGTCGCAGGGCGTGCCGGGCGGCAGGGCCCGCACAGCCGCCGCCGCGTCCGGCGCGTCCAGCAGCACCGCCCCGTCGGTGCCCAGGTAGCGGGCGAGGAACCGCCGCTCCTCCGCGTCGGCGGCCAGGAGCAGCACCGACAGCCCGGCCAGCGGCGGGGCCGCGACCCCGGCGGCGTCGCCGTCCGGGGCGAGATCGGCGGTGAAGGTGAACCAGAAGGCGGAGCCGCGGCCCGGCTCGCTCGCCACCCCCACCGCGCCGCCCATCAGTTCGGCCAGACGGCGGCAGATCGACAGCCCCAGCCCGGTCCCGCCGAAGCGCCGGGTGGTCGAGGCCTCCGCCTGGGTGAAGGGGCGGAACAGCTGGGCCTGCGCCTCCTTGGCGATGCCGATGCCGGTGTCGGTCACGGTGATCCGGATGGTCGCCCGTCCCTCCTCGAAGCGCGCCAGCTCGGCGCGGATGCGCACCGAGCCGGAGGGGGTGAACTTCACGGCGTTGCCGGCGATGTTGAACAGCACCTGCCGGATGCGCACCGAATCGCCCATGACCAGCGGCGGCAGGTCGGGATCGACGTAGGTGACCAGCGTCAGGTCCTTCTGCCGCGCCGCCGGGGCCAGCGTCTCGGCCACGCCCTCCACCACCGCGGACAGCGACACCGGGGCGCGCTCCAGGTCGAGCCGCCCGGCCTCGATCTTCGAGAAGTCCAGGATGTCGTTGATGATGGTCAGCAGCGCCCCCGCCGAATCGCGCACGACGGCGACCAGCTCCTGCTGCTCGGGCGTCAGCGGCGTGTATTCCAGAAGCTCCAGCATGCCCTGGACGCCGTTCATCGGGGTGCGGATCTCGTGGCTCATCGTCGCCAGGAACAGCGACTTGGCCTGGTTGGCCGCCTCCGCCTCCGCCCTTGCCGCCTCGGCCGCCTCGGTCGCGGCGACCAGTTCGCGCGTGCGGTCGGCCACCTGGCTTTCCAGGTTGCGGTTGAGCCCGCTCAGCTCCTCGTACAGATGCACGTTGTCGAAGCCGACCGCGACCTTGGAGCAGAAGACCTCCAGCAAGCGCCGCTCGTCCTCCGTCAGGGGGCGGCCGTGGCTGATGTGAAAGACCGTGTCGTGGTGCCGCGAGGTGGAGCGGAAGACCAGCAGGCTGCGCTCCCGCTCGTAGCGGTTGCGCCCGTCGGCCAACACCTGGGTCACCGCCTCCGCCGCCTCCGCCGGCAGGGCCGCGCGCACCGGCTTGCCCTCCGCCGCCGCGTGGATGCCGCCCGCCCCCACAACCAGAGGGTCGCGCGCGGCGCCGGCCTCCTCCTCGGTCCAGCGGCTGCACAGGGCGATGCCGTCGCAGGGCGGGCAGATCTCGGCGATCTTCGACACCGCGCCGCGGACGAACTCCGCCATGGTCCGCTTGTCCAGCAGAGCGGAGGAGGCGTCCAGGATGCGCTCCAGCCCCCGGCGGTGGTCCTCGATGGCGGTGATGTCCTGATAGCCGCGCAGGGCGGCGACGACCGAGGTGAACAGCTTCTGCGCCGTCAGCTCCGTCTTCGATTTGTAGTCGTTGATGTCGTAGTTGAGGATGACGTCGCGTTCCGGCGCCTGCCCCGGCTGGCCGGTGCGCAGGATGATGCGGACGCGCCGGTTGTTCAGCTCGCTGCGGATCATGCGCACCAGCCGCAGGCCGGCGTCGTCCGATTCCATGACCACGTCGAGAAGCACCACGGCGATGGCCGGGTTCTGTTCCAGCAGGCTGCGCGCCTCGGCCGCGGTGCCGGCGGACAGGAACTGCGCCGGGCGGCCTTCGAAGGTGAACCCGCGCAGGACCATCTTGGTGGTGGCGTGGATGGCCGGATCGTCGTCGACGATCAGGATGATCCAGGGGTCGGCGGGCTCCGGCGCCGCTTCCTTCGCCGTCTCGGCCTCGATACCCGGCTCGTCGTCGGCGAAAAGAAACTCGTCGCTCATCGAACTCCCTCCGCACCGCCGGCCGCTTCCGGAGGCGGGAGGATATCACAGCGCCGCCGCGCGTGAACATGCCCCTGCGGCCCGCCACAACCCTTCATCGGCCGTATGCCGACGCCACCGACAACCCCAGACTGCGTTCCGCCCGTCAGCCGCCGTGGTCGCCACCCCCGGAGTCGGCGTTGCAGAAGCGGCGCAGCGCGTCCAGGTCGGCGACGGACACCGTCCCGCCCTGCGTCTCCACCCCCACGCCGCGCAGCTTGGCCAGCGCGCGGGAGAAGGTTTCCGGCTGCATGCCGAGGCGCCGCGCGATCAGCGCCTTGTCGAAGGGCAGAGCGAAGCTGGCGGCCCCGCCGCCTTCCGGGCAGAAGCGCAGCAGGAAGCTGCCGACCCGCTGCGCCGTCGGCTGGACCTGCAATTGCTCGATCTGCTGGACGAGGTGGCGCAACCGCACCGACAGCGACCCCAGCATGGCGAAGGCGATCTGCTCGTCCTCGCGCAGGCAGCGGGCGAAGCCCTCCGCCGTCAGGGTCATGACGCGCGAGTCGGCCACCGCCTCGGCGCAGACCGGGAACTTGCCGCTGGCGAACATGGCGGCCTCGGCGAAGGTCTCGCCGGGCGCGACGATGGTCACCACCGCCTCCGCCCCGTCGCGGGTCAGGCGGTAGAGCTTCACCCAGCCGTCGAGCAGCGCGAAGAAGCGGTCGGCGTCCTCGTCCTGAACGAACAGGGTCGTGCCCCGCGGCACCGTGCGCACCTGGGCGGTGCTGACGAGCAATTCCAGCGACCGGTCGGGCAGGCGTCCGAACAGCGCGTTGGACCGCAGCGTCGCGGCGTCCTGGGGCCGGAAGCCCGGCAGATCGTTCCTCATGCCTTCCCTCACCTCTTCAACCCCCAAACAGTCCCGGCCCGGACAACCGGCGGGCGGGGCCATTCCGCCCGGCCACTGTCGCAGCATGCACAAGCCTTGGGCAAGACAGGGATTCACCGCGACGATGCGGAAGCCTTGGACATCGGCATCCAAGACCCGGAAACGAACCGGGGCGCCTCCTCGCGGAAGCGCCCCGGCCGTTCTTCAAAGTCCGTTCTTCAGAGGCTGCAGACGGCTTAGCGGTACTCGACCTTGCCGGCCTCCGGACCCTTCTGGCCCTGGCGGACGGTCACGCGCACCTGATCGCCTTCCTGGAGCGTCTGCATGCCGGAGCGACGCAGAACGTTCACATGGACGAACACGTCCTTGCCACCGGTGCTCGGCGTGATGAAGCCGAAGCCCTTGTCGGCGTTGAACCACTTGACGGTGCCGTCGACCTCTTCGCCGCCGCCGGCGTCGTTGCCCCAGCCGCCGCGGTCGTAACCGCCGCCGCCGCCGAAGCCGCCACGGTCATAACCGCCGCCACCGAAGCCGCCGCCGCCCGTGCGGGCCGGACGGGCCGAGCGGGTCGCGGTGGAGGTGTCCACGGACTGGATGGAAGCAACCTGCGGACCCTTCGGGCCGCGGGCGAGGTCGCAAACGATGGTCGCGCCTTCGTCGAGCGCGTCATAGCCGGCGGCCTGGACCGCGGAGACGTGCAGGAAGGCGTCGGGCGAACCGTCCTCGGGTGACACGAAGCCGAACCCCTTGGTGGGGTTGAACCACTTCACAGTGGCGGTGACGTTGGCCTTGGTGATCTCGGGAGCGCGGTAGCCCTGGCGGGGCGGGCGGTCGAACATGTGTCTTCAAGCTCATAGAGGATGCCGAATTATCTTTGTCACAGGGTACGAGCCATCCGTCAAGCACGCCAAAGGCCAGACGCCCCGTCCTGCGACATTCGGCCAGGGGGAAACGCGTCCGTTCGGAAGGGGTACCGGTCCCGAAGGCGCCCGAGGCCGACCCCGCCCGGCGGCCGCGCACCGCGGCCACCAGAAGCTCGGTGCAGAGGAAATTTCTTTCGCCAATTGAACATCTTAAGACATTTTCCACAGCGCCTGTCGGAGCCCGCGCCGCCCGGCGGTGCCGGCAGAGCAAACCGCGCGCGCATACGTCTGTGACAAAATCCCGACATGGTTGTCTTCCGCCAAGGGTCATAGAGGCGACAGCCACTCCCCCAGTTTCGTCCAGCGCCGCCGCCCCTGGACCCCACGCACCGCCATGGCGAGCGCGCGGCGCTGGCCGAGCATGATCACCAGCCGCTTGCCCCGGGTCACGCCCGTATAGATCAGGTTTCGGTGAAGCATCGTGTAATGCTGGGTCACCACCGGAATCACGACAACCGGGTATTCGGAGCCCTGACTCTTGTGGATCGTCGTCGCGTATGCGAGGACGATCTCGTCCAATTCTCCGAAATCATAGGTCACCGGGCGTCCGTCGAAGGTGGCGGTTAGCGTCCCTTCTTCGGCGTCCACGGCGGATACGATGCCGAGGTCGCCGTTGTAGACCTCCTTGTCGTAGTTGTTCTCGACCTGCATGACCTTGTCGCCGGGACCGAAGGTCCAGCCGAATCGCTCGACTCGGGACTCGCCCGGCGGGTTCAGCACCCTCTGCAATTCGATGTTCAGCGACCGCGCGCCGAGACCGCCGCGGTTCATAGGGCAGAGGATCTGCACGTCGCGCACGGGGTCGGCGCCGAACCGGCGGGGAATGCGGTCACGCACCATCTCGATCAGCTTCGCCACGCCGGCCTCCGGCGTCGCCGCCTCGACGAAATAGAAGTCGCTGTCCTCACCGGCCTTCGGCGTCTCCGGCATCTGGCCGGCGTTGATGCGGTGGGCGTTGACGATGATGCGGCTGGTCGCCGCCTGCCGGAAGATCTCGGTCAGCCGCACCACCGGCACCGCGCCGGAGGCGATCACGTCGCCCAGAACCTGCCCCGGCCCGACCGAGGGCAGCTGGTCCACGTCGCCCACCAGCAGCAGCGCCGCCCGCCCCGGCACGGCGCGCAGCAGCGCGTTCATCAGCGGCACGTCGACCATGCTGGTCTCGTCCACCACCAGCAGGTCGCAGTCCAGCGGGTTGGTCTCGTCGCGCTTGAAGCCGCCGGCCTGTGGGTCGGTCTCCAGCAGGCGGTGGATGGTCCGCGCCTCCAGGCCGGTGCTCTCGCTCAGCCGCTTGGCGGCACGGCCGGTCGGGGCGGCCAGCGCGATCGACACACCCTTGGCCTTCAGCATGGTCAGGATGCTGTTCACCAGCGTTGTCTTGCCCACCCCCGGACCGCCGGTGATCACCAGCAGCTTCGACGCCGCCGCCTGGCGCAGCGCCTCCCGCTGCCCCTCGGCCAGGGTGATCCCGGCCTTCGCCTCGACCCAGGGAATGGCCTTCTCCGCGTCGATCTCCGGCCAGGGCACCGGGCCGCCGGCCAGACGGCGCAGCCGGTCGGCGATGGCCCGCTCCGCCCGGTGCAGGCTCGCCAGGAACAGGCAGGGCTCGCCGCCCAGGCTGTCGGCGACCACCGCGCCGTCCTGCCGCTCCAGCTCCGCCGCGGCCTCCAGGATGGAGGCGTCGATCTCCAGCAGCTTGACGGCCAGCGGGATCAGCTCGGCCACCGGCACGCCACAATGGCCCTGGTCGGTCGCCTCGGCCAGGGCGTAGCCGATGCCGGCCCGCGCCCGGATCATCGCGGTCTTCTCGATGCCCAGCCTTGCGGCCACCGCGTCCGCCGTCTTGAAGCCGATGCCGCGGATGTCGCGGGCCAGCCGGTAGGGGTTCTCGGTGATCAGCCGGATGGCGTCCGGCCCGTAGGTCTTGAAGATGCGCACCGCGCGCGAGGTGCCGACCCCGTGGCTGTGCAGGAAGATCATGATCTCCCGGATCACCTTCTGGTCGGCCCAGCCGGCGATGATCCGCTGCGCCCGCTTCGGCCCGATGCCGGTGACCTGCCGCAGCCGGTCCGGCTCCTGCTCGATCACGTCGAACACCGCCTCGCCGAAGGCCTTGACCATCTTCTTGGCGTAGACCGGCCCGATGCCGCGGATCAGGCCGGAGCCGAGATACTTCTCGATCCCCTCCACCGTGGTCGGCGGGGTGGCGCGCAGGAAGTCGGCCTTGAACTGGAGCCCGTGGTTGCGGTCGTTCACCCAGGCGCCGCTGGCCTGCACGAACTCCCCCGCGCCGATGGTGGCGGCGTGGCCGACCAGCGTGACGAGGTCGCGCTGCCCGCGCACCTTCAGCCGCAGCACGCAGAATCCCGTCTCCGGGCTGTGGAAGGTCACCCGCTCCACCAGCCCGGACAGCGGCTCCCGCGCGGGCGTGCCCGCCGCCGGGGATGCATGGCCGGATATGCTCATGCCACCCTACATAGGCGCTGGCGGGCCGTTGGGGGAGTTCCCCGCGCCACCGCCGCAGCGCGGCAATTCGGAGGAAGACCGCGGCCCCGCGAATGTGTACCTTGTCGCCCGAAGCCCGCGCCGCGGACCGCACCGTATGGACGGCGCCGCGCGTGGGCTTGCGGTGAATAAAACGTCAGCCAAAGAACGACAAACCGAAAAACCGCGGTGTCTACGACTTCGGAAGGAAAGAGCAGCAATGGTGACGGAACGCATTCAGGTTGGCGGCTTGCAAGTTGCCACGGAGCTTCACCGCTTCATCGAGAACGAAGCCCTGCCGGGCACCGGCGTAACGCCGGAGCAATTCTGGTCGGGCCTTGACGCGATCCTCCACGATCTGGCCCCGCGCAACCGCGCGCTGCTGGCCAAGCGGGACGCGCTGCAGGCCCAGATCGACGAGTGGTACCGCAGCCGCCGCGGCCAGCCGCTGGACCGCGCCGCCCACACCGAATTCCTCAAGGAGATCGGCTATCTCCTGCCGGAAGGCCCGGACTTCGCCGTGACGACCGAGAACGTCGATCCGGAGATCTCCACGACCGCCGGCCCGCAGCTCGTCGTGCCGGTGATGAACGCCCGCTACGCGCTGAACGCCGCCAACGCCCGCTGGGGCAGCCTGTACGACGCGCTCTACGGCACCGACGCCATCCCCGACACGGACGAGGCGGAGCGCACCGCCGGCTACAACCCGAAGCGCGGCGAGAAGGTCATCGCCTTCGCCCGCGACGTGCTGGACCGCGCCGCCCCGCTGTCCGACGGGTCGCACGCCGACGCCGCCGCCTACACGGTGGACAACGGCCGCCTCGTCGTCGCGCTGAAGGACGGCCGCAGCACGGGGCTGGCCGAGCCGGAGCGTCTGGTCGGCTACAACGGCGCGCCGTCCGCCCCGACCGCCATCCTGCTGGCCGACAACGGCCTGCACATGGAAATCCGCATCGACCGCAGCCACCCGATCGGCAAGACCGACGCGGCGGGGGTCGCCGACCTCGTGCTCGAATCCGCCCTGACCACCATCCAGGACTGCGAGGACTCCGTCGCCGCCGTGGATGCCGAGGACAAGGTGCTGGCCTACCGCAACTGGCTGGGCCTGATGACCGGCACCCTGACCGCCCGCTTCCCCAAGGGCAGCGGCACGGTGGAGCGCCGGCTGAACCCCGACCGCAGCTACACCAGCCGCAACGGCGAGACGATCACCCTGCCCGGCCGCAGCCTGATGCTGATCCGCAACGTCGGCCACCTGATGACCAACAGCGCGGTCCTGCTGAAGGACGGCAGCGAGGCGCCGGAAGGCATCCTCGACGGCATGATCACCTCGCTGATCGCGCTGCACGACATCAAGGGCGCCCGTCTCAACAGCCGCGCCGGCTCGGTCTACATCGTGAAGCCGAAGATGCACGGTCCGGAGGAGGTCGCCTTCGCGGACGAGCTGTTCGCCCGCGTGGAGGACGCGCTGGGCATCGCGCGCAACACGCTGAAGATGGGCATCATGGACGAGGAGCGCCGCACCACGGTAAACCTCAAGGAGTGCATCCGCGCCGCGGCGGCGCGCGTGGTGTTCATCAACACCGGCTTCCTCGACCGCACCGGCGACGAGATGCACACCGCCATGGAAGCCGGCCCGATGATCCGCAAGAACGACATGAAGTCGTCCGCCTGGATCAAGGCCTACGAGGACTGGAACGTGGACACCGGCCTGCTCTGCGGGCTGAAGGGCCACGCCCAGATCGGCAAGGGCATGTGGGCGATGCCCGACCGCATGGCCGACATGCTGGCCGCCAAGGTCGCCCACCCGCAGGCCGGCGCCAACACCGCCTGGGTGCCCTCGCCCACCGCGGCCACGCTGCACGCCCTGCACTACCATCAGGTCAACGTCGCCGCCCGCCAGGAGGAGCTGGCCCGCCGCGAGCGCGCCAGCCTGGACGCCATCCTGACCATCCCGCTGGCCGACCGCCCCAACTGGTCGGAGGAGGAGATCCAGCAGGAGCTGGACAACAACGCCCAGGGCATCCTCGGCTACGTCGTGCGCTGGATCGACCAGGGCGTGGGCTGCTCCAAGGTGCCGGACATCAACAACGTCGGGTTGATGGAGGACCGCGCCACGCTGCGCATCTCCAGCCAGCACATCGCCAACTGGCTGCTCCACGGCATCACCACCGAGGCGCAGGTCATGGAGACGATGAAGCGCATGGCCGCCGTGGTGGACAAGCAGAACGCCGGCGATCCGCTCTACCGCCCGATGGCCGCCGACTTCGATGGCAGCGTCGCCTTCCAGGCCGCCTGCGACCTCGTCTTCAAGGGCCGCGAGCAGCCGAACGGCTACACCGAGCCGGTGCTGCACCGCCGCCGCATCGAGGCCAAGACGAAGGCCGCCGGCTGAGCCGGCCGGCCATCCGGCACGCTTCGCAGGCCCTTTCCCGGAGGCCCTTCCCCGTTCGCGGGGGAGGGCCTTTTTCTTTGCGTGCAACGAAAAACCGGAGACAGGACAGGAAATAAGGGCTCAAAGATGGAAAAATCCGAAGATTAAACCACGAACAAACATCCATGCTTCCAAACACGATTTCCTTGAACGAACATTCAATGGTAAACGTCCAATAACTGCGCACCAGCACCGGACACTCTTTTCAAGAAGCATTCACAACGTCAAACGCATCCCTGGGCTTCGTAATACGATCAATGGTAAACTTGATTTCGTTGATGATTGAATGAATTGTCCCACCGAAGCAGCCGCGACCCTCAGTTAGAACTCGGCACTATATGGAATGGAGCATTGTTATGAATTTCTTGCACGCCATGACCGTCAAACGAAAGGCAACGCTGACCTCCGTGTTCGTTTTTGTCGTCATGGCGATCGCAACGTTCTTTGTCGGGAAAGAAACATCGCTGCAGGAACATCACCTCTCCCACGTCCGCCAGACCGCCGACGCGGTGAGCCGCAAGATCGTGCCGTTGAGCGAGTTGATCGCCAACATCCGGTACGACGTGGCGCAGGTTCAGCAGTGGTTGACCGACGTGTCGGCGACCCGCGGGCTGGATGGTCTGGACGACGGGCCCGCCAAGGCTGAGGACTTCGCGAAGGCCTTCGCCCAGCACGCCGAGAACGCCCATGCCATCGCCCAGGAGCTGGGTCTGGCGGACATGGTGCGCAGCATCGCCGCCACCCGCGACGCCTTTCCGCCCTTCTACGAGCTGGGCCGGCGCATGTCCCGGACCTACATCGAGGACGGCCCGTCGGCGGGGAACGCCATGATGGGGCAGTTCGACGCGGTGGCGGAGAGCATGGGCAAGGAGATGGAGCGGCTCCTGTCCACCATGGAGACGGTCCGCGAGGAGCGTCTGGGCGGCCTCGACGCGGCGGTGGCCGACATCGAGGCCGCCACCGCCACGCTGAGAACCCTGCTGATCGCCACCGCCGCGGCGGCGCTGTTCCTGGTCGCCGCCTCCATCCTCTTCCTGCGCCGGGAGGTGATCGGGCCGATCAACCGGATGCGGCAGACCATGACCGGCATGGCGGCCGGCAATCTGCGGATCGAGGTCGGATTCGAGGGGCGCCGCGACGAGATCGGCCAGATGGCCGATGCCGTGCGCGTCTTCCGCGAAGCCGGCCTTGAGAACGAGCGCCTGCGCGCCGAACAGGAGCGCGCCCGCGAGGCCGGTGAGAAGGAGCGGCGCCAAGCCCTCGCCGCCATGGCCGACACGGTGGAGCGCGAGACCCGCGCCGCCGTTGAGCAGGTGGCCCGGCACGCCGGGCAGATGGCCAGCAACGCCGAGGCGATGACCGCCTCCGCCGGGATGGTCAGCGACAACTCCCAGACCGTCGCCGCAGCGGCGAGCCAGGCGCTGGCCAACGCCCAGACGGTCGCCGCCGCCGCCAACGAACTGTCCGCCTCGATCCAGGAAATCGGCCGGCAGGTGACCGCCTCGGTGTCGGTGACGGGAGACGCCGTCGAGAAGGCCGGCTCCGCCAGCGCGATCATCGCGCATCTGTCGACGGCGGTGGAGCGGATCGGCGCCGTCGCCCGGTTGATCGGCGACATCGCCAGCCAGACCAATCTGCTGGCGCTGAACGCCACCATCGAGGCGGCCCGCGCCGGCGAGGCGGGCAAGGGCTTCGCCGTGGTGGCTCAGGAGGTCAAGAACCTGGCCAGCCAGACCGCCCGCTCCACCGAGGAGATCGCCGCGCTGATCACCGACGTCCAGTCGGTCACCAGGCAGGCGGTGGACCGGGTGGGCGAGGTCGCCGCGAGCATCGACCAGGTGTCCGACATCTCCTCCTCCATCGCCGCGGCGGTCGAGGAGCAGGACGCCGCCACCCGGGAAATCGCCCGCACCGTCAACGAGACCAGCCACGCCGCCCGGGAGGTGTCCAGCCGGATCGCGCTGGTGTCGGAGGAGGCCAACCAGACCGGCGAGCGGGCGGGTGGCATGCGCGCCGTCGCCGACGACGTGGCGCGGAGCATCGACGACCTTCAGAGCGTCCTGGTGCGCGTCGTCCGCACCGCGACCAGCGACGTCGACCGCCGCCGCAAGCCGCGCCTGCGGATCGATTTGCCCTGCACCCTCGATGGCGCCGGCGCCGGCACGGGCCGGGAGGCGCGGATCGTCAACCTGTCGTCCGGCGGCGCGATGATCGTGGACGCGCCCTTGATGGCGGCGGGGAGCCCCGGCACCCTGCACGCCCCCGGCCTGTCCCGCCCCCTGCCCTTCACGGTGAAGTCCTGCGAGCCGGGACGGCTGCACGTGAAGTTCAGCCTGCCGGAGGCTGACCAGCCGGTGCTGGAGCGTGATCTGGCGACCCTGGCGCGCGGACTGGGACCGAACCGCAGCGCGGCCTGAGTCCAACAACCGCCGTCAGGGTTTCCGGCCGCCCCCGCCACGTCGCGGGGGCGGCCCTGCGTCCCGTCGAACCGGGCCGCTCAGGCGGCCCTGATCTTCCCCAGGAAGCCGTGCACCACGCCGCGCAGGCGTTCCGATTCCACGCTCAACTGACCGGAGACCGACAGCACCTCCTGCGCGGAATGGCCAGCCTCCGTGGCGGCCCCGCGCACGCCGGTGATGTTGGACGACACCTCCTTCGTGCCGGTCGCGGCTTGCTGGACATTGCGCGCGATCTCCAGCGTCGCGGCGCTCTGCTCCTCCACCGCGGCCGCGATGTTGGCCGCGATGCCGTCGATCTGGGCGATGATGGTGCCGACCCCCTTGATCACCGTGGCGGTATCGCCGGTGACACGCTGCATCTCGTTCACCTGCAGGGCGATGTCCTCCGTCGCCTTGGCGGTCTGGTTGGCAAGATGCTTCACCTCACCCGCCACCACCGCGAAGCCCTTGCCGGCCTCTCCGGCGCGGGCCGCCTCGATCGTCGCGTTCAAGGCCAGCAGGTTGGTCTGCGCCGCGATGTCCTGGATGAGTTGGACGACCATGCCGATCTTGCCGGCGGCCTCGGTCAAGCCGAGAACCTGATCGTTGGCCCGCTGGGCCGCGCTCACCGCGTCGCGGGCGATCTCGGCGGAGCGGTTGACGCGTTCCCCGATTTCGCGGATGGACCCGGAAAGCTCCTCCGTGGCAGCGGCCACGGTCTGGACGTTGACGTTCGCCTCGTCGGCGGCGCTTGCCACCACCGCCGCCTGCTGGCTGGTCTGCGTGGCCGTGGAGGTCATGGTCTGAGCCGTCACGCCCATGGCCCTTGCCGCGGTATCGACGCCTTCCACCACGCTCATCACGTCGGATTCGAGATCGTCGGCCAGTGTCAGCATGGCGGTGCGACGCTCCGCTTCCGCCTGCCGCTGGTCGGCGGCCCGCTGCGCGATCATGCGCTGAAGATCGGTCAGCATCTTGCGCAGCGCATCGGCCAGGGTACCGATTTCATCCGCCTGCCGAACATCGAGCGCCTGATTGAAGTCGCCGTCGGCGATCCCTTCGGCGAAGCGGACGCAGGCACGGACCGGGCGGGCGATGCGGCCGGCCACCATCCACATCAGACCGACCGCCGCGACGATGACCAGCAGCCCGACGCCCACCTGCCACAGCATGCCGGAATTCGCCCGATCGTTCAGCGCGCCGCCCAGCGCGTTGGCGTCGGCCAGGACGATGTCCTTCGGCACCTGGATCAGCACCGACCAGGGCTTGCCTGTGCGCCCCATGGGGATGGGAGCGAAGGTGCGCAGCAGGCCACTGTCGGTCTGCACGTCGACATGGGCGCTTCCGCCCTGCACGTAGGCGAGATCGTCCCGCCACGCGGTGTCGAAGGAGGAGATCGACTGCCCGATCAGGTTCGGCTTGCCGCTGTGGGCGACGATCAGCCCCATGTTGCTGATGATGACAACCTCGCTTCGCCCGTCGAACACCGCCTTGCTGACCTTCGTGGCCAGTTGCTGAACGAAGTCGAGGTTGAAGTCGGCGCCGGCCACGCCTTGGAATTTGCCGCCGACGACCACGGGAACGGACAGGGTGGCCAGGAAGACCTGTTTGCCCTGCACAACATAGGGAAGCGGGTCGAGAACGCTTTCCTTCCCGGTCTCCTTGGGGCCGATGTACCATCCACCCTTCATGACGCCGTTGGGATGCAGGTCGCGGCTGTCGTATTCGACAAGCGGCTGCATGGCGATTCGACCGTTCTGGTCCCGGTTCCAATAGGGAATGAAGCGCCCCGTCGCGTCGTTTCCAGACTCCCGATGCCCCTTGAAGGCGTCGTCGTCGCCATCCAGCGCGTTGGGCTCCCACGCGGTGTAGGTGCCGTTGAACAGCTCGTTGTTCTGCAGCACGTTGAGCAGAATGCCGTTGATGGCGTCGCGCCGGGTGGCGATCGGGGCGCTCCCCGCGTTCTTGGGATCGACGATGGACGCGAAGCCGTGCGCCATGGTTCGCGCCGTGTTCAAGGCCGTATCGAACTCCGCCCGGATCAGCCCGGCTTGTGAGGAGGCGAGATTGAGCAGGGATTCCTTGGTCTTGCGCTCCAGGATATCGGTGACCTGGGTGTTGACGTAGGTGTTGGTGGTGTTGGCCGACAGAACCCCGAAGCCGACCAGGACACCCACCGTTCCAATCAGGCATAGCCCTGCCAATCCGGCAATCTTTTGTTGAATTGTTCTTATGTTCATTGAGAATTCCGCCTTGCACAGGATGTGTTCAGGCGGGATAATTCCATATAAATTATAATGACATGTTAAATGGATCCTACAATCAATCTCATAGTACTTAAGAATGAGATGAAAAATACTGCAGCTCTGCCCTTCAATTTCCTCAACTTATGGTCTTAAATATTCTTTATCATTACAGAACAAAGGAATCATATACGTATTGAAAGGTTTT
Organism: Azospirillum formosense; assembly: GCF_040500525.1. Taxonomy (NCBI): domain Bacteria; kingdom Pseudomonadati; phylum Pseudomonadota; class Alphaproteobacteria; order Rhodospirillales; family Azospirillaceae; genus Azospirillum; species Azospirillum formosense. Next base: position 573,646 of record NZ_CP159402.1, on the reverse strand, counting down.
AAACTGTCGGATACGCATAATTTTAGAAGTAGGCCGGGCAATTTCATTGCTTCCGCCCTTTGATGAGCATCGTCGCCAACGGAAGAGCAGGCACTTTCCCGGCCCCAACGCTTGTTGGTGGCTCAACACATCCGGAATGCGGGGAGGGGCGCCCTTCGCTCGCCTCAGGCCCCGCGGAGCCGGAAACGGAGCCAGACATGGCGAAGGCCGGAAACCCGTCTGGGTTCCGGCCTTCGAGGATGGTGGGCGCGACAGGGATTGAACCTGTGACCCCTACGATGTCAACGTAGTGCTCTCCCGCTGAGCTACGCGCCCATCCGTGCCGCCGGTCGGTTCGGGGTTCGGCATCCGTCTTGCGTCCCGTCCGGCGTGGGCGTGGGATGTACCATCATCCCTGGGGTCTGGCAAGCCTCGATTTCACTTTTTTGCCGCTCGACGGCGAACCCATCGAATTTTGCCACGGACGGGACGGCCCGCGCCTCCCTCTGTTGGGGCGTGAGCGGGACGGTGCGTGACAGAGCCGTCCAGGTCCACTACATCACATGCCATGGATGCATCCGTCGACGCCGCCACACCGGAGCCGGCCTTCGAGCTTCTGGCCCCGGACGAACAGACCAAGCCGCTGGTGCTGGCCTCGCCGCACAGCGGCAACCGCTATCCCGCCGAGTTCCTGGCGGCGGCCCGGCTCGACCCGCGCGCGTTGCGCAAGTCGGAGGACTGCTTCGTCGACGAGATCTTCTCGGGCGCCCCGGCGCTGGGCATCCCGCTGATCCGCGCGCTGTTCCCCCGCGCCTTCCTGGACGTCAACCGCGAAGCCTACGAGCTGGACCCGGAGATGTTCGCGGACAGCCTGCCGCCCTACGTCAACACGCGCTCGCCGCGCGTCGCGGCCGGGTTGGGCACCATCGCGCGGGTGGTCGCCAACGGCGAGGACATCTACCGCGGCAAGCTGCGCTTTGCCGAAGCGGTCCGCCGGGTGGAGCAATGCTACACCCCCTACCACACGGCCCTGCGACGGCTGGTCGAGGACACGCGCGCCCGCTTCGGCCACGCGGTGCTGATCGACTGCCACTCCATGCCCTCCCCCGGGCTGGGCGACCGCGACAACCGGCGCAGCGACATCGTGCTGGGGGATTGCTTCGGCAATTCCTGCGCCCCCACGGTCATCGAGACGGCGGAGCGGTTCCTGCGCGGCCTGGGCTACACGGTCAGCCGCAACGCGCCCTACGCCGGCGGCTACACCACCCGCCATTACGGGCGCCCCCGCCAAGGCATCCACGCGCTCCAGATCGAGATCAGCCGGGACCTCTACATGGACGAGGCGACGCTGTCGCGCCTGCCCTTCCTGACCGTCCTGACCCGCCACATGCACGAACTGGTCGACAACGTCGCCCATGTGCCTCCCGGCCCCCTTGCGCCGCGCTGAACAGCCCTTCACGCGCCGGACGGCGCACAAAAAAAGGCCGGGGCAAAGGCCCCGGCCCGAGTCTAGGGAGGAAACGCCCAAGAAGTGCGTTACGGCACCGACCGCGTCGCAGACACGACCGATGCCGCACTGCACAATATGATGAAGCCCCGTCCGGGGATCAAGAGGGAAAATGTTTTTTCATGTCATTCAATGGTTTAACCAAAGTTAAGACAAAGCTACGGCGCGGTGCAAACAGCCGATTATGCTGCATTGCACACAGAATCCCGGCCCTGCTCCCGCACAATCTGGGGCTGGCGGCGCGTCCGCCAACCCACCCCGGTCCTTCGACATAACCCATCCGACCGATAGGGAACCAACCCTCCATACGGTCGTTTTGTCCCTGCGCGCCCCGGGGTCCGCCCCGACACGCGCCATTCGGCCGCCCAACCACGCGGCCGTCCGGCACCGGAGAACCACCAACGTGAGCAGACTGGTCGTCGTATCCAACCGCGTCGCCCCCATCGACGAAGGCAAGCAAGCCGCCGGGGGCCTCGCCGTGGCCGTGCTGGCCGCGCTGAAGAAGACCGGAGGCATCTGGTTCGGCTGGAGCGGCACGGTGGTCGAGGAGGAGTCGCAGAGCGAGCCCCGGCGCACCGACGTCGGACGCCTGACCTACGCGACGCTGGACCTCAGCCGCCGCGACTTCGAAGAGTACTACAACGGCTTCGCCAACCAGACCCTGTGGCCGCTGTTCCATTACCGCGTGGGCCTGATCGAGGTCAGCCGCCGCACCCGCGAGGGCTACAAGCGCGTCAACGGCTATTTCGCGGAGAAGCTGGTTCCGCTGCTGCGCCCCGACGACATGGTGTGGGTCCACGACTACCATCTGATCCCTTTCGGGGAGGAATTGCGCCAGCGCGGCTGCACCCAGCGCATGGGCTTCTTCCTGCATACGCCTTTCCCCGCCCCGGAAATCCTGGTGGCGCTGCCGAACCACCGGGAGCTGATCCGCGAGCTGTGCGCCTACGACCTCGTCGGCTTCCACACCCATGTGGATCTGCGCGGCTTCGCCGACTACATCCGGCAGGAGCTGGACGGCGAGGTGGAGGACCGCGGTCCCGAGGGCGGCATGCTGATCCACGCCTTCGGCCGCACGCTGCTGGCCCGCGCCTTCCCCATCAGCATCGACACCGAAAACCTTGTGAGCATCGCCGAGACCGCCGTGCGCTCGCGCCACACCCAGCGGCTGAAGGAAAGCCTCGTCGGCCGGCGTCTGATCATCGGGGTCGACCGGCTGGACTATTCGAAGGGCCTGCCGCAGCGCTTCCAGGCTTTCGAGCAGCTCCTGGCGACCTATCCTGAGCACTGCAACCGAGTCTCCTTCCTTCAGGTGGCCCCACCGAGCCGCGAGGAGGTGCCGGAATACATCGCCATCAAGCGGGAGCTGTCGGAGCTGTCGGGCCGCATCAATGGGCGCTTCGCCGAATTCGACTGGGTGCCCATCCGCTATTTGAACAAGAGCTTCGGCCGGCGTGTGCTGGCCGGCTTCTACCGCACCGCCCATGTCGGTCTGGTCACCCCGCTGCGCGACGGCATGAATCTCGTCGCCAAGGAGTATGTCGCCTGCCAGGACCCCGACGATCCCGGCGTGCTGGTGCTGTCCACCTTCGCCGGCGCGGCGCGGGAACTCGATTCGGCGCTGATCGTCAATCCCTTCGACATCGAGGCGGTGGCCGACGCCCTCCAGCGCGCCCTGACCATGCCCCTGCCCGAGCGCAAGGAGCGCCACGCCGCGATGATGCGCATCCTGCGCAGCCACGACATCGGCTGGTGGCGGGAAAGCTACGTCGATGCCTTGACGCGCGCGCCGTACGGGTGAAACTGAGCGCATGACCATACACCGCACCGCCGCCTCCGGGCCCGTCACCCTGGTCGCCGACATCGGCGCCACCAACGCCCGCTTCGGCCTGATCGACGGCACGGGCATCCACGGTTCGCGCGTGCTGCGCTGCGCCGACTTCCCATCGCTGGAGGCGGCGGCTTTGGCCTATCTCGGCGGCATGGCGCCGGACGCCCGGCCCAGCCGCGGCGCCTTCGCCATCGCCGGCCCGGTGACCGGCGACGCGGTGCTGATGACCAACCGCGGCTGGTCCTTCTCCACGGCCGAGGTGCGCGGCCGGCTGGGGCTGGAGCGGCTGGCCGTCATCAACGACTTCACCGCCGTCGCCCTGTCGGTGCCCCGCCTCACCCCCGCCGATGTTCATCAGGTGGGCGAGGGAGCGCCGGAGCCGGGCCGCGTCGTCGGGGTGATCGGGCCGGGCAGCGGGCTGGGGGTGTCGGGGCTGGTGCCCGGACCCGAGGGCTGGACCGCGCTGGCCGCGGAAGGCGGCCACGTCACCATGGCGCCGGTCAGCGACCGAGAGAGCGCTGTGCTGGCCCAGCTCCGCAAGAGCTTCGACCATGTGTCGGCGGAGCGGGTGCTGTCCGGGCCGGGTCTGGTCAACCTCTATCAGGCGCTGTGCATCCTCGACCACCAGGAGCCGGAGCCCTTTACCCCGGCCCAGGTGTCCGACGCGGCGACCGCCAACACGAACCCGCATTGCGTGGAGGCGGTGGAGATGTTCTGCGCGATGCTCGGCACCGTGGCGGGGAACCTCGCCCTGACGCTGGGCGCGCGCGGCGGCATCTACATCGCGGGCGGCATCGTGCCGAAGCTGGGCACCCTGTTCACCCACTCCCGCTTCCGCAAGCGCTTCATGGAGAAGGGCCGGATGCGCGACTTCCTGGCCCCGATCCCCACCTACGTCATCACCCACGAGCTTCCCGCCTTCCTCGGCCTGGCCGAAGCCGCGGAGCGGGCGTAAAGGCGCTCAGGCCGTCAGGCGCGAGGCGGCCAGTTTCAGGTCGGCCAGGAAGGTCGGCTGCTCGGCGAGCTGGCCGCGCAGGATGTAGCTGGGGTGGAAGGTCGCCACCACCTCCGCCCCCGGCACGAGGCGGCAGGGCTGGACCGTGCCGCGCAACTGCATGATCCCGTTCAGCCCGGTCAGCGCCCACAGCGGCGTGCGGCCGAGCGCGACGATGACGCGGGGGGCAAAGCCCTCCAGCGTCCGCTGCAGATGCTCGATCTCGCCGGAGAACTCCGCCAGCACCCAGTCGGAGGTGCCGAACGGTCCCCAGCGCTCGTCCAGCGCCCGCCCCTCCTTCCTGGCGCGGGTGCGCGAGGCGAAGAAATGGCCGACCTTGTTGCCCGGCGGCTGGTGGCGGAAGACGTTGGCGACGAGGCATTCCGCCCGCTCCACCCCCGCCGCCTTCAGCGTCTCGTCGAGGAGCTGGCCGCTGCGCCCGACGAAGGGCACGCCGCGCCGCGCCTCCTCCGCGCCCGGCGCCTCTCCCACGATGGCGAGGCGTGGCCCGGCGGCGGCCTTCGTGGGCTGCTGGTAATCGGCGAAGGGCAGGTCCGTCATGCGCGCGTCCTTGCTGGTCGTGAGGCTTGCCGCCGGGAGGCTTGTCCTTGGGAGGCTTTGGCCCCAGCATTGTTCGAAACGAGGAGTTCGAACCAACAACACCGGAGGACGCGAGATGGCGACACAACAGGAGCTGGCGGGAAAGAGCTGCGAACCCTGCCGCGGCGGCATTCCCCCGATGGACCGCGCCATGGCGGAAAACTATCTGGTGCAGGTGCCCGGCTGGTCGATCAGGCCGGACCCCGACCGGCTGGAGCGCGACTACCGCTTCGCCAACTTCCGCGAGGCGCAGCACTTCGCGATGCGCGTCGGCGACCTGTGCGAGGCGGAGGGCCACCACGCCGAGATCCTCTACGGCTGGGGCCATTGCACCGTCACCTTCTGGACGCACAAGATCAAGGGCCTGCACGAGAACGACTTCATCATGGCCGCCAAGGTCGAGGGTCTGATGGACGAACCCTACGCCCCGGTGTCGGAATCCATGGGCGACGTCTCCCCCACCGCGCGGCGCGGGTGATTTCGCCCCGTCTCCTCAACTTTTTTCCCTCTCCCCACCGGGGAGAGGGTTAGGGTGAGGGAAACCAGACCGCGAGACAGACAATGCCCACCGCCCAGCCCGCCGTCATCCAATGGGGCCTGTCCAGCTACAGCGGCTGGGGTGTCAACGGGCTGCAACTGGCGCTGAGCTGGACGCGCAGCGGTCGGCTGGTGCCGGTCTGCTCGCTGCCGTTGCGGCTGGAGGACATAGCGCTGTCGCCGCTGGAATGGCGGCGCATGGCCGGCTTCGTCCGCGAGTCCGAGGCGCTCTGCCGGCAGATCGCCCCCCACGCGGGACAGGAGGTCGGGGTGTCGGTGCCGGTGCTGCGCGGGCTCGGCAACAACCTCGTCGGCAGCCGGTCGGTGGAGGGCGTGACCCTGAAGGGCCAGCCCACCGTCGGCGTCTGCTATCTGGAGGACACCGCCATCGACGCCGAGGGATTGGCGCGGGCGGAGCGCTGCGCGGCCATCGTCGCCGGGTCCAGCTTCGTCGAGCGGGTGCTGACCGGTGCCGGCATCGGGCGGGTGCGGACGGTGCTGCAGGGCGTCGACCCCACCCATTTCCACCCGGCGCCCAAGGCCGGCTGGTTCAAGGACCGCTTCGTTGTCTTCTCCGGCGGCAAGCCGGAGTTCCGCAAGGGGCAGGACCTCGCCCTGCTCGGCTTCCGCGCCTTCGCCGAGCGCCATCCCGAGGCGCTGCTGCTGACCGCCTGGCACAACCCCTGGCCGGAGAGCGCCCGCTCCCTGGAGGCCAACCCCGCCGTGGCGCCCGTATGCTTCCACGAGAACGGCGCGTTCGACGGCGCGGGCTGGGCCGCCGCCAACGGGTTGCGCGCCGATCAGGTGATGGACCTGGGCCCGGTGCCCAACGCCGACATGGCCCGCATCCTGCGCGAGGTCGACGTCGGCCTGTTCCCAAACCGCGGCGAGGGCGGCACCAACCTCGTGGCGATGGAATGCATGGCCTGCGGAGTGCCCGCCATCCTGTCGGCCAACACCGGGCACCTCGACCTGATCGGGGCGGACCGCTGCGTGCCGCTGACCCGGCAGGCCGCCATCCGGACCGATTTCGGCACCGACGGCTGGGGCGAGAGCGACGTTGAGGAGATCGTCGCGGCGCTGGAAGGGCTGTGGGCCGACCGCGCCCGCGCCGCGGCCGTCGGGCGGGCCGGCGCCGCCTTCCTGGCCGGTCTGACCTGGGACCGCTACGCGGACGGGGTGGCCGACGTCCTGGAGTCGGTGCTGTAGCGCCTACAGCGCCTTGACCGCCGTCAGAAGCCGCTCCACCTCCGCCTCGTCGTTGTAGTAGTGGGGGGAGGCGCGGACGACCTCGCTCAACCCACGAGCGTCCATGTCGAAGGGCGTCGAGGGCGCGGAGGACACCGACAGGTTGATCCCCTGGCCGCGCAGCGCGGCCTTGATCGCGCGCGGCTCGTGGCCGTCCACCGTGAAGGTGACGATGGCGCAGCGCTCCACCCCGAGATCACGCACCGTCACGCCGGGAAGCGCGTCCAGACCCTGCCGCAGCGCGTCGGCGAGGGCGAAGGCGCGGTCGCGGATCGCCTCCAGCCCCCAGAACAGCGCGTAATCCACCGCCACGCCCAGCCCGAGCCGGGCCGCGGTGTTGCTCTCCCACAGTTCGAAGCGGCGGGCGTCGGGGCGCATGGTGTAGCGGTCCGGACCGGCCAGCGCGCCGCCGCTGTGGTCCAGCGTGTGCGGCTCGATGCGGTCGAGCCAGTCCTTGCGGACGTAGAGGAAGCCGGTGCCCCGCGGCGCGCGCAGGAACTTGCGCCCGGTTGCCGACAGGAAGTCGCAGCCCAGTTCCTCGACGTCCACCGGCATCTGGCCCACCGTCTGGCACGCGTCGAGCAGATAGGGAATGCCGTGCCGCCGGGCCACCCGCCCGATGGCCGCCGCCGGGTTGACCAGCCCGCCGTTGGTCGGGATGTGGGTGATGGCGATCAGCTTGACCGGACCCTTCCCCGGCGCCCCGATCGTCGCCTCCAGCGCCGCGACGGAGGTCTGGCCGGTCTCGTCGCTCGGGATCACCTCGACCACCACGCCGGTGCGCCGGGAGGCTTGCAGAAAGGGGATCAGGTTGGCGGCGTATTCGGCACGCGCCGTCAGGATGCGGTCGCCGGGCCGGAAGCCCTCCCCCGGCAGGGCGGCCAGGGCGTTGAAGGCCATGCCCCAGGCCGCCGTCGCGTTTTCCGCCAGGGCCACCTCGTCGCGCGAACAGGCGAGCAGGCGGGCCACGGAGTCGTAGACGCCTTCCAGCCGGCCGTTGGCGTGCTCGGCCGCCTCGTAGCCGCCGATGGTGGCCTCCAGCGTCAGATGCGCGGTCACGGCGTCCAACACCGGCTGCGGCGGCAGCGCGGCTCCGGCGTTGTTGAAGTGGACGACGTGCCGGGTTCCCGGCGTCTCCGCGCGGGCGCGCGCGATGTCGATGGTCATTGGTCTTCCCCCCGCCCCGGTGTTTCCGGAGGTTGCTTCTCGCCGATGTGCACCGCCAGCCAGACGGTCGGACCGGCGGGATCGGTCCAGGCCACGCGGTGCCGCCGCCGGGCCGGGATCATCGCCCAGTCGCCGCGCCCGAGCGCGCGCTCCGCCTCGCCTTCAAGCTGCAATCGGGCGGCACCCTGGACGATCAGCACGAACTCGTCCCAGTCCTGATCGTACCAGAAGCCGTCGGGGGACGCCTGACCGGTGGACAGGATGCGCTCGATCCGCACCGTCCCGGACGACGACGCCGTTTCCGTCAAGGTCGTGAAAATCTCGTCCGGCCGTGCACCGGACGGCAGGCCCGCCAGCAGGTTGCCGGACGGGACGTTCATCCCCAGAGTTCGGGGGCCGGCGGGCACAGCGTGCCGCCATCGTAATGCAGGGCCGGCGTGCGGTCCTCGGCCAGCAGCAGCGGCCCGTCGAGATCGACGTAGCGCGCGCCCTGGGCCAGCAGCACGGCGGGCGCCATGGCGAGCGAGGTGGCGACCATGCAGCCGACCATGATGTCGAATCCGGACTCCTGCGCCGCCTGCTTCAGCAGCAGCGCCTCGGTCAGGCCGCCGGTCTTGTCCAGCTTGATGTTCACCACCCGGTAGATGCCCTTCAACCGGCTGAGCGAGTCCAGCCCGTGGCAGGATTCGTCGGCGCCCAGCGGCACGGGGCAATCGATGCCGCGCAGCGCCTCGTCCTCGCCGGCGGGCAGCGGCTGCTCGATCAGCTCCACCCCGAGATCGGCCAGAACCGGAGCGAAGCGGCGGAGCATCTCCAGCGTCCAGGCCTCGTTGGCGTCGACGATCAGGCGGGTCGCCGGGGCGGCCGCGCGTACCGCGCGCACGCGGTCGAGGTCGCCCTCCCCGGTCAGCTTCATCTTGAGCAGCGGATGGTCGGCCGCCCGCTCCTTGGCGGAGGCGGCCATCGCCGCGGGCTCGTCCACGCTCAGCGTGTAGCAGGTGGTCAGCTTCTTCGGCGCGTCGGGAAGCCCGGCAAGACGCCACGCCGGTTTGCCGGCCTGTTTGGCCTCCAGGTCCCACAGCGCGCAGTCCAGCGCGTTGCGCGCGGCCCCCGGCGGCAGGAGGGTGCGCAGCCGCTCGCGATCAAGCCCGTCCGCCACCGCCCCGGCCAGGGATTCCAGCGTCTTGACCGTCTCGTCCAGCGATTCCCCGTAGCGGGCGTAGGGCACGCACTCCCCCCGGCCCCGCTTGCAGGATTCGACCACCTCGGCGACCACGACCTCGGCCTCGGTCTTGGCGCCGCGCGATATGCGGAAGGTCCCCGCGATGGGAAAGGTATCGCGGCGGACATAGAGACGGCGGGCGGTGGACGACATGCAACTCTCCAGCAACGCGGCGGACCCGAAGTGTAAGCAAACCCGCCGCGATGACCAGAGCAGGGTGGGAATGCCAGCCTTACCCGTGAAGCCCGGCCCCGTTCATTGCCCCCCGTCCAGCCATACCGACGGTTGCCGGGCCGGCCGCCTGCTGCTGGCGCGGGTCGGCGTCCTGCACGATCACCCCGTACCAGCCCAGTCCCTTGTAGGTCTCGTAACCGGGCGTCAGAGCGTAGCCGTAGGTCCGCCCGGCGGCGTCCGAGTAATGCCCCATGCTCTCCCCGCTGCGGCGGAGCTGGACGGTCTCGCTGAGGATGCCCCGCCCGTCGGAGGAGGCGATCACCCGGTGCCGGGCGTCGAGCAGAAGGCAGCGCGAACGGGAGCGTTCCTCGTCCTCCAGCCGCACGCCCTGGACAACCGCGGCGGCCTGCGGCTCCCAGTCGAAGAAGATGCCCAGCACGCCGATGGGATCGCCGTCCGCCTCGCCGCCGCGCCGGATCGCGGTGGCGTAGGTGGCGACCACCCGGTCCTCCAGACGGCCGTTGCGCGCCACGTCGCCCACCGTGAACTCGCCGCCGTTGCGCGTGGCCAGCGCCTGGCGGAACCACCCCTCGTCCCCCACGCGGGCGCCCTGGGCGCCGGGGTAGCGGCCGGGACGGCCGGTGGCGATCACCTCGCCCTTCAGGTCGGCGATCCACAGGTCGAGATAGACGGTGTAGGATTCCAGGATGACGCCCAGCCGGTGCGAGGCGTGCTGGCGGTTCACCTCCGTCGGGTCGGCGGCGCAGTCCACCACCGCGCTGTCGGTCGCCCACCAGCGCACGTCGCAGGACCGCTCGTACAGGTTCCGGTCGATGATCTCGATCATGTTCAGCGACAGGTCGGCCAGACGCCGCCCGTGCATCTCCTGCACCATGGCGCTGCCCGTGGTGGTCAGGTGATCGACGCGGGAGACGATCTCCGACCGCAGCTCCTTGGTGATGGTGTTCACCTGCTTGGAAATCTCGGAGACTTCGTTCGCGACCACCGCGAAGCCCCGCCCCGCGTCGCCCGCCCGTGACGCCTCGATCAGGGCGTTCATCGCCAGCATCTTGGTGCGGCGGGTGATGTCTTCGATCAAAGACACCTTCCGGGAGGCGACATCCAGGACGCCCCGGGAAAGCTCGAACAGTTCGTTTCCGGCCACACTCATCCCGAACACCTCTGTGAGTTTGGGTGGGATATCTTTTTTAGACGTCCAACCATCAAACGCTGTGCCAACCGCCCGCCCAAAACCATCAGGACGCGCAAAGCCTTGCAAAGCCTGCGTTTTCACGCAAACTCCCGGGGCTGGCCTCAACGTTTTTGGGATGTCAGTTTCGAAATTGTGATGAATTCGGCGTCATAATGGAGTCCGAACAATCACACGCGGAAGCGGTCCCGCCGCACCGCACCCGGCGCACCGCGTGCGCCGCAACAAAAGCACCGGTTTCTCCTAAAAAATGAGGCAAAAGGTCGCATGGACCCATTGCACCGCCCAGACACTGCTTAGCACGCAAGCAAATGCCGGGCGGCTAATCAATGCACACCTAATAAGCGAATACAGCTTTTTGGACAAATAATGGGATATTGCACAAAAACGCGTCACGCGACCTTGTGCATCTCGTCCAGGAACAGTTGCACCTCGCGGGTCAGTCGGTCTGCCTGGACGCTCATCCGCTCCGACGCGGCGAAAACCTCGTGGGCGGTGCCGCTGGTCCGTTCGGCGGCGGTGGTGACGTCCTGGATGTCCTCGGTGACGGCGCGGGTTCCGGCCGCGGCCTGATCCATGTTGCTGACGATCGAGCGGATCGCCGAGCCCTGCTGCCCGATGCCCGCGGCGATGCCGCCGGCGATCTGGTTGATGTCCTGGATGGTGTGGCCGATGCCGACGATGGAGGCGACCGCCACGTCGGTGGAGGACTGGATGCCGGCGATCTGCCCGGCGATGTCGCCCGTGGCCTTGGCGGTCTGGTCGGCCAGCCGCTTGACCTCCTGCGCCACCACGGCGAAGCCCTTGCCGGCCTCCCCCGCGCGGGCGGCCTCGATGGTCGCGTTCAGCGCCAGCAGGTTGGTCTGGCTGGCGATGTCGTTGATCAGGGTGACCACCTCGCCCACCGTCTTGGCGGCGCCCGACAGTTCGGCGATCAGGGCGTTGGAGCGTTCGGCCTCGCCCGCGGCGTTGGCGGCGACCTTGGCGACCTCCTCCACCTGCCGGGCGATCTCGCGGATGGACGCCGACAGCTCCTCCGTCGCGGCCGCCACACTGCCGACCGACGAGCCGGTCTGCGACGCGGCGGCGGCCACCGAGGAGGCCTTGCCGGTGGCGGTTTGGGCGTCGCTCTCCATGGTGCGGGCCGACATCTCCAGCTGGTGGGCGGTGCCGGACACCTGCTCGCACACCGCGCGGATCTGCGTCTCGAAGCGGTCGGTCACCCCGGCGAAGCCCTTCACCTTGGTGGCGATGGCGTCGGTCGCGGTGTTGATGGTGCGCGACGCGTGCAGGAAATTCCCCTGCATGCCCTTCAGCACGATCCGCCGGAAATACTTGTTGGCCGACACATAGCTCATCGAGGCGGTGGCCTCGCGGATGAAGGCGTCGGTGCGGTCGATCGAGTCGTTCAGGGCGTGCATCAGCTCGCCGAGGTCGCCCCTCTCCCGGACATTGACGACCCGCGCCTCGAAATCGCCGCGCGACACCGCTTGGCAGACGGCCACCGCCTGCCCCACCGCGGCGCGGGCGCGCACCATGCACAGCATGACGCCGACCAGCGCGGCCAGCGCCGCGGCCCCGATCGCGAGGCGCAGCGGGGCGCCGCCGATGTTCAGCGAATCGGTCACCAACAGCGCTGCGACGAGCAGCGCGGCGACCGCCCCCAGCCCGAACGCCTTAGAGAGAGAAGACGAATTCGTCATACCCGATCCCCTTCTCCGTCAGCAGCCCGACAACGGTGGCGAAGGCCTCGTTCATGCCCTGCTTGCGGTCTTCGTGGCGGTTTTCAATGTCCAGGAGCGTGCGGTAGAGCGGCACCACCTTGTCGATGGCGCCGCGGTCCGGCACCCGGCGCGACGAGTGGTAGCCGACAAGCCGGCCGTTGACGTCGTAGCTGGGGGTGACGTGGGCGAAGACCCAGTAATGGTCGCCGTTGCGCGCCCGGTTCACGACGTAGGCGAAGATCTCCTGCCCGGCCCCCAGCGTGTCCCACAGCAGCTTGAACACGCAGCGCGGCATGTCCGGATGGCGGACAATGGAGTGCGGCGCGCCCATCAGCTCCGCCTCGCTGTAGCCGGCGACGCGCTGGAACACCCGGTTGGCGTAGGTGATCCGCCCTTTCAGGTCGGTCTTGGAAACGATCACCTCGTCGGCGTCGAAGAACCGCTCGACCCCGGTCAGCGTCCGGTCGCGGGGGCCGGGGCTGAGAACGTCGCTGTGTGCCATCTGCCTGCGGTCGCAGGGCCGGAGCCCGGCGCCCCCTTATTGGTTCGCGTTCGATTACAGGGCGGACATCTCCCCATCCGCGCGTTCCCGTCGGGCCCTGGCGGACGCCGCAAAGTAAAGACCCGACGGGTTATACAAAAGATTAAATTTATTGCCGCGCGGAAATATGATTCAGCTCAACCGCTGTCCGAACGCACCATCGGCGCGCCCCGCTCACTCCGGCGGGTAGGGAACAGTCAGCAGCCGGCCGATGGGCGGGTTCTCGACGATGGCCGTCATACCGTCCGGCCAGCGCACCTCCAGCCGCTCCACCGCGCGGGCGCTGCCCAGCCCGAAATGGGCCACCGGCTCCATCTGGCAGAGATAGCCCGAGCCGGCGCAGACGGACCGCACCTGCCGCCGCCCGTTGGCCATGCAGGTGACCACGGCGCCGCGCGCCGGCGCGCCGTAGGGGGTCAGCGGCAGCACGCGCAGCCACCCGTTGTGGTTCGCCGCCGTGCGGTACAGCGACAAGGGCTGCGGCGATCCGCCGCCATGCCCGCCGCCATGCCCGCCGCCCACCCCGTTGCCATGGGCGATCAGCAGTTCCAGCCGGCCGTCGCCGTCGATGTCGGCCACCGCCGCCCCGGTGCCCAGCCCCTTGGGCTCCGCCGCGTCGCCGAGGTCGATGGCCTGCCAGCGGTCGTCGCGCCACGCGAACAGGCGGTTGGGCTCGCCGTGCAGGTTGAAGAACAGCTCCTCGTAGCCGTCGTTGTCGAAATCGGCGGCAATCACGCTGGACACCCGCCCCGGAAAGGACATCTCGGGATCGGCCTCGTCCACGAAGCCGCCGCCGGAGCGCTGGACGAACAGGCGCTGCGGCCCCTCCCAGGCGCCGACCAGCAGCCCGAAGCCGCCATAGCCCGGCCCGTCCACCGCGGTCACCGCCCGCCCGGCGAAGCGCGAATCGGCGACGCCGCGCTCCTCGGCGATCTCTTCGTAGGTTCCGTCGCCCAGGTTGCGGAACAGGAAGTTCGGCCCGCCCTCGTTGCAGGCGAACAGGTCCACCCGGTCGGACAGGAACGGCAGGGCGAGCAGCCCGCGCCCGGCGCCGATCAGGTCGATGCCCGCCTCCTCCGCCGCGTCCTCCAGCCGCCCGCGCCGGCTCAGCTCGAACAGGCGGAAGGGGCCGCCGTCCGCCGCCACGACAAAGCCGTAACGGCCATGGCCGTGCCGGTCCATGGCGATCACCGACCGCCCGGCGACGCGGTTCGCCATGCCGGCGTTCTCCGGCTGGGCCAGCAGGTCGAGCCAGTGCTTACCGAAGCAGGCGAACAGCCGGTCGCCCATCTCCTTTGGCCCGCTCGCCCGGTCGGAGTTCAGGACATACAGTTCCTCCCGCCCGTCGCCGTCCACGTCGGCGGCGGCGATGGCCACCGCGCAGCCCGAGGGGTCGGCCAGCAGCGGCCCGGCGACGTCCACCAGCCGGGAGCCGTCCCATTTGAGGATGAGGTTGTTGGTCGCGTAGCCCGTGACCATCAGCTCGAATGCCCCATCACCGTCGACGTCGGTCACGGTGATGCCGTTGGACAGGCGCGGCTGGTTGCCGTCGATCAGCCGCGAGCATTCGAAGAACATCGGGCGCCACTCCCTCACTGCCGCGACGACGCCCGGGGAGGGTTTGGCCCGCGAGGGCCGGTCCCTGACGGGCTCTCATCCGTTGATACCTCTTCGAACGGCGGAGGTAAACCCGCACGGAAGTCCAGCCCGTCGTGGGGCTGCGGCCTATGACCGCGCGGCGGACCTCGCGGAAGGCATGAAAAATCCCGCCGCAGCGGGCCGGCTGCGGCGGGATCGGTTCATGGAGCGCAAGGACGCTCAGCGGCGCTTCTTGACGCCGCCGTTGGTCAGGGAGCCGCCGGCGGCCAGCTTGACCGCATCGGACTCGTCGCCGTCCTTGGCCGCCGGCCGGTTGCCGGCGACCGCCAGCTTGGCGCTTTCCTTCAGCGCCTTGGCGGCGGCCTCGCGGGCCGGCAGCTCGATGTTCAGCTCCAGCGTCGAGCAGTCGCCGCCGCGGTCCAGCTTCACCTCGACCTTGTTCTGGTCGATGTCGATGTACTTGGCGATGACCGCCAGCAGCTCCTGCTGGAGCATCGGCAGATAGTCCGGCCCCGTCCGCCCGGCGCGCTCGTGCGCCATGACGATCTGGAGACGTTCCTTGGCCTGGACCGCCGACGCGCGCGGGGCGGACCGGAAAAAGCTGAAGATGCTCATGCGGACCTCCGGAGGAGGCGGCTGAACAGGCCCTTCTTCTGCGGCGTGACGAAGCGGTGCTCGACGTCCTCGCCCAGGAAGCGGGAGACCGCGTCCAGATAGGCCTGGCCGGCGTTGGACGCCTCGTCGAGGATGACCGGCATGCCGACGTTGGAGGCGCGCAGCACGGCCTGGCTCTCCGGGATCACGCCGAGCAGCGGGATCGCCAGGATCTCCAGAACGTCGTCGACCTTCAGCATCTCGCCGCGCTCCACCCGCTCCGGGTCGTAGCGGGTGAGGAGAAGCTGCTGCGTCACCGGCTCCAGACCCTGCTCCGCCCGGCGCGAGCGCGAGGCCAGCACGCCGAGGATGCGGTCGCTGTCGCGGACCGAGGAGACTTCCGGGTTGGTCACGATCACCGCGTGGTCGGCGAAGTACAGCGCCATCAGCGCGCCCCGCTCGATGCCCGCCGGGCTGTCGCAGACGATGTAGTCGAAGTCCTTGGACAGCTCGTTCAGGACCTTTTCCACGCCTTCGCGGGTCAGGGCGTCCTTGTCGCGGGTCTGCGAGGTCGGCAGGATCGACAGGTTGTCGATGCGCTTGTCCTTGATCAGCGCCTGGCTCAGCTTCGCTTCGCCGTTGATGACGTTGATGAAGTCGAACACCACGCGCCGCTCGCAGCCCATGATGAGGTCGAGGTTGCGCAGCCCGACGTCGAAATCGATGACGACCGTCTTGAAGCCGCGCAAGGCGAGTCCGGTCGCGAAAGCGGCGGAGGAGGTCGTCTTGCCGACGCCGCCCTTGCCGGAAGTCATGACGATGATCTTGCCCAACGGAGCTTCTCCCACGTTCCTAAATGTTGCCGCCAAGGTCCGGTTACCGGGTTACGCAGATCAGGGCCTGTGCCGGGCACGCTTTGCGTGACACCGTCCTCGCACAGAGGGCCGTTCGACCGAAAGCGCTCAAAAGCGTCATCACTGGGGCTCCATGTGAAGATAGCCGTCGCGCAGGAAGATCTGCACCGGCTTCTTCAGCACGTCGTTCCCGAAATCCTCGCTGACGCGGTACAGCCCGGCCACCGAGACGACCTCGGCCTCCAGGCTGTGGCAGAAGATGCGCGCGTTGGTGTCGCCGGACACGCCGGCCAGCGCCCGGCCGCGCAGCGCGCCGTAGACGTGGATGTTGCCGTCGGCCACCACCTCCGCGCCGGGGGACACGGGGGCGGTGATCACCAGGTCCGTCTTCTCCGCGTAGATCTGCTGGCCGGAGCGCACCGGCTCGGTCACCAGCAGCGCCGGACGGTAGACCGGCTCGGGCGGCGGGGCCGGGATCGCGGCGGCGCCGGCCTGCGGGTCGGCGGCGGGTGCGGCGGACTCCAGCTTGGCGGCGCGCCCGGCGGGCATCGGGGTCAGCCCGGCGGCGAGCGCCCCCTCGTGGACCGCGCGCGGCCCGCCGCGGAAGCCGACCGGCAGCAGGTACAGCGCGCGCAGGTTGGTCACTAGGGCGGCGATGTCGAAGCGCGGGGTGTCCTCCGTCAGCTCCTCGAAGTCGAGAACGACGGGGGCGTTGCGGAAGAAATTGGGCGCCTGCCGGACCTTGACGGCGAGCTGCGTGAAGAAGTCCGGCGACGCCGGATCATTCACCTTCAGCACCATCATGGTGAAGGAATTGCCCCGCAACTGGAACGGACCGTCCCGATCGGCACCCTGCCTGGCGCTGCTCACCGCTGCCATCCTGCTTGTGTTCCTGCCGAATCCGTGTCGTCCGCATGTCTGGGGCCATCGGCCAGGCACCAGGGCGGAAGGGTCAACCACCCGGGTTCTAGCGGCGCGGACCCCATCCGTTCAAGCCTTTCCCGGCGCCGATGGAGTGACAACCGCCGGACACACGCGCCACGGGCCGGAACAGGGCATCCCCGTCCGGGCTGGAGGTCCATGTGTTGCGTCAGCGAAAGGTCTCACCACAAAGTATGGTAATGGAACTGGATTCGCCGGGCAAAGGGTTTTGCGGGACTATGCCCTTTTCGCGCTGCGGCATCTTTCCCTGGCCGCGCCACCCGCGCAGATGGCCGGCGGCCGTCCGGCACACCCGCTCGTCGCGTTGCCGCCGGGTTCCCTCCGCCTCTGGCGGTAGTCCGTCGCCGCCCCGCCGCCTTCCGAGGCCGCCCACAACATCTTGTGTGAATCTTTTGCGATGCCCGCAATTTCGACTGACCTTCGCCGTCCCGCGACCTATGTTTGTGATGTGAGGTTCCAATTCCGACGAAGAGGTCCGCTTGCATCCTGCTTCGTTCCCGAGCGTCCGAGTGTCGCCGGCACCCCATGACGGGCGCAGCCGACGGGACGCACGCCTCGCACCGGCAAGCCAGACTCCGGCCATCCTGTTGCACAGCAACATCGACGACCTCCCCGTTGCGGGAGGTTTTTTTGTGCCCGGAGCCGCCGCCCACCAACGTGACGTTAGGAGAGCGATATGGCCAGACGCCAGACCAAAGGCAGCGCCGTTTCAGCGTCCGAGTCGACGGTCCACCCACTGTTCCCCGCCGTCGGCTGGGACCCTGTGGGCGGCGCCGACCGCCGCGACCAGAGCTATCTCCGCAAGGTCAAGCCCCAGAGCCCCAACCAGAAGAGGCTGATGGAGGCGATCAAGGACCATAACCTCGTTGTGGCGCTCGGCCCCGCCGGCACCGGCAAGACCTATCTGGCGATTTCCTCGGCGGTGGAGGCGCTGGAGGAGGGCAAGGTCGACCGCATCGTGCTGTCCCGCCCGGCCATCGAGGCGGGCGAGAGCATCGGCTATCTGCCGGGCGACATGCACGAGAAGATGGCCCCCTTCCTGCGCCCGCTCTACGACGCGCTGAGCGAGCGGCTGGGCGCCAAGCGCCTGCGCGCCCTGATGGCCGACGGCACCATCGAGATCGCGCCGGTCGGCTTCATGCGCGGGCGCACCCTGAACAACGCCTTCGTGGTGATCGACGAGGCGCAGAACTGCACCTACGCCCAGATCAAGATGCTGCTGACCCGTCTGGGCTGGCACTCCACCATGGTCCTGACCGGCGACCCCGACCAGACGGACCTGCTCGACAACCTGTCGGGTCTGGCCGACATCGCGCGCCGCCTGGAGGCGGTGGAGGGCATCGCCGTCGTCCGGCTGAGCGACACCGACATCGTCCGCCACCCCCTGGTCGCCAGCATGCTGACCGTGCTCTGACGGCGTCGGCAAACGAACGGCGCCGACGCTTCTCCATCGGCGCACCGGTCACAACTGGGGGAGGCCTGCGGGCCTCCCCTTCCTTTTTTGCGGCGCGGCACGCCTATCCTTTCGTTCCTTTGACCGGTTGCCCGCGACGTTTTCTCACCCCGGGTTGATGCGTCTTGACGACGATCAGGCCCCCGGAGCAAAAGTAACAAAAAATTTAGCAGAATTACCGGACGGTTTCGGCCCCGTCCGGAACCGGCGCGTGCGCCGAAACAAGAAAATTCCGGAGGAGCGTCAGGTGTTCGAGCGCATCAGCATCAAGGGAAAGATCTCCGTCATCCTCGGCGTCGCGGCCGTCGGGCTCGCCCTGATCGCCGCCGTCAGCCTGTTCGGCCTGCGCGCCGAGATGATGAAGGACCGCCAGGACAAGACGCGCAGCGTGGTGGAGGTCGCCCACAGCCTCGTCGTCCATTACGAGGAGATGGAGCGCAAGGGCGCGCTGACCCGCGACGCCGCCCAGGCGGCGGCCAAGGACGCGCTGCGCCGGCTGCGCTACGCCGGTTCGGAGTATTTCTTCGTCATCGACCGCGCGCAGCGCATGATCATGCACCCGATCCGACCCGAGATGGACGGGCAGGACCAGTCGCGCACCGCCGACCCGAACGGCAAGCTGCTGTTCGTCGAGATGACCCGCGTCGGCGTCGCGGCGGAGGGCGGCTTCGTCGATTACCTGTGGCCGAAGCCCGGCCAGGCGGAGCCGGTGTCGAAGATCTCCTACGTGCGCGGGTTCGAGCCCTGGGGCTGGCTGATCGGGTCGGGCATCTATGTGGACGACGTGGCCGCCGCCTTTCGCGAGGCCGCCCTGTTCCTCGGCGGGCTGGGGCTGCTGATCGCGCTGGCGGCGACGGGCATCGCCCTGATGGTCAGCCGCGCCATCGTCCGCCCGCTGCACGCCATGACCGGGGTGATGCAGACGCTGGCCGGCGGCGACACGGCGGTGACGGTGTCCGGCACGCGCCGCGGCGACGAGATCGGCGTCATGGCCCGCACCCTGGAGGTCTTCCGCAACAACCAGATCGACCTGCAGCGCCATTGGGAGCGCCAGCAGGTGGAGCACCGGGTGACCGGGCAGCGCGCCCGCGCCCTGGAGCGGCTGACCGAGCGGTTCGACGCCACGGTCACCGCCATGGTCGGCACGGTCGGGCAGGCCGTGCAGGCGCTGGAGAACACCGCGCGCTCGCTGTCCGCCACCGCCGACCGCAACATGCGCGAGGCCGCGTCCGTCGCCGGGGCGTCGCAGCAGGCCTCGGTGAACGTGCAGACCGTCGCCGCCGCCGCCGAGGAGCTGAGCAGCGCGATCGCCGAGATCGGCACCCAGGTCGCCACCTCCTCGCACATTTCCATGCAGGCGGTGAACGCCTCCCGCCAGGCCAGCGAACGCATCGGCGGGCTGGGCCACGCCGCGCAGAAGATCAACGAGGTCGCCGACCTGATCACCAGCATCGCCAGCCAGACCAACCTTCTGGCGCTGAACGCCACCATCGAGGCGGCGCGGGCCGGCGAGATGGGCAAGGGTTTCGCCGTCGTCGCGGGGGAGGTCAAGAACCTCGCCGGCCAGACCGCCAAGGCGACCGAGGAAATCACCGCCCAGATCAGCGAGGTGCAGCAGGCCTCGCAGGGCGCCGTCACCGCCATCCGCGAAATCGCCGGGATCATCGCCCGCAGCGACGAGATCGGCACCTCCATCGCCGCCGCGGTCCAGCAGCAGGGCGCCGCGACCGGCGAGATCGCCCGCAGCGCGGGAGAGGCGGCGCAGGGCACGCGTCAGGTCTCCACCAGCATCGACGAGGTCTCATCCTCGGCGCTGGAGACGGAGAAGGCCGCCAACGGCCTGCTCGACGCCGCGGAGAGCCTCGCGCAGCAGGCCGGGTCCCTGCGCGCCCTGGTCGACGCCTTCCTGGTCAACGTGGCGGCGATCAACAGCGCGGAGTTGGCCACCCTCTTCGCTCCCGCCGGGGAAGAGGTCTTCATGCCCTGGAGCGACACGCTGGCCGTCGGGCAGGAGGACATCGACAACGACCACATGATCCTGGTCGCGCTGATCAACCGGGCGGCCCGGCGCATCCGGGCCGGCGAGGTGCCGCATGCCATCGGGTCGGCCATCGACCAGCTCGTCGCCTACACGGTCCTGCATTTCGAGGAGGAGGAGCGGGTGATGCAGAGGGCGGGCTACCCCGACTTCGCGCAGCACAAGGCGCAGCACGACGCCCTGCGCAAGCGCGTGGCCGAGTTGAAGCAGCGCTTCGAGGCCGGGGAGGCGCGGGTCGGCGACGATCTGCTGGCCCTGTTCCGCGACTGGCTGACCGGCCACATCCAGCGCTTCGACAAGCGCATCGGCGACCATCTGGCCCGGTCGGGAGAGCCGACGCGCAAGGCGGCGTGACAGGCCGGCATGGCGGCGTTCCTGGGGGATCTGGTCACCGTCGCACTTCCAAAGCTGACGGCCGCGCTGTTGGCCTGGGCGCCCGTCGGCTTCATTGTCTGGAAACCCCGCCTGACCTGGCCGCTCCTTGCCTTTCTGCCGGGAGGCATCGCCGCCATTGCGGTCTATGCCTCGACCGGCACGGTGAGCCGCACCGCGCTCGTCCTGATCGTCCTGACCATCGCGCCGGCGGCGCCGGCGCTGCGCTGGGCCGCGCGGCGCCTCTGGTGAGGGCGCGGCGTCCCCGCCCTGGGCAGATTGTCCTCTTGACCTGGACCGTGCGCCGCCCCATTCCAGTCGGTCATGAAAGCCCGACTCATCCGCATCGCCGCCGCCTCCGCCGTGGGGCTCGTGATCGCCGCCGGCATCGCCTGGTGGCAGGTCGAAAACGCCTCCAGCACGGTGCAGAGCAGCGTGCCCATCGGCGGCCCCTTCACCCTGACCGATCAGGACGGCAAGACGGTCACCGACGCCGACTACCGCGGCAAGTACCTGCTGATCTACTTCGGCTACACCTACTGCCCCGACGTCTGTCCGACGGAGCTGGGCACGATGGCGCGGGCCATGGATCTGCTCGGCGTGCAGGCGGAGAAGGTGCAGCCGATGTTCATCTCCGTCGATCCGGAGCGCGACACGGTGGCGCATCTGAAGGACTATGTCGGGCTGTTCCACCCCAATCTGGTCGGGCTGACCGGCACGCCGGAGCAGGTCAAGGCGGCGGCCAAGGCCTACCGGGTCTATTACGCCAAGGCGCCGCAGGAAGGCGGAAAACCGGAGGATTACTTGATGGATCACTCCAGTTTTCTTTACCTGATGGGCCCCGACGGGCGCTTCCTCGGGGTGTATCCGGCCGGCACCACCGCCGACCGCGTGGCCCAGGATCTGGGCAGCCGCATTGCCGGCTGACGGAAAACACGAGCGGAGCCGCGCCCTTTGACCCGGTAATACCAAGGTTTCGGCGCGGTTTCGTTGGGTTTTCAAGCACTTGTATTAAGGGTTTTGCGACTTGACAGGGTTGTGCCCTGTCCGTATGGTCTCGCCGCTTTCGCGTGGCTGCGAGACAACGGGGACAACGAAGCGACATGAGCGACGAAAAGCCCCCGCCGTCTCTGGCAGAGCTTGACGCCCGACTGAAGAAGGCGCGTGAAGGGAAGGAATCGCAGAGCGGTCCGGGGAAATATCACCGGCTGCCGCAGAGTCCTCTCGGCATCGCCTTTCGAATCGGGACCGAGCTGGTCGCTGCCATGATCGTTGGCGTCGGTGGCGGGCTCCTGCTCGACCGCTGGCTCGGAACGGCGCCCTGGGGATTGATCGTCATGTTCTTCCTCGGCGCGGCGGCCGGAATTCTGAATGTCTACCGGGCCATCACCGGGCTCGGATTAGCCCCCGGCTACCGCCGGGCCCGTGAGGATGACAACGAGCGTCCCGACGGCGACGCACACTGAGCGAGGACGACCTTGGATCCGCTGCACCAGTTCCAGATCAACCCGATCCTCCAGATCGTGATCGCCGGGTATGACGTGTCCTTCACGAACTCGGCCTTCTTCATGGTCGTGGCGGTCGCGCTGATCTACGCGCTGCTCGTCTTCGGCATGTCTGGCCGCGCCCTGGTTCCGGGCCGCCTGCAGTCCCTGGCCGAGATCTTCTACGAATTCGTCGCGAACATGGTTCGGGACAACGCCGGGCACGACGCCCGCCCCTACTTCCCGTTCGTCTTCGCGATCTTCATGTTCGTGCTGTTCGGCAACCTCGTCGGCATGATCCCGTTCACCTTCACCTTCACCAGCCACATCATCGTGACCTTCACGCTGGCGGCGACGGTGTTCGTGTTCGTGACCGTCCTGGCCCTGATGAAGCACGGCCTGCATTTCTTCAGCTTCTTCATGCCGCACGGCGCGCCGCTGGCGCTCGCCCCGATCCTCATCCCGATCGAGGTGATCTCCTACCTGATGCGCCCCGTCAGCCTGTCGATCCGACTGTTCGCCAACATGATGGCCGGTCACACCATGCTGAAGGTGTTCGCGGGTTTCACGGTTATGATGATCAGCGGCCTGGGCGCCGTCGGCTTCCTCGCCGGTCTCGTCCCGCTGGCCATCAACATCGCGCTGACCGGCTTCGAGTTCCTGGTCGCGTTCCTGCAAGCCTACGTCTTCTCGATCCTGACCTGCCTGTACATCCGCGACGCTCTGGAACTGCACTGAGCCCCAGCGCCGACCCGGATCATCTCGTTACCTTTTCAACCACAGTTCACCCTTACCTAGAGGAATGAGTACCATGGAAGCTGAAGCCGCCAAGTACGTCGGTGCCGGTCTGGCCGTTATCGCCCTCGCCGGCGTCGGCCTGGGTATCGGCAACATCTTCTCGACCCTGATCGGTTCGATCGCCCGCAACCCGGCCGTCCAGCCGAAGGTCTTCCCGATCGGCATTCTGGGCTTCGCGCTGACGGAAGCCGTCGCGCTGTTCGCCCTGCTGATCGCCTTCCTGATCCTGTTCGCCTAAGGCCAGAGCGAACTTCCAATTTCGCTCTGACGCGGCGCCGGGCTCTCGAAGTTTCGGCGCCGCATTCTTGCCTAGGGGGACCGATCCATGCCGAACCTGTTGGCCAAGCGACGGCTGGTCCGCTGGTCGGGTGCTGCGGGCGCCTCGCTCGCCACTCTGACCGTGCTTGCCGGTAACGTCCTGGCGGCGACGGCGGAGCACGCGCCGGAAGCCGCCCATGGCGGCGAGCACGCCGCCGGCGGCCTGCCGCAGCTCAATCCCGCCACCTTCCCCACCCAGATCTTCTGGCTGGCGCTGACCTTCATCACCCTCTACTACCTCCTGTCCAAGAAAGCGCTGCCGCGCGTGGCCGAGGTTCTGGAGGAGCGCCAGGAGCGCATTTCGCGCGACCTGAGCAAGGCCGCTTCGCTCAAGGAAGAGGCCGAGGCCGCCATGGCCCAGGTCGATCAGTCCCTCGCCGGGGCCCGTTCCGAAGCCCAGGCCCTGATCGCCCAGGTCGCCGCCGAGATCGACGCGAACAACTACGCCCGTCAGGCCCAGTTGAACGCCGAGAACGCCGAGCGTCTGCGCACCGCCGAGGCGAACATCGCCGCGGCCAAGGAGCAGGCGATCGCCAACGTCCGCTCCATCTCCGCCGACATCGCCCGTGACGTCGCCGGCCGCCTGGCCGGGCTGAACGTCGACGCGGCCCAGGCCGATGCGGCGGTCGCCGCCGTGATCGAGGAGCGCCGGTCATGAACACGCCTGAAATGTGGGTCGCCATCGCCTTCATCATCTTCGCCGCCCTGGTGTGGAAGAAGGCGTCCGGCGCGATCACCGGCCTTCTCGACGCCCGCGCCGAGAAGATCCGTGCGGAGCTGGACGAGGCCCAGCGCCTGCGTGAAGACGCCCAGGCCCTGCTGGCCAACTACCAGCGCCGTCAGCGCGACGCTCTGAAGGAAGCCGAGGCCATCATCGCCCACGCCCGCGAGGAGGCCGACCGCCTCCGCTCGCAGGCCGGCGCCGACCTCGAAGCGTCGCTGAAGCGCCGCGAGGCCCAGGCCATGGACCGCATCGCCCAGGCGGAAGCCGGGGCGCTGGCCGAGGTCCGCAACCTGACCGTCGACATCGCCATGGACGCCAGCCGCCGCATCCTGGAAACCGGCATCCAGCCGGCCCAGGCGGACAAGCTGAT
This sequence comes from Azospirillum formosense, assembly GCF_040500525.1. Classification (NCBI taxonomy): domain Bacteria; kingdom Pseudomonadati; phylum Pseudomonadota; class Alphaproteobacteria; order Rhodospirillales; family Azospirillaceae; genus Azospirillum; species Azospirillum formosense. Next base: position 549,366 of record NZ_CP159402.1, on the reverse strand, counting down.
CGAACAGTCGATCGCCGAGCTGCCGAAGCACCTGCACTGAGATCGTTGCTCCACCGGCAACGGTCTTTCGAAAAACCCCGGCCTAGGCGCCGGGGTTTTTCTTTGGTCGAATGGTCGGGCAACCCGGAGTCCCTTCCATGACCACGACCCAGCCGGCCACCGCCATCCCCTCCCCCTTCCCCAGCGTCTTCGTCTCGCACGGCGCCCCCACCCTCATCATCGAGGATTCGCCCGGCCGCCATTTCCTGGCCGTTCTGGGCAAGCGGTTGGGCCGCCCGAGCGCGGTGATCGCGGTGTCGGCGCACTGGACGACCCAGACCCCGGCGATCAGCGGGGCCACGCAGCCGGACACCATCCACGACTTCTACGGCTTCCCCCGCGCCCTCTACGCGATGCGCTACGCGGCCCCCGGTGCCCCGGCGCTGGCCGACCGCGTGCGGGCGCTGACCGGCGCCGCGGTGGACCCCGGCCAGGGGCTCGACCACGGGGCCTGGGTGCCGCTGATGCTGATGTACCCGGAGGCCGACATCCCGGTCGCCCAGCTGTCCGTCCAGCCCGGCGCCACCGCCGCCGACCACATCGCGCTGGGCCGCGCCCTGGCGCCCCTGCGGAAGGAGGGCGTTCTGGTCCTCGGCAGCGGCGGAGCCGTCCACAATCTCGGCGATTTCCGCTTCGGCGAGCGCGACGCCGCCGGCTGGGCGGAGGACTTCGCCGGCTGGCTCGACGGGGTGCTGGCGGCGGGCGACGAGGCGTCGCTGGCCGGCTGGAAGACGCTCTGCCCGCAGGCCAAGGCGGCCCACCCGACCGACGAGCATTTCCTGCCCCTGCCCGTGGCCTTCGGCGCCGCCGGGAACGCGGTGCGGACGGAACGGCTTCACACCGGGTTCGAGCACGGCAGCATCGGCATGCAAGCCTACGCCTTCCAGGGCACGGTCTGAAACGACGACGCCGTTGTTCAAAAGGGTGATGTTTAAAGGGGGCTGAACCTTTCGCACTTGTCTGTTTGCGCCGTTGCCTCGCCAAGCTACAATCCGCGCCACCCGTCCGTGCACACGGAGGGGTTTCTGACAACGCCGGGCTTTTCCCGCCCGCAACCTTCGGCCGGATCTCGTGGCTTACCAACGACAGCGCGTACGGGGCGTGGCGTGAAGCGGAACGGAACCCTGCCCCGGTCCGGCGACGCCCCCTCCCCCCTCGGTGCCCCGGCCCGCCCCACGCGCTCCCTTCCGGGGCTCGGCCTGCTGCGCCGCCTGGATGAGATGACGCTCGCCGCGCGCGTCGGGCTGGGCTTCGGCGTGGTCCTGGCTCTGGTCCTTCTGCTCGCGCTGATCGGGGTGGCCTCGCTCTACGGGGTCAGCCGCGAGGTCGGCACCTTCTCCAGCCACGCCGACGCCTCCCAGACCGCCGCCGACCTGGACATCGGGCTGCGCGACCTGGAGGTCTCGGTCCGCGACCACCTCGCCGAGGGCGACCAGCAGAGCCTGCTCGACGCCGGGCTGCGCCGCGACGGACTGCTGGAGCGGATGACGGCGCTGGCCGGCATGGCGCAGGACGACACCGACCGCCGTTCGATCGAAGGCGCCCGCAAGGCGCTGGACGCCTATTGGAGCGGTTTCGAGGCGCTGGTCGCCCTGCGCGGCGAGCGCGCCCGGCTGACGGAGTCGGTGCTGGAGCCGCAGATTTCCCAGATCCGCGCCGGGCTGGGCCGGCTGAAGGACGCGGGCGGCGTCGATTCGGCGGCGCTGGCCGGCGACGCGACCGTCGCGATCCTGATGATGCAGGACCATCTCGGCCGCTACGTGGCGCGGCGCGACGACCGCGACTCGCTGCGCATGCGCGCCGAGCTGGGCAACGCCCGCGCCAAGCTGGCGGAGATGAACCGCTACCTCTGGGTCCCCGGCACCCGCCAGACCATCGACGAGGTGGAGGCGGCGCTGGCCGGCATCGACGGGGTTCTGGACAGCATCGAGTCCTCCCTGGCTGACGAGGACGCGCTGCGCGCCGAGCGGCTGACGCCCAACGCCGCCGCCGTCGCCGCCCACGCGGCGGAAATCCGCCAGCGCAACGACGCCGTCGCGGCGGAGCTGCGCGGCGGTCTGGCCGACCAGTCCTGGCGCACCCTGCGCATCGCCCTGTGGGCGGCGCTGGGGGTGACGCTGGCGGGCTTGACGATGGTCTGGTTCGTCAACCGCCGGGTCGCCCGCCCGGTCTCCGGCATGGCCGCCGCGGTGACCTCGCTCGCCGCCGGGCGGACCGACATCGCCCTGCCGCCGGACGACGGGGCGGACGAGGTGGCCGCCATGGCCCGCGCCGTCCGCGTCCTGCGCGACAACACCGCGGAGATGGAGCGCCAGCGCCAGGAGGCCGCCGACCGGCATGGCCAGCTGCTGCGCGACAAGGAGCGCGCCGACGCCGCCAACGAGGCGAAGACCCATTTCCTGGTCAACATCGGGCAGGAGCTTCACGCCCCGCTCAACGAGATCGTCGCCTCCAGCCAGTCCCTTATGGGGGAGCTGCACCGGCTGGGCGCCGGGGAGCTGGCGACCGACATCGAGCAGATCCAGTGGACCGGCGAGCAGATGCTGACCCTGGTCGATGCGATCCTCGACTATGCCCGGATCGAGGCCGGCAACATGGACGTCGTGCTTCAGGATTTCGACGTTCACCGGCTGCTGATCGAGGCGCGGGAGCGCACCCTCCCCGCCGCCGACCTCAACGGCAACGAGGTCGCGCTGCAGGCCGAGGCCGCGGCGCTTGGCCAGATGTATTCGGATTTCGGCAAGGTCCGGCAGGCGCTTCTCAACCTGCTGGACAACGCCTGCAAGTTCACCCAGGGCGGCGCCGTCCGGCTGGCCGCCGAGCGGGTCGAGCGCGACGGCGAGCCCTGGCTGCGCTTCACCGTGACCGACAGCGGCAGCGGCTTCGCCACCAGCCAGACCGCCCGGCTGTTCCAGCCCTTCGTTCAAGGTGGAGCGGGCCAGGGCGGCAGCGGCGCCAAGCGGCGCGGCGCCGGTCTCGGCCTGACCCTGGTCGGCCATTACGCCGCCATGCTGGGCGGCGACATCGAGGTGGCGAGCGAGCCCGGCCAGGGCACCCGCGTCACGGTGGCCCTGCCCGCCTATTACCAGCCTCCGGCGGAGGAGCGCCCGCTGCAGGTCGGCACCGCCGGGACGGCCAAGCGTCCGCTGGTTACCATCGCCCCCCTGCGCCCCGTCGCCCAACTGGCTTCCTGACGCCGGGAGCCGTTGGCCATCAGGCCTCGCGCGGGCGGGCGGTGTCCTCCGGCGCGGCGCCCTCGTCGGGGGGCAGGCCGTAGCTCATGCGGCGCATCTTCTCGGCGACGCGCGCGATCTCCTCGGGCGGCAGGATGACCGGCTCGCCCAGCAGATGGGCGTGGAGATACTGGCGGGCCAGTGTCTCCACCTCCACCGCCAGCGCCAGCGCGCCCTTCAAGGACTTTCCCAGCACGATCATGCCGTGGTTGGCCAGCAGGCAGGCCAGCCGTCCCTCCAGCGCCGCAACGGCGTGGTCGGACAGGTCCTGCGTGCCGAAGGTGGCGTAGGGCGCGCAGCGGATCGAATCGCCGCCGGCCAGCGCCACCATGTAATGGAAGCTGGGGATGCCCCGGCCATGGACGGCCAGCGCCGTGGCGAAGGTCGAATGGGTGTGCAGCACCACCTCAACGTCGGGGCGCGCCTTCAGGATGTCGCGGTGGAAGCGCCATTCCGACGAGGGCCGCCGCCGGCCGACATAGCTGCCGTCGAAGCCCATCTCCACGATGTCCTCGGGCGCCGTCTCGTCATAGGGCAGGCTGCTGGGCGTGATCAGGAAGCCGCCCTCCACCCGCACCGACAGGTTGCCCGACGAGCCCTGGTTGATTCCCGCCCCGTTCATGGCGAGGCAGGTGTCGATGATGGCGCGGCGCTGCGCCGGGTGGGACAGGCTGGTCATGGGCGGTTGTCTCGCTTGTGAAACAGTGCGCGCCTCCCGTACCCCTCTCCCGCCCCGGGAGAGGGAGGGACCCGCCGCAACGCGGCGGGAGGGTGAGGGTACAGCCGAGGATCTGCGCCTGGATTCTTGATTTTACCCTCACCCGGCCCTTCGGGCCACCCTCACCCGGCCCTTCGGGCCACCCTCTCCCGGGACGGGAGAGGGGATCATGGACGCTCGGCGTCCGCCTTGCTCGTCAGGTCCCAATGGCGGACCACCGCGTCGTAGCCGGCGGACAGGGCGCCCTGCCCGTCCGGGGTGAAAGCAACCGCCAGGACCGGCTTCTCATGGCCGCGGAAGGAGGCGAGCTGCCGTCCGGTCGCGGCGTCCCACAGCCGGACGCGCTGGTCCCCTCCCCCGCCGGACAGCAGGGTCTTGCCATCGGGCGAGACGGCGACGGAGGTGACGAAGCCGCTGTGTCCGTAGAGGGTCCGCAGGAGAGTCCCGGCCTCCAGGTCCCACAGCCGCACCGTCTCGTCGCTCGACGCCGTGGCGGCCAGCCGTCCGTCGGGGGACAGGGCCAGACCGTTCACGCTGCCCTCATGTCCTTCCAGAACGGCCCTCTCCCGCCCGCTCGCGGCGTCCCAGACGCGGATCTGGAAGTCGTAGCCGGCGGAAACCAGCCGCCCGCCGTCCGGGGTGTAGGCCACGGCGTTGACGTTGGCGCCATGCCCCTCCAGCACCCGAAGCGCGGCGGCGCTCTCCGGGTCCCAGACGCGGATGGCGAAGTCCCAGCCCGCGGAGGCGAAGCGGCGGCTGTCCGGCGCCACCGCCAGACCGGCGACGGTGCCGGTGTGGCCTTCGAAGCGGCGCAGCGGGCGTCCGCTCTCCAGGTCCCAGAGGATGATGGCGGCGTCGCGGCTGCCGGTCAGGGCGCGCTTGCCGTCCGGCAGGAAGGCGACGGCGGTGACGCCGGCGGCGTGTTCGTGGAAGGAGGCGCGTTGGGAACCGGACGCGAGGTCCCAGAGGATGGCCGAATAGTCCCAGCTCCCCGTCAGGACGCGGGCGCCGTCAGGCGACACGGCGACGGCGTTGACCATGGCGCCGTGGCCGATCAGGTCGGCGGCGCGGGACAGCAGGGGAACGGTCAGAGCGGGCGCCGCGGCGGCGAGCGTGAGCAGCCGGCGGCGAGCGTGGCACGGCGGGTTCCCCGGATGACGCCCTTTCCCCATGCCCGAACCACCTCCTGGAAAGGAAAAGACCGGCGGCCTCGCAGCCACCGGTCAGGGGGTAACAGGTGTCCGCGCTAAGTGTCCTTAGCGCCCGGCATTCTTAGCGCCAAGTATGCCCGCGGGCGACCGCGGGGTTGTTGGAGGTCCGGTTCGGCTCGTAGCTGCCGCCCTGGGGCAGGCTGTAGCCCGCCGCGTGGTGGCGGAAGGGCGGAAGCGCGAGGCCGGTCGCGGCATCGACGGTCAGGGTGTTGACCATGAAGGCGGCGTTGCCGGCGGTCCCCGGCATCATGGCGGCTACCTTGTAGACGGCGGTGCCGTCCTCCAACGCCGCCTCGGTCACGCGCAGGACCTGCACGTTGTAGGTCTGCTCGACGATCCGCTTCACCTCGTCCGCCGGCTTGGCCGCCGGAGAGGTTGCGGCAGAGGTCTGCGCGGTGGCCGGAGCGGCGAGCGCCCCGGCCAGCAGCAGGCCGATCAGGAAGGGACGCATGGATGGGATCCTCACTCGGCGGGCGCGCGGTGGCGGCCGTGGTGATGGCCCCCGTGACGGCCCCCATGATGGCCGGGAGTCTCGCCCGTGACTTCCTGAACCCACAGCGAATGGTGCTCGCGCGCCCACTGGAGTTCGACGTCGCCCGTGCCCATCGCGTCGAAGGCGCCTTCCATGCCGACCGAGCCGATGTAGATGTGCGCGATGATGACCGCGGTCAGCACCACCGCCACCGCGGCGTGGATCAGCTGGTAGAGTTGCATGTCGGCCATCGAGGCGAAGGAGAAGGGCCACAGCAGCTGCACGCCCGTGAAGCCCAGCGCCGCCCCGCCCAGCACCGTCGCCCAGAAGATCACCTTCTGGCCGGCGTTGAACTTCCTCGCCGCCGGATGCACGCCCTTGCTGAACAGGCCGCCGGCCTTCAGCGCCCAGGTGATGTCGTTGCGCTCCGGGATGTTGTGCTTCACCCACATCACGAAGATGAGGACGATGCCCAGCATGAAGGCGAAGCCCAGGTAGTTGTGGGCGAACTTGCCGTACTGGGTCATCGTGGCGAACGCCTCCGGACCCAGCAGCGGCAGGACGGTGTAGCGCCCGTACAGCACGTTCAGCCCGGTGAAGGCCAGGATGACGAAGCTGCCGGCGGTCAGCCAGTGCACGCCCCGCTCGAAGGCGTTGAAGCGCTGGATGGTCCGGCCGGTCTTCTGGCCGTCGATCCGGATGCGCCCGCGCACCAGGAAGAACAGGACGAGCAGCCCGAGCATGCCGCCCAGCACCCAGCCGCCGTATGTGGACAGCGGGCCGTTGCGGACCGAGCGCCACAGCTCCCCTTCCGACTGCACCAGCACGCCGGCGCTCTTGTTGGGGATGGAGACGGTGCCCTGCTCCCCGGAGCGGATGCCGCGCCACATGTCGGTCTTGGACGTGCCGTCCGCCGGCTGGCTGGCGACCGGCGGGAACGCCTCCGCCGCCGACGCGGAGGAGAGGTTGGCCATGACCAGGGTCAGCGCCAGCATGACGACGCCCAGAAGCACGATCTGGAACGGCGACCGGAGCCAGCCCCTGGCCGGCCCGCCCTTGGAATGATTCGACGTCATTGCGTCAGCCCTTCCCTTGAGAACAGCGCCCATTGGAAACGCCCCCCTCAGAAACGCTGGCCGGCCGAGCGCTGCTGGAGCGCCTGGACCTGATCCGCGGACAAAGGGCTGTCCGCGGGGCCGCGGTAGACGCCCTTCTCCAGATGGATCGGGCGCGCCTGCTCCTCCTCGTTGCACCCCGCCAGAAGCGGGGTGACGAGAAGGAGCGTCATCGCACAGACGGTGCGGCGGATCACGGTTACGACCCCGCCTTCATCTGATAGGCGGTGCCCCAGCCCCAGGCGCCGGACCCGAAGCCGCGGGCGACCACGCGCTCGCGGTAGATGTCCGACACCTTGTCGCCGTCGCCAGCCAGGAGGGCCTTGGTCGAGCACATCTCGGCACAGAGCGGCAGCTTGCCTTCGGCCAGACGGTTGCGGCCGTACTTCTTGTACTCCGCGTCCGTGTTGTCGGCCTCCGGGCCGCCGGCGCAGAAGGTGCACTTGTCCATCTTGCCGCGGGTGCCGAAGTTGCCGGCCTGCGGGTACTGCGGAGCGCCGAACGGGCAGGCGTAGAAGCAGTAGCCGCAGCCGATGCACAGGTCCTTGTTGTGCAGGACCACGCCCTGCTCGGTCTGGTAGAAGCAGTCGACCGGGCAGACGGCCTTGCAGGGCGCGTCGGAACAATGCATGCAGGCGACCGAGATCGACCGCTCACCCGGCTTGCCGTCGTTGATGGTGACGACGCGGCGGCGGTTGATGCCCCAGGGCACCTCGTGCTCGTTCTTGCAGGCGGTGACGCAGGCGTTGCATTCGATGCAGCGGTCCGCGTCGCAGAGGAATTTCATGCGGGCCATGGTGATGAACTCCTAGCGTCTTCAGGCCGCCGAGATCCGGCAGAGGGTGGTCTTGGTTTCCTGCATCTGCGTGACCGAGTCGTAGCCGTAGGTCGTGGCGGTGTTCGCCGCCTCGCCCAGCACGATCGGGTCGGCGCCCTGCGGGTACTTGGCGCGCAGATCCTGGCCCTGGTAATGGCCGCCGAAGTGGAAGGGCATGAAGGCGACGCCGCGGCCGACACGCTCGGTCAGCATGGCCTTGACCTTCACCTTGCCCTGCTCCGCACCCTCGACCCACACCATCTGGCCGTCCTTGATGCCGGCGTTGTTGGCATCGAACGGATTGATCTCGACGAACATGTCCTGCTGCAGCTCGGCCAGCCAGGGGTTCGACCGGGTCTCGTCGCCGCCGCCCTCATACTCGACCAGACGGCCGGAGGTGAGGATGATCGGGTACTCCTTCGACACGTCGCGGTCCTGGATCGACTTGTAGAGCGTCGGCAGGCGCCAGGACTTGGTGTCCTTGTAGGTCGGGTATTCGGCGACCAGATCGCGGCGCGGCGTGTAGAGCGGCTCGCGGTGCACCGGCACCGGGTCCGGGAAGTTCCAGGCGACGCAGCGGGCCTTGGCGTTGCCCGGCGGGTTCAGGCCGTGCTTGATCGCCACGCGCTGGATGCCGCCCGACAGGTCGGTGGTCCAGGACACGGCACCGATCTTCTCGCCGCCGATCTTCTTGATGACGGCCATCTCGGCCTCGGTCAGCTCCCCGGTCCAGCCCAGCTTGTCCAGCATGGCGTAGGTGACTTCCGGGTAGCCGTCCTTGATCTCCGATCCGACCGGGTAGGAGCCCTCGGCCAGCAGCGTCACGCCGTTGCGCTCGACGCCGAAGCGCGCGCGGAAGGCGCCGCCGCCCTCGGCGACCGGCAGGGAGGTGTCGTAGAGGTTGGCGGTGCCCGGATGCTTCATCTCCGGCGTGCCCCAGCAGGGCCACGGCAGGCCGTAATAGTCGCCGTCGCACGGGCCGCCGTTGGCGCGCAGCGTGGTCTTGTCGAAGGTCGCCTGATGCTGCATGTGCAGCTTCAGCCGCTCCGGCGACTGGCCGGTGTAGCCGACCGACCACATGCCGCGGTTCCACTCCCGCGTCGTGTCCTCGATGTCGGGCTCGTTGCCGTGGAGCTTGATGTTCTTGAACATCGCCTCGGCGAAGCCGAACTTCTTGGCGAACAGATACATGATCTCATGGTCCGTCTTCGCCTCGAAGAGCGGCTCCATGATCTTGTCGCACCACTGGACCGAGCGGTTGGACGCGGTGCGCGACCCGACGGTCTCGAACTGGGTGGCGGCGGGCAGCAGGTAGAAGTTGTCCTTGCGGTCGGACAGGACGGCGGTCATCGTCGGGAACGGATCGACGACGACCAGCAGCTCCAGCTTCTCCATCGCCTTCTTCATGTCGGGAAGGCGGACCTGGCTGTTCGGCGCGTGCCCCCAGAAGACCATGCCCTTGATGCTCTCGGGCTGGTCCATGTTCTCCTTGGCTTCCAGGACGCCGTCGAACCAGCGGGACACCGGGATGCCGGTGGCCTCCATCAGCTTCTTGTCCTTGAAGCGGGCCAGCACGTCCTCGTACGGGACGTCCCAGACGCGCGCCCAGTGGCGCCACGCGCCCTCCGCCAGACCGTAGTAGCCGGGCAGCGAGTCCGAGGTGACGCCGAAGTCGGTGGCGCCCTGCACGTTGTCGTGGCCGCGGAAGATGTTGGTGCCGCCGCCCGTCACGCCGACGTTGCCCAGCGCGAGCTGGAGCACGCAGTAGGCGCGGGTGTTGTTGTTGCCGATGTGGTGCTGCGTGCCGCCCATGCACCAGACGAGCGTGCCCGGACGGTTGGAGGCCAGCGTGCGGGCGACGCGCTTGAGCTGCGAGCCCGGAACGCCGGTGACCTTCTCGACCTCTTCCGGAGTCCACTTGGCGACCTCGGCACGGATCTCGTCCATGCCGTAGACGCGCTTGGCGATGTACTCCTTGTCCTCCCAGCCATTCTCGAAGATGTGCCAGAGGATGCCCCAGATCAGGCCGACGTCGGTGCCGGGGCGGAAGCGGATGTACTCGTCGGCCTTGGCCGCGGTGCGGGTGAAGCGCGGATCGGCGACGATCAGCGGGGCGTTGTTCTGCTCCTTGCCCTTCAGGATGTGGAGCATGGAGACCGGGTGGGCCTCAGCGGCGTTGGAGCCGATGAAGAACATCGCGCGCGACTTCTGGATGTCGTTGTACGAGTTCGTCATGGCGCCGTAGCCCCACACGTTCGCCACGCCGGCGACGGTGGTGGAATGGCAGATGCGGGCCTGATGGTCGACGTTGTTCGTGCCCCAGAAGGCGGCGAACTTGCGGATCAGATAGGCCTGCTCGTTGCTGTGCTTGGCCGAGCCGAGCCAGAAGACCGAATCCGGGCCGGACTTCTCGCGGATCGCCAGCAACTTGTCGCCGACCTCCTGGATGGCCTGGTCCCAGGAGATCCGGGTCCACTTGCCGTCCACCATCTTCATCGGGTAGCGCAGGCGGCGGTCGCCGTGGGCGTGCTCGCGCACCGCCGCACCCTTGGCGCAGTGGGCGCCCAGGTTGATCGGGCTGTCGAAGCTCGGCTCCTGGCCGATCCACACGCCGTTCTGCACCTCGGCGGTGACGGTGCATCCGACCGAGCAGTGGGTGCAGACGTTCTTGACCAGCTTGACCGGCGCGCCCGCGGCGGGGGTGGCGGTCACCGCCTCGGCCTTCTTCACCATGCCGAAGGGCATCGTGGCGGCGATGGCGGCGCCACCGGCGGCGATGCCCGAGGTGCGCAGGAACGAACGACGGTCGACGGTGTTACCGGTCAGGCCGGAAACCATCTTCGCCAGCGAACGGCCGCCGGAAGCAGCCGCCTTCTTCTTTGTCAGCATGTGCGGCGGTCCTTCTTAGAAGCGGCTCAGTTCGTAGACCGTCCGGACATGGTCGGTCTCGCGGTAGCCCTGGGCGGGGGCGGGCTCGGCGGCCTGCGCCGGCTCCGCACCCGCCACGACGCCCACGGCGGCGGCGCCCAGCGCGCCGACGCCCAATCCAGCCGCGCGGAACAGGTCGCGCCGCGCCAGCGTGGTCTTTTCCTTCTTGTCCGTCATAGCTTCACCCTATTCTTCGCGGCTTCCCCGAGACTGAAGACCGATGTGCCGCCCGGTTTCCGGGCCTTGTTTTCAGCGTTTCCGGACCGGCCTTGTCGTGGGCCGGTCTCGTTGTTTTGTCGTCTGTCCGGCGACGGTGCCGGTGTGCGGTCACGCCGCCCCGTCACGCCGCCATGTCGAAGGCTTTCTCCTCGACCTCCAGATACCGGCGCCCCAGCGTGCCCACCGCGCGGTAGAAGGCGGCGGACGGCGTGGATTCCAGATCGGAGAAGAACCGGCCGGCCCAGGAGCCGATGTGGCGGTCGAAGAAGCGACGCTGCTCCCCCAGATCGGCCGGATCGCCGAAGGCGCCGGTGATCAGTCCCGTCATCATCTCGGCCAGGGCGGCGATGTGATCTTCGGGTTCCTTCACCTCGTCGGCGCGGGCGATGCCCAGCAGGGCCATGTCGCCGCGCAGCTCGGCCAGCGGCTTCTCGTGGAGGAAACCCGTGAGATAGTAGGACCCGTAGGGGGACAGGATGCCGCCGCCGACGCCGATGAAGAGGGTGTTGAACTCCTCCTCCACCGCGGCGGCGTCCGTGCCGCGGGCGGCGTCGGCCAGCCCGCGCAGCGCCTGCCCGAGAGGGCTCGCGTCGCCGTCCAGCGCCGCCAGGGCCGCCAGGAACGCGCCGCCGGGCGGGCGGGCAAGCAGATGCGCCAGCAGCGCGTAGAGCTGCGCCCGCTGCATCTCCTCCGGCGGCAAGGCCGACGGATCGTGTTCACCGGTCACGGACACGGCGTTCATCCCTCCCGACACGACAAAAGGACCAGATCGGCAAACTCCGGCACCCGGCCCCACCCGTCGCGACAACGGCGGCGCATTGGCTCGCCCGTTGCAGGCTCACGGCGTCATGGGCCGGCGCCCGAGACGCCCTGGACCGACAACCTCATATTGCACCTGCGAAAAGCCTCGCCATATCAGGGGCTTAACGTTCAGGTTCGAGCTATTAAAGGGCAGATTCGCGGCGTTTGTCAACAAAGGTTGACTCAGAAGTGTGCTTACCGCGACTTGGGCTGGACTGGCGCTATGCTATTTTTGTCATATCGATGTCCGGTTCCGGCAAAGCAGAGGGGAGCTGCTCGGGCTCCGAACCTTCGGGAAGCGACACTGTTTCTTTCGCGTCTTCATCGGCGTCGCCGTTCGCGGTCGTCCCGCCGGCCGTATCGCTGGTCGCCTCCCCGGTCTTCTCCGCCGCTTCCTCCGCGGCGTCGAGGAAACCCTTGCCGACACGGTAGAGCGTCTTCACCGGCGAAGAGCCGGTGAACAGGCTGGCGTAGTCGTCGGCGTAGTCCTTCAACCCGTCGTCGTTGGCGAAAACCGGGTCCGAGGTCCACAGCTTGCGCAGCGCCTGCCGGTGCAGGTCGTCCGGCACGTCCGCCCGCAGGAAGGGTGTGAAATCGGACTCCAGCGTCAGGTCCTCCACGGGGGGAAGGTCCTTCAGCGGATCGTCGGCCTCATGCACGGCGTCAGGCGCGGTCTCGGCCGGTTCGGACGCCGCGTCTACCGGACGTTGCTCGGTCGGTTCCTCGGCCGGCGGCGGCAGAGGCTCCAGGACCGGCTCCGGGGCGGGGGCGGCCGGCTGCCGCTTCAGGCGGGACCAGCGGGAGAGGAAGGATTCGTCGGTCATGCTGTGCGTCTCGGGGCGGTCCACACCTTGCCCCCACCCCAACCCTCCCCCGCTCCGCAGGGGAGGGAATCAGCTCCTCCCCCTGCGAAGCGGGGGGAGGTTGGGAGGGGGGCGCGGCGCCGGAGCCCCATCAAGAATTCATTACCCCTGCTTCGGGAAGTGCCGCTTGCGCTCGCGCTTCACGAAGGGGACGTCCACATGGTGCTGCTCGGTGAAGTCGCGGACCAGGGCCGTGACCTCCGGCGGCATCGGCACCGTTTCCACCATCTCCACGCCGCTCACCTGATAGGCTTCGCACTCGTGGGCCGAGGCGGTGACGACGAAGGGCACGACGCCCCCCGGCTCGCCCGTCTCGTCCGGGCGCAGCACGACCCAGAGGCGCGGCGGCTCCTGCGACAGGTTGAGCTTGTAGCCTTCGGTGTCGCTGCGGAACAGCTCCAGCGGCAAGGTCGCGGCGTGGAAGTGCGCCCAGCCCTCCCCCTCGCGCAGCAGGCGCCCGGGGCCGTCGACCGGCGGGGCGCCGGGAATCACCGAGACCGGACGCCACGCCCACTCCGCCCAGGCGCTAGTGCCCTTGCGGCGCTCCAGCACGATGCCCAGGGCCATCGTCTCGATCTTGTTCAGGGTCTCGCTCATCGGACCAGTCCAGCCGCCATCAGCCGTTCCGCCTCCGCCAGATCGTCGGGACGGTTCGTGTTGAAGAAGGGGTCTACCGGATCGGTGGCGAAGTCGGCAACCGCCAGACGGTAGCGCGCGGTCCAAGCGTCCACCTTGCGCATGTCCTCCTCCACCATGGCGCGGCGGAGATCGTCGGCGAGGTCCACCCGCCACAGCCCGAAGACCGGATGCTCCTGCCCGTCGGAGCGGGCGCAGGCGAGGTCGGCGCCCTCGCGCTCCACCGCCGCGACCAGACGCGCGACCAGATCGCCGGGGATGAAGGGGGCGTCGGTGGCGAAGCTGGCCAGCCAGCGGCATTGCGGGGCGTTGGCCCGCGCCCATTCCATCCCGGTCAGCACCCCGGCCAGCGGACCGGCGAAGCCCTCCACCACGTCCGCCGCCACCGGCAGGCCGAAGGCGGCGAAGCGCGCCGGGTCGCCGTTGGCGTTCAGCACCAGCGGCCCGACCTGCGGGCGCACCGTGGCGACGATGCGCTCCAGGATGCTGCGCCCGCCGAGCGTGCGCAGGCTCTTGTCGCCGCCGCCCATGCGCCGCGACAGGCCGCCGGCCAGCAGCACGCCGGCAATGCCGTCAGTCGTCATCGCGGCTCCCCTTGCGCTGGTGGCGTCCGCCCTCGTCCCCGACCGCGGCCGGGTCGGCGTCGAAGTCCAGCCGGTCGGTGCCGGCCAGGGCGAGGAAGCGCTTGCCCTTGGCCCGCCCGACCATGGTCAGGTTGGCCTGCCGCCCCAGTTCCACCCCCCAGGCGGTGAAGCCGGAGCGGGAGATCAGGATCGGGATGCCCATCTGCACCGTCTTGATGACCATCTCCGAGGTCAGGCGCCCGGTCGTGTAGAAGATCTTGTCGTGCGCCGGCACGCCGTGCAGGTGCATGTAGCCGGCCACCTTGTCCACCGCGTTGTGGCGCCCGACGTCCTCCATGTAGACCAGCGGGCGGTCCTCCTGGCAGAGCACGCAGCCGTGGATGGCGCCGGCCTCCAGATACAGGCTGGGGGTCAGGTTGATCTTCTTCGACAGGGCGTAGATCCAGGAGGTCTTCAGCCGCGCGTCGGGATTCAGCCGCACCGACTCGAAGGTCTCCATCACGTCGCCGAAGGCGGTGCCCTGGGCACAACCGGAAGTCAGGGTCTTCTTCTTGAGCTTCTGCTCGTAGTTCGTGGCGCGCTCGGTGCGGACGACGACGGTGTCGATCTCCTCGTCGTAGTCGATGCCGGTGATCCGGTCGTCGCGCTTCAGCATGTTCTGGTTGAGCAGATAGCCCACCGCCAGATAGTCGGGGTAGTCGGCGATCGTCATCATGGTGACGATCTCCTGCCCGTTCAGGTACAGCGTCAGCGGCCGTTCCACGGTGACCGACGCCTCCACCGGGCGCCCGTCCTGATCCAGCCCGGAAACACGCTCCGTCAGCTTGGGATTCGCCGGGTCCGGCCTTATGGTGAATTCCGAGAGGTCCATGACCGGAAGAGTGGGGAAGATTGCGCGCCGGGGCAAGCGGCGGATGATCGGCTCCCGCAAGACGGAAGCGATGCGACCCCGATTTGACGCGCGAGCGCCTGGTATGCACGAGTACCCCTATGCATGAGTTCGGTCTGGCCTTCGTCACCGCCTTCCACCTGATCGCCGACCTCGACCCCGGTCTGGTGGGGATCGTCGGCCTGTCGCTGCGCGTCAGCCTGACCGCCGTCCTGCTGTCGGCCCTGATCGGCCTGCCGCTGGGGGCCGCCGTCGCCGCCTTCCGCTTTCCGGGGCGGCGCGCGGTCACCCTGTTCCTGAACACGGCGATGGGGCTGCCGCCGGTGGTGGTCGGGCTGATCGTCTATCTGATCCTGTCGCGCTCCGGCCCGCTGGGGGTGCTGGGGCTGCTGTTCACCCCGACCGCAATGATCGTGGCCCAGACCGTGCTGATCGTGCCCATCGTCGCCGCCCTGACCCGCCAGATCGTCGAGGATCTGCTGACGGAATACGCCGACCTGCTGCGGGTGATGGGGACCGGGCCGCTGACCACCTTGTTCACCCTGCTGTCGGAGGCGCGCTGGAGCCTGCTGACCATCGTGCTGGCCGGCTTCGGGCGGGCCTCGGCGGAGGTCGGGGCGGTGATGATCGTCGGCGGCAACATCGACCGGGTGACCCGCGTCATGACCACCTCCATCGCGCTGGAGACCAGCAAGGGCGACCTGCCGCTGGCGCTCGGCCTCGGGGTCATCCTGATGACGCTGTCACTGTCGGTGAACCTCGCCGCCGCCATGGTGCGGGAGACGCGGCGGGCCTGAGCCTCCGTCCGCACGCCGATTCTGGAAAATTTGCAAAGCCGTTCGAACTTTCCCATAGTCGCCGCCAGAGCCCGCAACCAAGGCGGGCAAGAACCTGGAGAGGGATAGTCCGATGCTGCGCCGTTCTTTCGTGCTGGGATGCGCCGCCGCGGCGGCTCTGCTGCTCGGCTCCGTTCAGCCGTCCACCGCCGCCGACCGCTTCATCACCGTGGCCTCCACCACCTCGACCGAGGATTCGGGCCTGTTCAAGTCGATCCTGCCGAAGTTCACCGAGAAGACCGGGATCGAGGTCCGCGTGGTCGCCAAGGGCACCGGCCAGGCCATCGACATCGCCAAGCGCGGCGACGCCGACGTGCTGTTCGTCCATCACAAGCCGTCGGAGGACAAGTTCGTCGCCGAGGGCTTCAGCACCGAGCGCAAGCCGGTCATGTACAACGACTTCGTGATCGTCGGGCCGAAGGCCGACCCGGCCAAGGTCGGCGGCAGCAAGGACGTCTCCGCCGCGCTGAAGAGCATCGCCGCCGCCAAGGCCCCCTTCGTGTCGCGCGGCGACGACAGCGGCACCCACAAGTCGGAGCAGGCGCTGTGGAAGACCGCCGGCGTCGACCCCACGGCGGGCGACGGCTGGTACCGCGCCATCGGCCAGGGCATGGGCGCCACGCTGAACACCGCCGCCGCGGTGAACGGCTACGCCATGACCGACCGCGCCACCTGGCTCAGCTTCAAGAACCGCGGCGACCTCGACATCCTGGTGGAGGGCGACAAGCGCCTGTTCAACCAGTATGGCGTGATGCTGGTGAACCCGGCCAAGTTCAGCCACGTCAAGGCCGCCGACGGGCAGGCCTTCGTCGATTGGCTGGTCTCCGCCGAGGGCCAGCAGGCCATCGCGGACTACAAGATCAACGGCAACTCGCTGTTCTTCCCGAACGCCAACGAGCCGGGCGCCTGACCGCCCCTCGCCGGGACACGAAAAAAGGCGCAGCCCGGCGGCTGCGCCTTTTTCATTTGGCGGAAAAGAACCGGCTTACAGCTTCTCGTTCGGCGACACGGGGACGCAGCGGTGGCCGCTGCGGGTCAACTCCGAGCAGACCTTGCGGGCGGTCCGCTCGTCCAGCCCGACCATGCGGGCGCGGTAGACGGTGGAGCCGTTCGCCTTCACCGGCGTCACCGCCGGCTTGGCGGCGCGCAGCAGGAAGGGCGCCTGCTTGGTCGCCTGGGTCAGAGCCCGCTTGCTCGCCTCCGGCGTCGAGAAGGCGCCAACCTGCACGCCCCACTTCGACCCGTCCGCCTTCGTGTCCGCGTCCTCGTCGCGGGCGCGGGCCGGCGGGCGGACCGCGGCGGGGGTGGAGACGGTGGAGGCGAGCTGCGCGATGGTCTCCGCCTTGGCCGGCGGCCTGCCCTTGGCGGTGGCGCGCGGCGCGTCCTCCTCCCCGGCGCGGGCGACGACCGGCGCCTCGGACCCGCGGCTCGGCTTGTCGAACGCCTTGTCGAGGATCGCCTCCATGCGGGCGTCGCGCGAGGCCGCCGACTTGCCGCCCAGCACCACGGCGACCAGACGCCGCCCGTCGCGCACAGCCGACGCCGCGAGGTTGAAGCCGCTGGCCACGGTGTAGCCGGTCTTGATGCCGTCCATGCCCTCGTAGCGCGACATCAGCCGGTTGTGGTTGTTCAGGCTGCGCCCGCCATAGACGAAGGCGCGGCGGCTGAAATAGGGGTAGTAGCGGGAGTGGTCGGACAGCATCGCCCGCGACAGGATCGAGAAGTCGCGCGCCGTGGTCACCTGCTGCATGTTCGGCAGGCCGTTGGAGTTGCGGAACACGGTGTTGCGCATCCCCAGCTCGCGGGCTTTGCGGGTCATCATCTCGGCGAACTTGGCCTCGCTGCCGCCCAGCGCCTCTGCCAGCACGACCGAGGCGTCGTTGGCCGACTTGGTGACCAGCCCGAGGATCGCCTGCTCCACCCGCAGCGTCTTGCCGGCGCGCAGCCCGAGCTTGGTCGGCGACTGCGCCTCCGCCCAGGCCGACACCGGGAGCGCCTGGTCCAGCCGCAGCCGCCCCTCGTCCAGCGCGTCGAAGGTCAGGTAGAGCGTCATCATCTTGGTCAGCGACGCCGGGTAGGTCAGGGTGTCGGCGTTCTCCTCGTGCAACACCTCGCCGGTGCGCGCGTCCACGACGATCGCCGCGTATTTCGCGGCCAGCGCCGGCAGCGGCGCCAGGACGGTCACCGCCAGCACCGCCAGGGCGCCGCCCAGCGCCCGAACGAAAGGGGTAATGCCGAAGGCACTTCTCAGAGTCGAACGTCCATTCGCCAAACGTTCTGTGGCCTGTTCCCCCTCCGTTTCGCGCCCGCGCCAAGCGAACGCCAAAAGCAGGCTTCGAACGGTCTGGCCCGTTACGTTCATGATGCCCCCGCCAAAGGCTAATACTTGCTGTTTGGCGCAATGGTAAATTCCATGGAAATCAGTGTCTAGCGACAATTCGTTAATTTGCCGCTTCGATTTCTTCGGCGGCGCTGTGACGAAATTGGATAAGGCTGGGACCCGCAGAGGGTGAACCGCGTTGAAGGAGCGCGACCGCCGATCCATCTTCTCGGAAGCGCAGGACCATTTCCCCTCCCGACTGGACGCGAGGCACCTCATGACCCGCCCGCCCATGCGACGCCCGACGACTCCGCGCGCAGCCCCACGGGACGGACGAAGAGGGCGGTTTGCCAGGGTGGCGGGGATGACGGCGGTGGCGGCCGGGCTTCTTGCCGGCTGCGCCTCGGTCGGACCGACCGACAACCCGGTGGCGCGCAAGCTCACCTGGGTCAGCTACCTCAACGGCGACGACCTCCGCGCCGCCTGCACCAAGGGGGAGACCGACCGCTACCGGCTGGTCTTCAACGCCGACTACCAGAAGCATGTGCGGACCTACGACATCGTCGGCGACCGCGGCACCGGCGGTGCGATGGTCGAGGCGCGCGTGCTGGAGGCCACCGACCTCGCCCGCATCGACCTGGACGACCCGGCGGCGGTCGCCCGCGGCCCGGTCGCCAAGGCCCAGCTGTCGCCGCGCCAGTTCGCCCTATTCGTCCTGCGACTCTACGAGAGCGGCGCCTTCGAGCCGGCGCCGAGCGGCGTGCGCCTGCCGTCCAACGGCGTCTATTGGCTGATCAACGGCTGCCGACGGGGAAGCTGGTTCTTCAACGCCTACCCCTACCCGTCCGACCGCTTCTCCGACATCCGGTTCGACGGGCCGCTGAAGGAGTTGGACGGCAGTGCCCAGGGGACCGGCGTGCCCTACCCCACCCTGCCGCGCCCGCAGGACGCGCCGCGCACCCTGCCGACCGGCGGGCAGGTGGACAGCGCCGGCGTGGTCTTCGAGGTCCAGGTGGGCCTCGACGGGCTGGTCGGGCCGACCGCGCCCTTCGGCAATTGGCTGTTCGCCGGGAAGTAGCGGGCAGGGTCGACCTTGCCCCCACCCCGGCCCTCCCCCGCTGCGCGGGAGAGGGAGAAAAATCCCCTCCCCTGCGAAGCGGGGGAGGGTTAGGGAGGGGGCAAACGACTAGACCACCTCTTCCTCGGCGACATCCGCCCGCGCGCCCGCGGACAGCAGCGTGTCCACCCAGGGACCGTCCGGCATGCGGCGGGCCAGCTCGGTGATGTTGCGGTTCCACCACAGGCGCTGCTCGACCAGATCGTCGTAATCGAAGTTCGACTGGCGCCACAGCCGCTCCTGGGCGTTGAAGGTCACCATGTCGATGGGGAAGCCGACGTCGTTCGACGAGAAGCGCGTGCTGTCGAAGGACAGGTAGGCGATCTTCAGCGCCGTCCGCATGTCCGTGCTGTAGGACAGAGCGCGGTCCAGGATCGGCTTGCCGTAGGCGGTCGCGCCGATCGACAGGTAGGGCGTGCGCTCGTCCACCTCGATCCAGTTGCCCTCCGGATAGACCAGGAACATGTAGGGCTCGCGGTCCTCGGCGAGCTGGCCGCCGATGATGGCGTGCAGGTTGAAGGCCAGCTTGGACGCCTCCAGCGCCTCCTTGTCCTCCGCCGCCACCTGGCGCAGGCAGGCCGTGAAGGCCGACAGCGCATCCAGCATGGTCGGGTAGGTCTCGCCGCGCCGCCGGGACATGTCGCGGCGCAGGTAGGCCAGCGTCTTGTCGCGCACGCTGCGCAGGCCGGAGTTCAGGATGAAGAAGCGGTCGCCGCCGCTGCCCACCATGGTCACCTTGCGCGCGGACGACAGCTGCGAGCCGCTGGTGATGCGCCCGTCCGACAGGCCGATCAGGCCGTCGCGGGTCTTGATGCCAAGGCAATAGGTCATGAAAGAACGTTCCCGAACTGGAATCTGCGACGTTCCGCCGCGGTTGGTCTGACCTTTGGCCGAAGCGCGTCCCTTCGGCGGGCAGGGTATGATTGGGCAGGATCGGCGGTAAAGCTTTCGTAAAGGCTCCGCCCAGTCGAGCCGAAGTGGATCGGTTTTCCCATGAGGCGGAACGGTGGGGCTTTCGCCGTACCGACCAAGCAAAGGGACCGGGCTCAACTGATATATTGTGCACCGCACAAGATTCTTTGTTGACTCCACGGATCAATGCCCATAGTTTAGCCATTGCTGCACTGCAGCATTCTCCGGCCCGGCTTCGGTCCGGACCACACCCAACGCAGCCGGTCTGCGCCCCGCAGGCGGACGGTCCGCCGGTCCGGGTTGATGCGCGCCGGGCTTCGACGAAGGAAGGAACCCAAGGCATGACGACCGTGACGAAGGCCAAGCCGGCCCCCGCCCCCACCCAGGCGTTCGAGAACGCCGCCGCCCAGGCCAAGGAGCAGGTCGAGGGCTTCGTCAAGGCCGGACAGGAGCAGGCCGCGAAGACCTTCGAGCAGACCGCCTCCGCCACCAAGGAGCAGGTCGAGAAGCTGTCGGCCCAGCTCCTGAAGATCTCCGCCGAGCTGCAAGCCCTGAACAAGGCCAATGTGGAAGCGCTGATCCAGAGCGGCAGCATCGCCACCCAGGGAGCCGAGGAGCTGACCCGCGAGGTGACCGCCTACGCCCAGGCCTCCTTCGACAAGTCGGTCATCACCGGCAAGGCCCTGCTGACCGCCAAGTCGCTGAAGGAGGTCGTCGATCTCCAGAGCGAGTATGTGAAGGCCAGCTTCGACGCCTTCGTCGCGGAGTCCTCCCGCCTCCAGGGCATCGGCACCCGCGTCGCCACCGCGGCCCTGACCCCGCTGAAGGACCGCGTGTCGGTCACCGTCAGCACGCTGTCCAAGCCGATCGCGGCCTGAGGCGGCGACACGCCGGAACCGCGACGCCCGGCCGTCCCCCGACGGCCGGGCGTCGCGCGTAAAGGGCCCTGCAGGGACGCGCCAAAGTTTTTGTGCACCGCACAAAAACCCGTTGACAGGCTCCGGGACCTGCCCTAAGTTTAGCCATGTTGCATTGCAGCATCGACCCGACGCCCGACGCTGACGGGGTCGCTGGTCGGATCATCCGCGCGGTCGCCAATCGGTGGGTCCGGCGCGGGTCAACCCGATGAAATTCGAGGAGCCGTTCCATGACCGACAAGTTCGCCGCCGCCACCAAGACCTTCGAAGACGCCGTCTCCGCCGCCAAGCAGAACGTCGACGGCCTGGTCAAGGCCCAGCAGGAGCAGTTCGAGAAGGCCTCGGCCCAGCTCCTGAAGGGCTTCGACGAGCTGACCGCCCTGACCAAGGGCAACGTCGACGCCGTCGTGAAGTCGGGCACCATCGTCGCCAAGGGCGCCGAGGAAGCCGGCAAGCAGGTCGCCTCCTTCACCCAGTCCTCGCTGGAGAAGAGCGCCGCCACCGGCAAGGCCCTGCTGGCCGTCAAGACCGTCCAGGAACTGGTCGAGCTGCAGAGCAGCTTCGCCAAGGCGAGCTTCGAGACCTTCGTCAAGGAGAGCGCCAAGCTGCAGGAGCTGTCGCTGAAGACCGCCAAGGACGCCTTCGCGCCGATCAACGACCGCCTCCAGGTCACGGTCGAGACGCTGTCCAAGCCGGTCGCGGCGAAGGCCGCCTGACCGCTCCGGTCCCAGACGTCAGCCTGAGACACTATGTCCCGGAACCAGCAATTCCACAGACCCGGCCGCGGGGCCGGGGCGGCTCCCACCTCCGCCGCCCCCGGGACGCTACCGTCCGGGGGTGGGGATGGCGCAAGGCGGTACCGCTTTAAATCCTGCCGCCTCACGGCATTGTGAAGTTCCGGGCAAGCCCGGCGGTTTCGACCGCCGGGCTTGTTTGTTTTGGGCGCGGTGGACATGTACAGGGTGCCGGCCGTGCCTTTTATGGCACGCCGGTGCGGCCCTTCCGCCGCAGCGCATGGGTTTTTCCACCAATTCCGGGGTAGCCGGGCAGGTCTTGTTCCGAATGGGCCTCTCCCAAATGGGGACTCACCGAAAACGGCCCCTTCCCACCGCGCCCGGAGTTCTCATATCATTCATGCGACGTACATCGCGATGTTGACCTGTTGAGACCATGGCCGAAAACGACAAGCACGGCGACGAGGGCACGACCACGGGCGTGGTGATCAAAACCAAGCCTAAGACTAAAAAGCCCTCGATGTATAAGGTCTTGATGTTGAACGACGACTACACACCTATGGAATTCGTCGTTCATGTCTTGGAGCGCTTCTTTGCCAAGTCGCGCGAGGAGGCTACGCGGATCATGCTGCATGTGCACCGGCGGGGTGTGGGCTTGTGCGGCGTGTTCACCTACGAGGTGGCGGAGACGAAAGTCACGCAGGTGATGGACTTTGCGCGCCAGCACCAGCACCCGCTGCAATGTACGCTAGAAAAGGATTAAGGCCACAGATGCTGTCGCGTAACTTGGAACAGACGCTGCACCGAGCCCTGGCCCATGCGAACGAGCGCAGGCACGAATACGCGACGCTCGAACACTTGCTGCTCGCATTGACCGAGGATGCCGATGCCATGGCCGTCTTGCGCGCTTGTGGGGTCGATCTGGACCGACTGCGCGCCGAACTCTCGGATTACCTCGACAACGAGCTTGCGAACCTGATCACGAACAGGCCCGATGATGCGAAGCCGACGGCTGGCTTCCAACGGGTGCTGCAACGCGCGGCCATCCACGTCCAGTCGTCGGGGCGTGAAGAGGTGACGGGAGCAAATGTGCTCGTCGCCCTGTTCTCTGAACGCGAAAGCCACGCGGTCTATTTCCTGCAGGAGCAGGAGATGACCCGTTTCGACGCGGTGAACTACATCTCTCACGGAATCGCGAAGGCCCCGGGCCGCTCGGAAGCGAAGCGCGTTACCGGAGCCGACGAGGACGCGGCGGCGGAGAAGGTCGTGAAGAAAGGCAGCGAAGCCCTAGAGGCTTATTGCGTCAACCTGAACAAGAAGGCGGCCAGCGGGAAGATCGATCCGCTGATCGGACGGGAGCAGGAGGTCGAGCGGACCATCCAGATCCTGTGCCGGCGGTCGAAGAACAACCCGCTGTATGTCGGTGACCCCGGTGTCGGCAAGACCGCCATCGCCGAGGGGCTGGCCCGCCGCATCGTCCATGGCGAGGTTCCGGAGGTGCTGAAGGGCGCCACCATCTTCGCGCTCGACATGGGCTCCCTGCTCGCCGGTACGCGGTACCGCGGCGACTTCGAAGAGCGCCTCAAGGCCGTCGTCTCCGAACTGGAGGCCACGGAAGGTGCCGTCCTCTTCATCGACGAGATCCACACGGTCATCGGCGCCGGTGCGACCTCGGGCGGTGCGATGGACGCCTCGAACCTGCTGAAGCCGGCCCTCGCCTCCGGCTCGCTGCGTTGCATCGGTTCGACGACCTACAAGGAATACCGGAACTATTTCGAGAAGGACCGGGCGCTCGTCCGGCGCTTCCAGAAGATCGACGTCAACGAGCCGACGGTCGAGGATGCGATCAAGATCCTCCAGGGGATCAAGACCTACTACGAGAAGCATCACCGGGTGAGCTACACCAACGACGCGATCCGTTCGGCGGTGGAGCTGTCCGCGAAGTACATCGGCGACCGCAAGCTGCCGGACAAGGCGATCGACATCATCGACGAGGTCGGCGCCGCGCAGATGCTGCTGCCGGAGAACAAGCGGAAGAAGAAAATCTCCGTCAAGGACGTGGAGGCGGTGGTCGCCAAGATCGCCCGCATCCCGCCGAAGTCGGTCAGCCGCGACGACAAGGAGACGCTCCTCAACCTGGAGCGCGACCTGAAGACCATGGTCTTCGGCCAGAACAAGGCCATCGACGCGCTGGTCTCCGCCATCAAGCTGGCCCGCGCCGGCCTGCGCGAACCGGAGAAGCCGATCGGCAACTACCTGTTCACCGGCCCGACCGGCGTCGGCAAGACCGAGGTGGCCCGCCAGCTCTCCCTCACGCTGGGCATCGAGCTGACCCGCTTCGACATGTCGGAGTATATGGAGCGGCACACCGTTTCCCGCCTGATCGGCGCCCCTCCGGGCTATGTCGGGTTCGACCAGGGCGGCCTGCTGACCGACGCCATCGACCAGCATCCGCATTGCGTGCTGCTGCTGGACGAGATTGAGAAGGCCCATCCGGATCTGTTCAACATCCTGTTGCAGATCATGGATCACGGCAAGCTGACCGACCACAACGGCAAGACGGTGGACTTCCGCAACGTCATCCTCATCATGACCTCCAACGCGGGCGCCGCGGACATGGCCAAGCCGGCCATCGGCTTCGAGCGCGAGCGTCGGGTCGGCGAGGACATGGAAGCGGTCGAGAAGCTGTTCACGCCGGAGTTCCGCAACCGTCTGGATGCGATCATCCCCTTCGCGCCGCTGACCCAGGAGGTCATCAACCGCGTGGTGGACAAGTTCATCATGCAGATGGAAGCGCAGCTCGAGGACCGCGGCGTCACGATCGAACTCGACGATCAGGCCCGCGAGTGGCTGGGCAAGAAGGGCTACGATCCGCTCTACGGCGCGCGCCCCCTCGGCCGCGTGATCCAGGAGCACCTGAAGAAGCCGCTGGCGGAGGAGCTGCTGTTCGGCAAGCTCGCCAAGGGCGGTCTGGTCAAGGTCACCGTGAAGGACGACAAGCCCGCCTTCGAGTACACCGAGGGGTCGCGCAAGCGGCGCTCCGGCGACGAGGACGAGGACGAGGTCGTGCACGAACTGGCGGAATGACGCCGCTTCGCACGGAACGCGAAAAAGGGGGCCGCGAGGCCCCCTTTCTTTTTGTCCGGAACCCGGATCACTCCTCGACCAGGACGGCCGCGTCGTTGGACCCCTTCATCAGGGCGATGCCGTGCAGGCAGTCGCGCTCGGCCGTGTAGCCCTCGCTGCTGACCGCGATGGCCTCGCCGTTGGCGGCGTGGAAGGTCCAGCGCCATTCGTTGCGGTGATCCTTGTAGACCTTGTACTTGGGAGCCTTGCCCGTGGACATGTTTTCCTCCTCGCCGTCGGTCTGATATCGACGGTGGAGGCGGCACGAATGTGAAGGGTGGACGGTTGCATTCCAGAGGCCCCATCACGGACACTCGTCCCGGCGGCGCCACCAGAACGAATCCCCAAAAACGAAGAACAAGGAAACGCACCATGCCCCTGCCCTTCCTGAGCGGACTGCGCGTCATCGATCTCGGCCAGTACTTGCCGGGTCCCTACGCCGCCCAGATGCTCGCCGACCTCGGCGCCGAGGTGGTGAAGGTGGAGCCGCCGAGCGGCGACCCGCTGCGCCAGATGGGCCCCACCGACGCCGACGGCACGACCGCCGCCTACAAGCTGCTCAACGCCGGCAAGACCGTCATCCGCCTGAACCTGAAGGACGAGGCCGACCGCGGCGCCTTCGAGACCCTGATCGCCGGGGCCGACGCCCTGGTGGAGAGCTACCGCCCCGGCGTTCTGGACAAGCTGGGGGTCGGCCACGCCCGGCTGCGCGCGCTGAACCCGCGGTTGGTCCACGCCAGCCTGTCCGGCTGGGGCAGCACGGGCCCCTACGCCCGGCGGGCCGGCCATGACCTGAACTACATGGCGGTCGGCGGTGGCCTGGACTCCTCGGGCACGCCCGACCGTCCGTCGATCAGCCACCCGCCGGTCGCCGATTTCGCGTCGGCCCAGCAGGCGGCGCTGGCGGTGGTCGCCGCCCTGTTCGGGCGCCAGCGCAGCGGCGAGGGCTGCTTCCTCGACCTGTCGATCATGGAAACGGTGCTGGGCTGGCAGGGCTTCAACCTGACCGCCGACGCCCGCGGCGAGGTTCCGGCCCGCGGCGAGGCGCTGTTGTCGGGCGGGGCCGCCTGCTACCGCATCTACCGCACCGCCGACGGCCGCTTCGCCACCCTGTCGGCGCTGGAAGCCAAGTTCTGGCAAGGCTTCTGCGAGGCGGTGGAGCGCCCCGACTGGACCGCCCGGCAGGGCGACCCGCTGCCCCAGACCACCCTGATCGCGGAGTTGGATGCCCTGTTCGCCACCCGCAGCCTCGCCGACTGGAAGGCGCTGCTCGACCCCGTGGACTGCTGCTTCGAGGCGCTGCCAACGCTGGCGGAGATGCCGGAGCACCCGCACATCGCCGCCCGCGGCCAGGTCCGCGTCACGCCGGGGCCGGAGCCGCTGGTGGAAACCCTGATGGGCCTGCGCGTCGATGGCGGGACCCCGCCCGAGCGCGCGCCCTTGCGCGAATCCACCGCCGCGGCGGTGCTCGCCGCCTGGAGGTAACGGCTACAGGGCGATGAGGGGGCCGCCGCCGTCGCGCGGCGGCCGCGCCTCCAGCGGACCGCGGCGGGCGCCCATCAGGCTGGCCTTCGACAGGTTCGCCGCCGCGTCGTCGCAGCCGCGCAGGTCGGCGGAGGCGAGGTTGGCCATCTCGAAGCCGGCGCCGGCCAGCTTGGCCCCGGTCAGCCGGGCGCCGCGCAGGTCAGCGGCGGTCAGGGTGGCGCGGCTCAGGTTGGCCGGCCAGCTCCGCCCGGTCGGCGTGCCGTCCGGGTTGCGCAGGTCCACCATGCCGAGGTCCGCGCCGTGGAGGTCCGCACCCGTCAGGTCGGCCCCGCTCAGGTTCGCCCCGGTCAGCACCGCTTGGTCGAGCCGCGCCCGGCGCAGGCTGGCCCCGCCGAAATCAGCCAGCGAGAGCGAGGCGTTGGACAGCCGGGCCTCGTCCAGGTTGGCGTCGCGGAACACCCCGCCGGACAGGTCGCAGGCGGTGAGGTCCAGGCCCCGCAGGTCCATCCCGGTGAAATCGGCCCGCAGCCCGGCCCCGCCGCCGCTGTTGATCCACAGGATGTGGGCGTCCAGCACGCTGCGCACCGGCGTCGGCAGGGCGTCGGCGTTCCGCATGTAGACGGCGCCGCTGAGGTTGGCGCCATGGGTGTCCGCCACGGTCAGGTCGACGTTGCGCAGGGTCGCCTCGCGCAGGTCGGCGTTGCGCAGGATGGCGCGGGTCAGGTTGGCGCCGTTCAGCACGGCGCGCTTCATCTTCGCCCCGCTGAAGTTCGCCTCGGTCAGGTCGGCCCCGGCCAGATTGGCGGCGAACAGGTTGGCGTTGCTGAAGTCGCCGCCGGCCGTCGAGGCGTTGGCCAGTTCGGCGTGGCTGAGGTCGGCGCCCTTGAAGCTGACGCCGTCCAGCCGCGCGTCCGTCAGGTTGGCGGGCCGCCGTTCCTCCTCCTCGTCCTCGCGCCCGGAGCGGTGCACCATGATCTGGCCGGGGCGCAGGTCCGCCCCTTCGAAGTCGGTGCGGGTCAGGTCGGCCTTCAGGAAGTTCGCCCCGCGCAGGTCCGCCCGCGCGAAGGAGGAGCCCACCAGCTTCGCCCGGCTGAAGTTCGCCCCGAACAGGTCGGACATGGCGAAGCTGACCTCCTCGAGCTGGGCGTCGGAAAAGTTGCCCTGGGTGAGGATGGCCGTTTGCAGGTTGAAGCCCTTCAACCGCAGCCTCGACAGATCGACGCCCTTCGCCTGAAGGCGCACACCGCCCGGCTTCAGTTTGAGGTAGAATAGATGATCCCGCACCTGCTTCAGGAACTCCATGGTGCGGTCGGTCATCGGGCGGGTCCGTCGGTCGGCTGATCCCGCCCACACTACGCCATGCGCAGGGGCAGTAAAGGGGAAATCCCCAATCGTCCGCCGCCCCTGCAATGCCCCGGGCGCATGCCGGGCCCGGGCTGTTGAGTGGTCATTAAACGATTGAACGGCAACGCCGTTAGGGCTTGGAAGAGGGAAAGCATGACGAGCTTCGATACCGATTGCCTGCGCCGCGCCATCGCGCTCAGCCGCACGCACATGCAGGGCAACGCCGGCGGCCCCTTCGGCGCGGTCATCGCGCGGGACGGCCGGATCATCGGCGAGGGCTGGAACTGCGTGACCTCCAGCAACGACCCGACGGCGCACGCCGAGGTCGTCGCGATCCGCGACGCCTGCCGCAACCTCGGCAGCTTCAGCCTCGCCGGAGCGACCGTCTACACGAGCTGCGAGCCCTGCCCGATGTGCCTGTCGGCCATCTACTGGGCGCGGATCGAGCGCATCGTCTACGCCAACGGGCGCGACGACGCGGCGGCCATCGGCTTCGACGACGCCTTCCTCTACACCGAGATCGCCCTGCCGCTGGAGCAGCGGGCGATCCCCATGCAGCGCCTTCTGGCCGACGAGGCGCGCGCCGTCTTCGACGAATGGGCCGCCCGGCCCGACCGCGTTCCCTACTGATCGGACCTTGCCGATCAGACCTTACCGATCATCCTGGCGGTAGGGGGACAGCTCCATCAGGGCCTCGCGCTCGGCCGCCACGCCGGGCCGCTCGCGGCGCAGATAGTCCGCGATGGCGCGGTGGAAGCCGGGGTCGGCCACCCAGTGGGCGCTGTAGGTCGGCACCGGCAGATAGCCGCGCTGGATCTTGTGCTCCCCCTGGGCGCCGGCCTCGACCCGGCCGAGGCCGCGCTCGATGGCGAAGTCCAGCGCGCGGTAGTAGCACGCCTCGAAATGCAGGAAACGGTAGCTGCCGTCGGACCCCCAGTTGCGGCCGTAGAGGGCATCCGACCCGATCAGGTTCAGGGCGCCGGCCACCCACTCGCCGTTGTCCTCGCACATCACCAGCATGACCCGGTCGGCCATCGTTTCGCCCAGCAGGCGGAAGAAGGCGCGGTTCAGATAGCCGCCGCCCCATTTGCGGTCGGCGGTCTCCAGGTAGAAGCGGTGGAAGGCGTCCCAATGCTCCGGCTTCAGGTCGGCGCCGGTCAGGCTGTGCAGCCGGACGCTGCTCTCCGCCACCTCGCGCCGCTCCTTGCGGATGGCCTTGCGCTTGCGGCTGTTCAGGGTGCCCAGGAAGTCGTCGAAGCTGGCGTAGCCGCGATTTTCCCAATGATACTGCACCCCTTCGCGGAGCAGCCAGCCCGCCTCGCCCAAGCGGCGCCAGTCGCCCTCCTCCGGGAAGGTGACATGGACGGAGGAGACTCCGTAGCGCCGCGCCACCTCCTCCATCCCTTGGATCAGGGCGCCGGCGACCGCCTCCCTCGCCTGGACCGGGGTGCCCGGCCGGACGAGCAGACGCGGTCCCGGCACCGGGGTGAAGGGCACGGCGCACTGCAGCTTCGGGTAATACTGCCCGCCCGCCCGCTCATAGGCGTGCGCCCAGGCGTGGTCGAAGACGTATTCGCCGTAGGAATGATTCTTCAGATAGAGCGGCACCGCGCCCATGATGCGCCCCGCCCCGTCGAGGGCGGCGAGGTGGCTGGGCTGCCAGCCGGTGCGGCCGGTGGCCGACCCCGATTCCTCCAGCGCCAGCAGGAAGGCGTGGCTGAGGAACGGGTTGTCCGGCCCGGCGCAGGCGTCCCATTCCTGGGGATCGGCCAGACCGATGCCGGTCAGGACCTTGACGGTGATCGTCCCCCCGGCCTCGGGGTCGGCGCCGGGGCCGCTGTCCTTGCCGTCGGGCATGGTCTCTCCTTCGCGGGTACGCCGAGGGAGGTGGGCGCTTCGCCGCGCCGCGGCAAGAGGCCCCTCCCCTCCCCCGATGCGGGGGCCCGATCAGGCCAGTTCGAGGATGGCGTCCACCTCGACGGCCACGTTGCCGGGCAGCGACGGGGCGCCGACCGCGGCGCGGGCGTGCTTCCCGGCATCGCCGAACACCTGCATCATCAGCTCCGACGCGCCGTTGATGACCAGCGGCTGGTCATGGAAATCCGGGGTGCCGTTGACGAAGCCGCCCAGCCGCAGCACGCGCGCCACCCGGTCAAGGTCACCGCCGCAGGCCGCCTTCGCCTGGGCGATGATGTTCAGCGCGCACAGCCGCGCCGCCTGCTGGCCCTGCTCCACCGTGAAGTCCTGGCCGAGCTTGCCGATGAAGCGGCGCTCGCCGTTCCACACGGTGACCTGACCCGACACGTAGAGCGTGTTGCCCGACTGCGTGTAGGGCACGTAGGCCGCCACCGGGGCCGCCGCCTGCGGCAGTTCGATCCCCAGTTCCTTCAGCCGCGCCTCGATGCGTCCGGCCATGCTCATCCCTCCGTCTTCGTTGCGGGCGCCGGGAACATTCCGATGCTTGGCGGCCCGATGGGTGCGACACCCCGACGATAGCCCCCTCTCCGGCCAGCACCAAGAGCTTACCGGCACCCGGTGCGCCTCCCTCCAACTGGGTAGTTTTGTCCCGGAGTCCGGGGCGCAACACCCTTTCTGCCCGGCAAAACTTTCCACCGGCCTGGGAAGGGATGTCCGGCCGGCCATCGCCCAGCGATCGCGCAACCCTCGATTATAAATAGTAAAATCAGTGACTTAGTGGATTTTTCGGGAACTGGCACGGGACTTGATAGGGGAGGATCGCGCAAATGCACGTTGCCTCGCTTCGGTTTCAAGCACCAGCCGCGGGGCGAGCCTCAGAAGGAGACTTGGAACCATGGCCATCAACGACGTCACTCTCACCGCATCAATGCGCACGAATCTGCTGCAACTGCAGAGCGTGAACGACAAGATCGGTGTCAAGCAGAACATCCTCTCGACCGGCAACAAGATCAACTCGGCGCTCGACGGCCCGACTTCGTTCTTCGCAGCGAAGAGCCTGACCCAGCGCGCCGGCGACCTGTCGTCGTTGAAGGACGCCATGGGTCAGTCGATCAGCACCATCAAGGCCGCCGACAAGGGCGTGACCGCGATCGAAAGCATGATCGAGCAGGCGCGCGGCCTGACCACCGCCGCCTATTCCGCGCTCGGCACCGACGCCGGCTCCGTCGCCACCCGCAAGACGCTGGCCTCGCAGTTCAACGCGCTGAAGGAGCAGATCGACAAGCTGGCCGGCGACAGCGGCTACGCCGGCAAGAACCTGCTGGCCGGCAACGGGCTGCGGCTGGACTCCACCAGCGACTCGCGCCGCGCCGTCAACACCATCCAGGGCATCGAGAACGCCCGCGTCACCAACGTGGTGTCGACCGACACCTACACGGTGCGCGTCAAGGGCGACGGCTCCATCGAGGGCGCGGCCGGCGAGATCAACAGCGCCGAGATGGCCCACGGCCTGGTCGGCCTGAAGCTGTCCGGCACGATGGCCACCTCGCTCGGCAGCTTCTCCGACGTGCAGATCGAGGTCCGCGGCGCGAAGGGCCGTGAGCGGTCGTTCATCATCACGGACGGCAACGAGTCGCGCACGATCACCTACTTCGACAACAGCCAGACCATGGCCGCCAACACGACGACGGCGGCCAAGTCGGGCACCGCGCAGATCACCCAGGTGTCGATGGGCGGCACCATCGAGGCCGGCGACAGCTTCACGATCACCGTCGAAGACCAGACCTTCACCTACATCGCCACCGCCGGCGACGTCTCGATCGGCCAGACCGCCCGCGTCAACATCGCCAACCAGCTGAAGGCGTCGATCAACAACGCGCTGGGCGCCAACGGCCGCCTCAGCGGCAAGGACGTCCAGACCGTCACGACCAACGCGACCGGCACGATCACGCTGTCGGGTGCGACGACGACCAACGCCGCCCGCGAGATGACCGTCAAGGCGACGGCCGAGAACGCCCTCACCAAGCGCATCTCCGAGAGCTTCGCGTCGGGCACCATCGTGTCCTTCACGGTGGACCGCAACCTGCTGGAGCAGGCCGCCAACAACGGCAACGGCATCTCGACCATCGAGAAGAAGGTCGACATCCAGATCCAGGTCAGCAACCTGAACGGCGCCACGGTGACCCGCGACGGCATGTCCAAGCGCGGCGAGGGCAAGCTGTCGGAGGGCGAGAACGCCTTCGCGTTCGACACCGGCACGGTGCGCTTCAACGTCGACCAGAAGACCATCAAGCAGGCGGCGGCGGCCAACTCCGCGGCCAACCTGGTCTCGGTGCAGGTGACCGACGCCAACACGTCGAACGATCTGACGGTGCAGCTCAACGAGCGCAACACCAACGCGATCACGGTGCAGGCCCAGAACCTGACCACCAGCGGCCAGGGCCTGCGTCTGGACTACGCGCAGAACGACTGGACCGACCGCGCGGACATCGACAAGGCGGTCGCCAGCATCGACTACGCGAAGCAGACCCTGCGGTCGGCCTCGCAGACGCTGTCGACCAACCTGAACATCATCACGACCCGCGAGACCTTCACCAAGGAGTTCAGCGACGTGCTGGTCGAAGGGGCCAACAAGCTGACGCTGGCCGACCAGAACGAGGAAGGCGCGAGCCTGCTGATGCTGCAGACCCGTCAGCAGCTCGGCACCATCGCCCTCTCGCTGGCCAACCAGTCGCAGCAGTCGATCCTGCGTCTGTTCTAACCGGCAAGGTCCAGCCGGCGACCACAGGCCGAGGCAAAGGCATTGCGCAGCAGGCGCCCCGACCGGGGCGCCTGTTTTCTTTTGGCCGATCGACCGCCCTACCGGAGAGCGGCCTCGATCAGGGCCCGCGCGTCGGCGGCCAGCTTCGCGCGCTCGGGCGCGCGGGTGTACATCATGTGGCCGCCCTCATAGACCGTCACGGCCACCCGGTCGGCCTGCCCGTCCGGCAGCTCCAGGCGGGACGCCACCCAGCGCGACGCCATGTAGGGGGTAATGAGATCGGTGCGCCCATGGGCGATCAGCACCCGCAGCGCCGGCTGCAGGGTCAGGGCGGACTGGAGGTCGTCCACCGCGCTGGGCTGGCCGGAGCGCGGCCATTCCCAGTCCCGGTTCACCTGTTCGCTGAGCAGGTCGAACGGCACCTCCGTCCGCACGCCCAGCCATTCGTGGGCGTAGGCCGCGAAGGCGGTGGTGTAGGTCGGCACCGTGCCCCTCAGGAAGGGGTCGAAGGGAAGGCGCGCCGCCGACGGGTCGGGGTCCGCGGCGGTGAAGGTGCCATCATAGACGCTGACCACCCGCCCCTTCCCGCGCAGCAGCTCGCGGGCGAAGACGTCGGTGGGGATCTCGCCGCGGAAGCGGGTGACCAGCTCCTCCGGCAGGCCGATGGTCCGCGCCACCTCGGCGAAGAAGCCTTGCGCCGCGCCGGGCCGGCGGTAGTCCAGCCCGGCCAGCCCGGTGAGGAAGCCGCCCAGGGCGTAGCGCTCCGCCGCCTCCGCCGCCTGCTCCGGGGAGCCGGACGCCAGACCGTTGGCGGCGGCCGAGGCGGCGTAGGAGGGCAGCCGCAGCGCCGGCACCAGAAGCCCGCCGCCGCCGCGGATGGTGGCGAAATCGACCACCGGCGACACCATGATCAGCCCGTTGACCGCGATGCCGGTGTCGCCGATCAGGCGGTTGGCCATCTTGGCGATGCGAAAGCCGCCATAGCTCTCCCCCACCAGGAACTTCGGCGACTCCCAGCGGCCGTTGCGGGTCAGCCAGAGCCGGACGATCTCGGCCATGGCCCGGCTGTCGGCGTCGATCGACCAGAAGCGCTTGCCGGGATCCTCCTCGCGCCGCGCCCCGCCCTCCCTCGCCCCGCCATCGCGCGGGATGCCCCGGCTGTAGCCGGTGCCGACCGGATCGATGAAGACCAGATCGGTGAAGGCCAGCCAGCTGTCCGGGTTGTCGAGCAGCGGGGCCGGCGGGCGGGCCAGCGACCCGTCGTCGTTGAAGCCGACCACCTTCGGCCCCAGGGCGCCCAGATGCAGATAGGCCGAGGAGGCCCCCGGACCGCCGTTGAACACGAAGGCGACCGGCCGCCGGCCGCGGGACTCGCCGCTCGGCGCGCCCCCGTCCAAGGTGTAGGAGACGGTGAAGACGCGGGCCGCCGCCTCGTCGCGCGGACCCTCGCGCAAGGGCAGGAACTCCGCCACCGCCGTATAGGCGAGCGGACCGGACGGCAAGGGCAGCTGGTGCTTGGTCTCGCTGCGCTGGGCGTCGAACCCGCCGCCGCTCCGCTCCGCCGGCTTCGGCGCGCTCCGGCTCTGCTCACTCTGGGCCGGGGCGTTTTGGGGCCCTGCGTCCTGGGCGGTCGCGGCGTGGAGCGGCGGCAGCGCCAGCGCGGCGAGCAGCGGCAATAGGCGGAGGCGGCGGTTCATGGCACGGCGCATGGCGCATCCCGTCGGCTGTGTCGTCACAGGCCCGCATATTGACCCGCGACCGGCCTCCGGCAAGGACGCAACCCCTCGGCGCGCCGCGGATCATCGCCGAAACCGCGACAATTTATCTCAATTCGAACCATTGATGCACATACGACCGTGTTTATGATGCCCAGCTTCCACCACCTTAGGCCGAGTCATCGCGAACATGGACATGCCCACCGAGAATTTTCAGGATCTCGTCTGGAGCGACGATCTTGCGTTGGGCGTCGAGGAGATCGACGAGCAGCACAAAAATTGGATCGAACTGGTCCAGGCGTTCCATGCCGCCGTCGCCGAAGGCCGTTCCCGCGAGGAAGTCTATCGGACTTTGGCCGACGCGGTGGTCTATACGGAGATTCACTTCGCCAGCGAGCAAAAGGTGATGGAGGAGGCCGGCTATCCCTTCCTGGCCGACCATCTGGTCCAGCATTCCCTGGCGTGGGAGCAGCTGCACGCCTTCACCACCGGCAACGTGCCGGAGGAGAACATCGCCGAGTATCTGGCGACTTTCCTGCCGCAATGGTTGATGCTGCACATCAACTCCGCCGACCGCCAGTTCGCCCGCTGGCTGAAGGAGCGCGACGCCATCCCGGCGGAGGTGGCCGACGTCCAGCTGTCCGGCCGCGTCTTCCCCAACATCCCGGTCTGACCCCGCCCCGCTTCCGCCGGAGCGCGCTCTCAGCGGAGCGGGCATGAAAAAAGGGGAGGTCCGAGGACCTCCCCTTTTTCACGCCATGCCGGGGATGGAACCGGCTGGCCTCAGCTGCAGCCCGTGGTGGAGCCGCAGGTGTCGCACTTCAGGCAGGTGCCGTTGCGGACAAGCGTCATGTTGCCGCACTCCCCGCACTGATCCCCCTCGTAGCCGCGGGCGCGGGCCTCGCGGATGCGGTCGTAGCGCTGGTCGCTGCTGCTCCCGCCGTAGGCCGTGCCGGTGGTGCCGCCGACCGGGGCCGTGCCGCCGGCATGGACCACCGCGGCGCCGACCGCCGGGCTGGAGGCCACCGCCGCGTGGGCGGCGGACGCCGTGGCCTGGACCGCGGCGCCGGTGGCGGCCAGGGCCGCCGCGGCCGAAGCCCGCTGGGTCTGCCCGCCGTTCAGGACGCGCAGGTTGTTGCGGACGTAGCCGGTCGACGCGACCTTGCGGACGATGTCCGACGGCTGGACCGCGCCGGTCTCCGGCAGGTCGCCCTGCTTGTCGCCGCTGCCCACCGTGAAGGGCACCAGATCCTCCGGCGTGGCGTGCGCCAGATCGGTGCGGCCCAGGTAGGAGATGGCGATCTCGCGGAAGATGTAGTCGATGACCGAGGTCGCCATCTTGATGGTGTCGTTGCCGGTCACCATGCCCGACGGCTCGAAGCGGGTAAAGGTGAAGGCCTCCACGAACTCTTCCAGCGGCACGCCGTACTGCAGGCCGATCGACACCGCGATGGCGAAGTTGTTCATCAGCGAGCGGAAGGCGGCGCCCTCCTTGTGCATGTCGATGAAGATCTCGCCGATGCGGCCGTCCTCATACTCGCCGGTGCGCAGGTAGATCTTGTGGCCGCCGACGGTCGCCTTCTGGGTGTAGCCCTTGCGGCGGTGCGGCAGGCGCTCGCGCTCGGTGCGCTTGCGCTCGATGATGCGCTCCACGACCTTCTCGACGATGCGCTCGGAGACCATCTGGGTGCGCGCCGCGTTGGCCGCCTCGACGATCTCCTCGACCGCGTCCTCCTCGTCGTCCAGCAGGGCGGCGGAGAGCGGCTGGCTCAGCTTGGAGCCGTCGCGGTACAGCGCGTTGGCCTTGATGCCCAGGCGCCAGGACAGCAGGTAGGCGTCCTTGCACTCCTCGACCGTCGCCGTGTTCGGCATGTTGATGGTCTTGGAGATGGCGCCGGAGATGAAGGGCTGCGCGGCGGCCATCATGGTGATGTGCGACTCCCAGGACAGGAAGCGCTTGCCGATGCGGCCGCAGGGGTTGGCGCAGTCGAACACCGGCAGATGCTCGTCCTTCAGGAAGGGCGCGCCCTCCAGCGTCATGGCGCCGCAGCAGAAGGTGTTCGCCGCCTCAAGCTCGGCCTTGGTGAAGCCCAGAGCGGTCAGCAGGTCGAAGCCCGGCGCGTCCATCTGCTCGGCGGGGATGCCCAGCGTGTCGACGATGACGTCGGCGCCGACCGTCCAGCGGTTGAAGGCGAACTTGATGTCGAAGGCGGTGGCGAGGTTGCCCTCCAGCTTCTCCAGCACCTCGGCCGGGAAGCCCTTGGCCGCCAGAGTCTCGTGGTTCACGCCCGGCGCGCCCTTCAGCGTGCCGTGGCCGACCGCGTAGCGCTCGATCGCGGCGATCTGGTCGGCGGTGTAGCCCAGCGTGCGCAGGGCCTCCGGCACCAGACGGTTCACGATCTTGAAGTAGCCGCCGCCGGCCAGCTTCTTGAACTTCACCAGCGCGAAGTCCGGCTCGATGCCCGTGGTGTCGCAGTCCATGACCAGGCCGATGGTGCCGGTCGGGGCGACGACGGTGGCCTGGGCGTTGCGGAAGCCGTGCTGCTCGCCCAGCTCCAGCGCCATGTCCCAGGCGCGGACCGCGGCCATCGCCAGCTCGGGCTCCGGGCACTCGTCGGCGACGAAGGGCACCGGCTTGACCGACAGCCCCTCATAGCCGTCCATCTCGCCATAGGCGGCGCGGCGGTGGTTGCGGATGACCCGCAGCATGTGGTCGCGGTTCTGCTCGAAGGCCGGGAAGGCGCCCAGCTCCTGCGCCATCTCGGCCGAGGTGGCGTAGGCGACGCCGGTCATCACCGCCGAGATGGCGGCGCAGTAGGCGCGGCCTTCCGCCGAGTCGTAGGGCAGGCCGGAGGACATCAGCAGGCCGCCGAGGTTGGCGAAGCCCAGGCCCAGCGTGCGGAACTCGTAGGACAGCTGGGCGATCTCCTTGGACGGGAACTGCGCCATCAGCACGGAGACTTCCAGCACCATGGTCCACAGGCGGCAGGCGTGCTCGAACGCCTCGACGTCGAAGGACCCGTCCTTCAGACGGAACGACATCAGGTTCAGCGAGGCGAGGTTGCAGGCCGTGTCGTCGAGGAACATGTACTCCGAGCACGGGTTCGAGGCGTTGATGCGCCCCGAGGCCGGGCAGGTGTGCCAGTCGTTGATCGTGGTGTCGAACTGCACGCCCGGATCGGCGCAGGCCCAGGCGGCGTAGCCGACCTTGTCCCACAGGTCGCGGGCGCGGAGCGTGCGGTGGACCGTGCCGTCGGTGCGGCGGATCAGCTTCCACTCGTCGTCGTTCAGGACGGCCTGGATGAAGTCGTCGGAGATGCGCACCGAGTTGTTGGAGTTCTGGCCGGCCACCGTCAGGTAGGCGTCCGAGTCCCAATCGGTGTTGTAGGTCTTGAACTCGATGCTGGTGAAGCCCTGGGCGGCGAACTGGATGACGCGCTGGACGTAGTTCTCCGGCACCTGCGCCTTACGGGCGGCGACGACGGCCTTCTTCAGCTCCTTGTTGACCTTCGGGTCCTGGCCGTCCTGGGCTGCGGCCATGATGGCGGTCAGGTGCTCGCGGCAGATCTTGGAGCCGGTGACGAGGGCGGCGACCTTCTGCTCCTCGGTCACCTTCCAGTCGATGTAGGCTTCGATGTCCGGATGGTCCATGTCCACCGTGACCATCTTGGCCGCGCGGCGGGTGGTGCCACCCGACTTGATGGCGCCCGCCGCGCGGTCGCCGATCTTCAAGAAGCTCATCAGGCCCGACGACTTGCCGCCGCCGGCCAGCTTCTCACCCTCGCCGCGCAGGCGGGAGAAGTTGGAGCCGGTGCCCGAGCCGTACTTGAACAGGCGCGCCTCGCGGACCCACAGGTCCATGATGCCGCCCTCGTTCACCAGATCGTCGGCGACGGACTGGATGAAGCAGGCGTGCGGCTGCGGGTGCTCGTAGGCCGAGGCGGACGAGGTCAGCAGGCCGGTCTTGAAATCGACGTAGAAGTGGCCCTGGCTCGGGCCGTCGATGCCGTAGGCCCAGTGCAGGCCGGTGTTGAACCACTGCGGGCTGTTCGGGGCCGCCATCTGGGCGGCCAGCATGAAGCGCATCTCGTCGAAGAAGGCGCGGGCGTCGGCCTCGGTGTCGAAATAGCCGCCCTTCCAGCCCCAGTAGGTCCAGGTGCCGGCCAGACGGTCGAAGACCTGCTTGGCCGACTTCTCGCCGGAATAGCGCTTCTCCTTCGGCAGCGCGGCCAGAGCCGCCTCGTCGGCGGTCTTGCGCCACAGCCAGGACGGGACGGTGTTCTCCTCGACCGCCTTCAGGGCGACCGGAACGCCGGCCTTGCGGAAGTACTTCTGGGCCAGGATGTCGCTGGCGACCTGGCTGTAATTCTCGGGAACCTCGATGTCCGTCTGCTGGAAGACCACAGAGCCGTCGGGGTTGCGGATCTCGCTCGTCGTGCGGCGGAAGCCGAGAGCGGCGTAAGCATCCTGACCCTCTTTGGTGAAACGACGCTGGACCCGCATGTGACTCGTGCTCCCTCTGGCTGGCGAACAAAGGTGTCGCGCTCCGTGCGGCGCAGCTCGCGCTGGCTGACGAACGCAACACCCTGTATGTTGGTGCGCATCCTAGCCTCAAGCTTTGGACCAAGCAAGACCCGGCCCAAGATATTGTGTGCTTGACGCGGGGCTACCTCCTAGATATGGCGCGCCCTGTACAACGGGCCACCCCCGGGCCGGTTCCCGGAAAAAATCAGCCCACCCCTACATCTAGTCCCGCGGCAAAGGCCCCCGGCGCCCGGATTCCGTAAGGAATCCGTCACTTTCACGGGGTTGCCGGGGCCGCCCGACCGCAGGATTTCCGGGAGGCGAATCGGCGGTACGCCCTTCTCCCGATCCCCCGCCCGCCGACCCACTTTTGCCCCCTGGACCCGCCGGGCGCCAAGCCTCCGGCCTCGCGCCCCGAGTCGCCCCAGGATGTCCCACATGATGTCACAGGGGACCGCGCGTGACCTTTCCCGCTCCCTCCGGTTGGAAGGGGCGGTTTCGTGCAACGAGGAGACCTTCCATGCACAAGACGGTGATCGCGACCCTGTCCGCCCTGGCGCTGATGACCGGCGCAGCCGCGGCCCAGACCGGCACCGGCGGCACCGCCCAGGCCCCGACCTCGCAGGCCCCGAACTCGGTCATCATGGATCAGGGACAGAGCGCCCGGCCGGCCGGCCCAACCGGCGGGGCCAGCGTCGAGCATCTGATGAGCCGCACGGTGATCGGCGCGGACGGCGAGAAGGTCGGCAAGGTGACCGACGTCATTCTCGGCCCGGACGGCAACGCGCAGCTTCTGGTGATCCAGAGCGGCGGCTTCCTCGGCATCGGCGGCAAGGAGATCGCGGCGGACATCGCGCTGGCCGACGTGCTGCCGGGCAACGGCCCGATCACGTTGCGCGACGTCACCCAGGCGAGCGTGCGCGACATGCCGGAATTCCAGTACAGCGACAGCATGACCTCGCTGAACCGTGGCCCGAAGGGCAGCGGCGAGTCGAACAAGCAGTAACCGTCCGATGTCACCGCCCCTCTCCCGCCACGGGAGAGGGGCGGTGCCCTTTACGCCTCCACCCCGCGCTCGCGCAGGTAGGCGCCCAGCTTGGTGTCCACGCCCAGGATGTGGCCCGACAGCCATTTGGCCAGGAAGCCCAGAACGAAGGCGCCCTTCTCCCCACCCGCGTCCAGCGCGCTGTTCACATCGTGCAACTGGCGGACGAAGCTGTCATGCAGCGCCTTGTGCGCCGCAAAGTCGGGATAGCCATGCTCGCGCATCAGCGTCTCCTCCCGGTCGAAATGGGTGTCGGTGTAGGCGAGCAATTCCCCCAGCACGTCCTGGATCTCACTGTCGGCGCGGGACTCGTTCACCGCGGTGACGAACTCGTTGAACAGCTCGAACAGGCGCCTGTGGTCGGCGTCGATCACCGCGTTCCCGACTCCGAAGCCGTCCTGCCACGCCATCGTTTCCCAGCGCGGGTCGGCAAGGTTCGGCTTCATCGTCTTCGGCTGCGTTGCGTTGCGTTTGATTGCATGACGTTTCCCCCTTCAGGAAACATCCTTGTAAGACGCCGACCACCCGCAGCCGGGGCGACAGATAGTCACACTGACAGTATGGCTATAGGACGACCGGTCAGTTCATCTGCGCCAGCGGCAGGTTGACCAGCAGGTTCTGCGGCTTCAGGCGCAGCTTGCGGTCGGCGGTCATCGCCAGGGCCAGATAGACCGGCCGCCCGGCGATGTCGGCGCGCATGGCCGCCGGGTCGGCGAACTCCAGCCGGAACAACGACAGGATACGGGCCAGCCGCTCCTCCCCCACCTCGGCCCCGTTGTAGAGGTCGTTGAGGATCGCCGTGGCCTCCCCATCCAGCCCGACATGCCAGACCCAGCGCTCGTCGCTGATCCGCTGCACGGGATGGATCGACACCGCCACCCCCAGGAAATGCTTCACCCACCCTTCCAGGACGCGGCACAGCGCGTCGAGACCGGCTGCGGCGAAGGTCACGTCCAGCACGGTGTCGTGCCGCGAGTCGCGCTCCCAGTAGCGGGAGTGGTTGGTCTCGTCGAGGATGTCGAGATCGACGGAGCGCGGGGCGGTGCCGGCCTCCACCACCAGCCGGCCCAGGCTGCCGAAGCCGCCGGTCGCGGCCAGCATCTCCACCGTCTCGCTGTCGGCCAGCCGGACGCGCCCGTCGTCCACCGACACCGTCTGGGGCCGGAAGAACAGCTCGCCCGCCCGCGCCCGCAGGCCCGACGGCGTGCCGTCCAAAAGATTACGCAGGATCACGTGGGCCATCTGGTCGATGAACAGCCCCGGCACGCCCCGCGCGCCCTCGCGGAACAGGCGGAGGTAGCAGCCCTCGACCGTGCCGGCGGCGAGCAGCCGGTCACGGAAGCCCAGCCAGACCGCCCAGTTCTCCCGCGCGTCCGCGTCGGCCAGCGCCTCCACCATGCCCGGCGGCACGGGGCGGGCGGGATCGTCGAGCAGGCCGGCGAACAGCGTGTGCTCGGTCTCGCAGGCGTCCTCGGGCGGGCGCATCTCCGGCCGCATCAGATAGGCGCGCAGGAAGTCCGGCGTGACCGCCAGCCAGCCGTCGGCGTCGCGCGTCAGCAGATGGAAACCGGACTCTTTCCAGAAATCGGACATGGAAGGCGGACCCTTGAGCGAAAAAAACGGGTGTGGAAGCGGGCGCAAATCGTCCCTCATGTGGGCGCGCGGGCGCCGACGCCAAGGACCTAGCACAGCCCGGCCCGCAGATGCCCCGCTTACAGATGCCCGGCTTACAAATGCCCAGCTTACAAATGCAGGGAGGCGAGGAAGGCGTCGATGTCCGCCCACACCCGGTCGCGGATGTCGTCGCGCTCCATCAGCAGCTCGTGCTTGGCGTCGGGATGCTCCTTCAGCACGGCGTTGCCCAGCCGGGCGGCGGCCAGCCGGTGCGCCTCCGAGCGGACGATGGCGTCGGCGGGCGCGCTCAGCAGCAGGATGGGCGTCGTCACCCGCTCCAGTGGTGCTGTGAAGCGGATGTGGTCGGAGGCGCGCAGGGCCGCCCGCACCCAGCCGAAGCTGACCCCGCCCACCCGCAGTTCGGGCCGGTCGCGGAAGGCGTCGTGGTAGGTGGCGTAGCGGCGGGGGTCGGAGGTGATCGGGTTGACCGGGGTGAACAGCCCCTCCACCGGGTCGTAGTCGTGCTGGCCGAAGGCGTATTCGGCGGCCCGCCCGCGGGCGCAAAGGCGCTCGGCCAGCCAGACCGCCATGCGGCGCGGCACCGGGCCGGTGAAGATGTCGAACATCGGCGCCGTCAACACCGCGGCGTCGCACAGGGCCGGATTGCGCAGCAGGGCCATCAGGGCGACCAGCCCGCCCATGCTGTGGGCGACCAGCAGCAGGCGGCCCCGCTGCCGTGGCCTCACCAGCCGATCCACCACCTCCTGCAGGTCGCCGGCCAGCGTGTCGAAGCTGTCCAGATGATGGATCTGGCGGTTGGGCAGGGGCCGGTCGGACAGGCCCTGGTTGCGCCAGTCGAAGGCGAAGACCTCGAAGCCGCGGGCGAGCATCTCCCCCGCCGTCTCGGCGTATTTCTCGATGAACTCCGCCCGGCCGGTCAGCAGCAGCGCGGTGCCGCGCGGCGGGGCGGCGGCCGCCCAATGGGCGGTGCGCAGCCGGGTCCCGTCCGCCATCGTCACCCAGCCGAACCGTGGCTCCACGCCCAGACCCGCCACGCTCACGGCCATTCCTGCGCGCTCCCTGCTTTGACGGGACGATTGAAGCATCAACGCACGGCGTGGGTCCAGCGTCCGACGGCCATCCGGCGGAACCCCGATCCTCCCTCGGGTGTTGTCGAGGTCCAATGGGAGGTACATTCGAATGCACATGGCGCGTAAACTGTCCATGGCGCTCTGCGCCCTGTCCCTGACCCTGTCCCCCATGGCCACCCAGGCCCAGCCCTCATCCAAATCGCAAAGCCCGAAGGACGCGTCGGTGCCGCCGATCGCCGTGGAACGCACGGACGAGGGCGAGCCGGTGATCGTCCATGAGGGCGAGGCGTCCTTCTACGGCGGCTCGTTCCATGGGAAGAAGACGGCCAGCGGCGAGCGTTTCGACCAGAACAAGCCGACCGCCGCCTCGCGCGAGCTGCCACTGGGCAGCAAGGTCACCGTGACCAACCAGGACAACGGCAAGAGCGTCGACGTCATCGTCAACGACCGCGGCCCCTATGTGGACGGGCGGGTCATCGACCTGTCGAAGCAGGCCGCCAAGAAGCTCGACATGATCGAGGACGGCGTGGCCCCGGTGCGCGTCGAGGCCAAGCCGTCCGAACAGCCGACCGAGGCCGTTAGGGAGAAGGTCGAGGCCAAGGCCGAAAAGGCGGACAAGACCCAGGTCGCCGAGCAGCCTGCGTCCGAGAAGAAGGGCAAGGGCGCCGCCCTGTCGGGATCGTCCGGCGCCGACCGGCAGAGCGGCTCGGGGTCCGACCGCTAAGCCCCGCCACGCGGCGGACGGGCGGACCGGCCGGCGCGCTGCCCCCGGTCGAAAGCGGCCAGCAGCGCGCCCAGCCCGTCCGAGGCCGCATGGCGCGACCACAGGAAGGGGCGCAGCATGTTGCGGGTGCCGAAGCCGTGCACATGCACCGTGCGGCGCCCCAGCGCCTGCAACCCCTCCCGCGCCACGTCCAGCGGGTCGGCGGCCCCCGGCAGCGCGTTCAGCGCGAAGCCGGCGCGCTTGCCGAAGCTGGTGCGGGTGGCGCCGGGGCACAGCACCAGCACATCCACCGGCTTGCGCTTCAGCTCCGTCGCCAGCGCCTCGCCATAGGCCAGCACGAAGCTCTTGCTGGCGCAGTAGGTGCCGAGGAACGGGATCGGCTGGAAGGCCGCCGTGCTCGACAGCAGGA
This sequence comes from Azospirillum formosense, assembly GCF_040500525.1. NCBI lineage: Bacteria > Pseudomonadati > Pseudomonadota > Alphaproteobacteria > Rhodospirillales > Azospirillaceae > Azospirillum > Azospirillum formosense. The sequence goes on along the minus strand of NZ_CP159402.1, from coordinate 506,250 downwards.
TCAGCCCCGCCCTGCGCCCGTCGCGCGCCGCCCGCTCGATCATGCCGGGCAGCAGCGCGCGGGTCAGCACCGTGGTCGCCACCACGTTCAGCTCCACCGTCGCCCGCTCCGCCTCCGGAGGGTTGTCGAGCACCGGCCCGAAGGCGCCCGACCCGGCGTTGTTGATGAGCAGGTCGATCTCCAGCGTCTCCGCCTTCTGGATCAGGGCGTCCCGCCCCGCGTCGGTGGTCAGGTCGGTGGCCAGCACCTCCACCCGGCGCCCGGCGGCCTCCAGCTCCGTCTTGGCGGTGTTGAGGGCCTCGGCGTTGCGGGCGGCCAGCAGGAGGCCGGTGTCGGCGGACAGGGCGCGGGCGAAGCCGGCGCCGATGCCGGAGGTGCCGCCGGTGACCAGCGCGAAGCGGTGGGGCATGGGTCGGATTCCATCGCGGTTCGGGGGATGAGAGGTGACGGTTGGCCGCGGCGGCGCGAAGTCAAGCCGTCCGCCCCCGAGTCGCTCCGCATTCCGCGCTGCAGCAGGGCGAATTGTCGGTACACATATTAACTGGCCCCACCCCGCACTTTTACTGTCACGGAACTGAAAACGCCGAGGCCCAGGAAATAGGTGGGAAATAGGCAGGACGCCTCGACTGCCTCCTCTTTCGAAAGAGGTTAGCGGTTTTTTCACTTTTTCAGGCGAGTCGTGTTGCCATCACGTGGTTGCAGTGCATATATCGCATTGCACCATACGTGTTGCCGCACCGCCCTGCCGGTGCTTGATGAAAAGGAACCGCGGTATGGATGATGTTCGCCAAGTCCTGAAGGACAACGAGGGCCACTGCATCGAGGATTTGACCGTCGGCATGACGGCGTCCTTCGCGAAGACGGTTACCGAGGCGGACATCGTGCTGTTCGCCGGCATCTCCGGCGACACCAACCCGGTCCACCTGAACCAGGAATACGCCAGCGGCACCATGTTCCAGGGCCGCATCGCCCACGGCATGCTGAGCGTCAGCTTCATCTCCGCCGTTCTCGGCACCAAGCTGCCGGGTCCGGGCGCCATCTACATGAGCCAGACCGTGCGCTTCAAGGCGCCGGTCCGCGCCGGCGACACGGTGACCGCCCGCGCCACCGTCACCGAGGTGATCCCGGAGAAGCGCCGCGTCGTCGTCCGCACGGTCTGCACCGTCGGCGAGACCGTGGTGATCGAGGGCGAAGCCCTGCTGATGGTCCCGTCGCGCGGCTGACCGCCCCCGCCGGACCATCGGGGGCCACGCCGTACAACACGCGAAATGACCTGCCGGTCGCCGGTGCGTAGACCACGCGCCGGCTCCGGTCTATATAAGACGCCCATGGCATGGCCCGCCCCGGCGGGCCGCCATCGTTTCCGGGGGCCGTCCGCGGCCCGCAGACCATCAGGGCGTGACGCATGCGATTGTTCCGACACACCGCCGACCTGCCGCAGGACGCCCGTGGGGCCGTCGTCGCCCTGGGCAACTTCGACGGGGTGCACCGCGGCCATCAGGCGGTGATCGCCACCGCCCAGCGGATCGCCCGCGATCTCGGCGCGCCCTCGGCGGTGATGACCTTCGAGCCGCACCCCCGCTCGGTCTTCCGCCCGGACGACGCCCCCTTCCGCCTGTCGCCCTTCCGCGTCAAGGCGCGCCACATCGAGGCGCTGGGCGTCGACCTGCTGTTCGTCTGCCATTTCGACGAGAGCTTCCTGCACAAGACCGCCGACGCCTTCATCCAGGAGGATCTGGTGGCCGGGCTGGGCGTGCGGCACGTCGTCTGCGGCTACGACTTCCTGTTCGGCCATGGCCGCGGCGGCGACCCCGCCCTGCTCCGGCAGGCCGGCGCGGCGCACGGCTTCGGCGTGACCGAGGTCGGGCCGGTGGCCGACGACGCGGACGGCGTCTATTCCTCCACCCGCGTGCGCGACGCGCTGGTCGCCGGCAACCCGCGCGAGGCCGCCCGGCTGCTCGGCTCCCCCTGGGAGATCGAGGGGCGCGTGGAGCATGGCGACCACAAGGGCCGCACCATCGGCTTCCCCACCGCCAACGTCGAGCTGGCCGACTATCTGCGCCCCGCCTTCGGCGTCTACGCGGTGCGCACCGGCGTGGACCAGGGGGCGGGCACGGTGTGGCGCGACGGCGTCGCCAACCTGGGCCGCCGCCCGACCGTGGGCGGAACGGTGGAGCGGCTGGAGACCCACATCCTCGACTTCGACGGCGACCTCTACGGCCAGCATCTGCGCGTGCAGCTCATCGAGTTCCTGCGGCCGGAGCGCAAGTTCGGCAGCTTCAACGAGTTGAAGGACCAGATCGTCCAGGACGCCGCCGCGGCCCGCGCCGTGCTGGCCCGGGAACCGCGGTCGGAAGGCTGAGCGACGATGGACCGCGTGATCCTCCTGCTCTTCATCCTGAACCAGGGCGGCCCGACCACCATCGAGTTCCAGACGATGGAGCAATGCAAGGCCGCCGAGCCCGCCATCGTCCAGGCCTACCGCGAGATGACCGGCAACCCGGTGCTGACCCGCTGCATCGCGCTGGCCCTGCCGGGGAAGTGACGGCGCAGGGCGAGCCCGCCCCATTGCGATTCGCACGCCGGGGGGCTACACACGGGGCAGTTTGAGCCTCCCTGGGAGCCGTTAGGCCATGACCACCGCCGCTTTGCCCGACCGGGCGACGATTGCCGCCACCGCCGCGAAGATCCTGCTGGAAATCAAGGCGCTGCATTTCAACGCCGAGACGCCCTTCATCTTCACCTCCGGCTGGGCGAGCCCGGTCTACACCGACTGCCGGCGCATCGTGTCCTTCCCGCGCGCCCGCAAGGCTCTGATGGACTTCGCCGTCCAGACCATCGAGCGCGAGATCGGCTACGAGAGCATCGACGCGGTGGCCGGCGGCGAGACGGCGGGCATCCCCTTCGCCGCCTGGATCGCCGAGCGGCTGGAACTGCCCATGCAGTATGTCCGCAAGAAGCCGAAGGGCTTCGGGCGCAACGCCCAGATCGAGGGCGTGCTGACCGAGGGGCAGCGGGTCATCCTGGTCGAGGACCTCGCCACCGACGGCAAGAGCAAGGAGAACTTCGTCACCGCGCTGCGCAACGGCGGGGCCACGGTGACCGACAGCTTCGTGATCTTCCATTACGGCATCTTCCCGCAGTCGAAGACCAACATGGACCGCATCGGCGTCCGCCTGCACGAGCTGTGCACCTGGTGGGACGTGCTGAAGGTCGCCCGCGAGAACCGGTACTTCGACGAGAACACCCTGTCGGAGGTCGAGAAGTTCCTGAACGACCCGGTCGGCTGGTCGGCCGCCCACGGCGGCAAGGCCAGCTTCGACTGACGCACCCGGAGGCGCCGCGCCTTGACCGCACCGCCCACACCGCTAATATCCCGCGCGATGCTGCATCCGGCGTGGGTCATGGCGCGCATGGCGCGAATTACCAACCCGGCCTCCTGAGGGGGGCCGGGACCGCCTCGTTTGTGCGTGCGTCGGGGGCCTGACCGCAGCCGCCCGACGGTTCTGCTCCAGGTTCAGGAAACATCCCCCGATGACCCGCGACTACAAGTCCACCGTCTTTCTGCCCCGCACCGACTTCCCCATGCGCGGCGGCCTGCCCACCAAGGAGCCGGAGCTGCTGAAGCGCTGGGAGGACATGGGCCTCTTCCAGCGGCTGCGCGAGACGGCGAAGGGCCGCGAGAAGTTCGTCCTGCACGACGGCCCGCCCTACGCCAACGGCAACATCCACATCGGCCACGCCGTCAACAAGGTGCTGAAGGACGTCATCGTCCGCTCGCGCCAGATGCAGGGCTATGACTCCAACTACGTCCCCGGCTGGGACTGCCACGGCCTGCCCATCGAGTGGAAGATCGAGGAGAAGTACCGCGCCGAGGGCAAGGACAAGGACGAGGTCCCGCTCAACCAGTTCCGCGCCGAGTGCCGCCAGTTCGCCCAGAAGTGGGTGGACATCCAGGCCGGCGAGTTCCGCCGCCTGGGCGTGGAAGGCAACTGGGCCGACCCGTACCTGACCATGACGCTGCCCGCCGAGGCGCAGATCGTCCGCGAGATCCACAAGTTCGCCATGAACGGCGGCCTCTACAAGGGCGCCAAGCCGGTCATGTGGTCGGTGGTGGAGAAGACCGCGCTGGCCGAGGCGGAGATCGAGTATCACGACCACACCTCGACCACCGTCTTCGCGCGCTTCGCCATCTGGGGCTCGCCGGCGCCGGAGGTCGACGACGCCAACATCGTCATCTGGACGACCACCCCCTGGACCCTGCCGGGCAACCGCGCCATCGCCTTCGGCGAGGACATCGAATACGCGACCTACAAGGTGCTGGAGGTCGAGGAGGGCAGCCTCGCCGCGGTCGGTGAGCGTCTCGTCGTCGCCACCGCGCTGGCCGAGAGCGTCTTCAAGGAAACCAAGATCAAGGACGCGCGGCTGCTGCACCGCTTCCCCGGCTCGCGTCTGGCCGGCGGCTACTGCCACCACCCGCTGACCCGCAGCGGCTACGATTTCAAGGTGCCGCTGCTGGCCGGCGACTTCGTCACCACCGACGCCGGCACCGGCTTCGTCCACATCGCGCCGGGCCACGGCGAGGACGACTTCCACCTGGGCCAGGCCAACGGCATCGAGGTGCCGCAGACGGTCGGCGAGGACGGGCGCTATTACGACCACGTCCCGCTGTTCGCCGGCCTGCGCGTCTACACCGCCGAGGGAAAGCCGGGCGAGGCCAACGGCGCCGTGCTGAAGGCCTTCCAGGAGGTCGGGGCGCTGCTCGCCAAGGGCCGCATCAAGCACAGCTACCCGCACAGCTGGCGGTCGAAGGCCCCGCTGATCTTCCGCACCACGCCGCAGTGGTTCATCTCCATGGAGACGAACGACCTGCGCAAGACGGCGCTGCAGGCCATCTCCGACACGACGTGGTTCCCGGCCCAGGGCGAGAACCGCATCCGCGCGATGATCGAGCAGCGCCCGGACTGGTGCATCAGCCGCCAGCGCGCCTGGGGCGTGCCGATCGCCCTGTTCGTCCGCAAGGACAACGGCGCGATCCTGCGCGATGCCGACGTGTTCACCCGCATCGCCGACATCTTCGAGAAGGAAGGCTCCGACGCGTGGTTCGCCCGCCCGGCGCAGGATTTCCTCGGCAACGCCTACCGCGCCGACGATTACGAGCAGGTCAGGGACATCGTCGACGTGTGGTTCGAGTCCGGCTCGACCCACGCCTTCGTGCTGGAGCAGCGGCCGGAGTTGAAGTGGCCGGCCTCGCTGTACCTTGAAGGCTCCGACCAGCACCGCGGCTGGTTCCACTCCTCGCTGCTGGAAAGCTGCGGCACGCGCGGCCGGGCGCCCTACGACGCGGTGCTGACGCACGGCTTCACGCTCGACGAGCAGGGCCGCAAGATGTCCAAGTCGCTGGGCAACGTCGTCGCCCCGCAGGAGGTCTGCGACAAGTACGGCGCCGACATCCTGCGCCTCTGGGTGGTCAGCACCGACTACACCGAGGACCAGCGCATCGGCCCGGAGATCATCAAGTACCAGGCCGACCATTACCGCCGCCTGCGCAACACGCTGCGCTACATCCTCGGCGCGCTGGCCGACTACACCCCGGCCGAGCGCATCGCCGTGGCTGAGATGCCGGAGCTGGAGCGCTGGGTCCTGCACCGCCTGTCGGAGCTGGACGCGCTGGTCCGCGCCAAGATCGAGGCCTACGACTTCCACGACCTGTCGGTGGCGATCCACAATTTCTGCGCCGTGGAGCTGTCGGCCTTCTACTTCGACGTCCGCAAGGACAGCCTCTACTGCGACGCGCCGGGCTCGGTCCGCCGCCGCGCGGTCCGCACGGTGATGGAGCATCTGCTCTCCACCCTGACCGCGTGGCTGGCCCCGATCCTCTGCTTCACCGCGGAGGAGGCGTGGCTGGCCCGGCCCGAGGGTCTGACCGGCCTCGAGGGCTGGAGCGAGGAGAGCGTCCATCTGCGCGTCTTCCCGGCCATCCCGGCGGAGTGGCGCAACGACGATCTCGCCGCCAAGTGGGAGTCCATCCGCACCGTCCGCCGCACCGTCACCGGCGCGCTGGAACTGGAGCGGGCCAACAAGAGGATCGGCTCGTCCCTGCAGGCCAACCCGACCGTCTTCGTGGACGCGGCGACCAAGGCGCTGCTCGACGGCGTGGACTTCGCCGAGATCTGCATCACCTCGCAGATCACCGTGGCGGAGGGCACGGCCCCCGAGGGAGCCTTCGTCCTGCCCGACGTGGCCGGCATCGCGGTGGTGCCCGGCCTCGCCGAAGGGGGCAAGTGCGAGCGCTGCTGGAAGATCCTTCCGGAGGTCGGCACGAACGCCGCACACCCGACGCTGTGCCTCCGTTGCGCCGAAGCCGTGGACGCGGAACCGGCGTTCTGATTTGCAGCAGGCCCCCTCCCCATCCCTCCCCCGCTTCGCGGGCGAGGGAGCGTGATCCCCTCCCTCGCCGAAGGCGGGGGAGGGTTAGGGAGGGGGCCCGAACGCCTTCCACTCTCCGGAGCACTCCATGAGCAGCCTCTCCACGTCCGGCAGCCGCGGCTACACGGTCTTCGGCCTGTCCGTCGCCGCGCTGGTGGTGGTCCTCGACCAGCTCACCAAATGGTGGATCCTCGACGTGGTCATGCAGCCCTATCCACGGGTCATCGAGGTCACGCCGTTCTTCAATCTCGTGCTGGCCTGGAACACCGGGGTCAGCTTCGGCACCTTCGGCAGCTCCCACGCCTGGATGCCCTACGTGCTGGCCGCGGTGGCCTTCGCCATCGTGGTGGCGCTGCTGCTCTGGCTGCGCCAGGCCGACCGGCGCTACCTCGCGCTGGCGCTGGGCATGGTCATCGGCGGTGCCATCGGCAATGTGATCGACCGCTTCCTCTACGGGGCCGTCGCCGATTTCCTCGATTTCCACATCGGGGGGTGGCATTTCTGGGCCTTCAACGTGGCGGACAGCGGAATCAGCGTCGGCGTGGCGCTTCTCGTGCTGGATGGGCTGTTCGCGGGCCGCGAAAAGTCGTAATAGTTCACGCGACGGAGCCGCTATAAGGGACGCGGCCCGACGACAAGCGGCCTGACGACTAGACGACGGGACTCGAACGTGACCATGCTTTCCTTCGCCTCCTCCATCGCGCGGCGCTCCACCCGTTCCCTGGGGCGGGGCCCGCTGCTGGGCTTGGCGCTCGTCGCGCTGGCGCTCACCGGATGCACCGACGTCCGCCGCTCCATCGGTCTCGACCGCACGAGCCCGGACGAGTTCACGGTCGTGTCCCGCGCGCCGCTGACCATGCCGCCGAGCCTGACCCGCCTGCCGGAGCCGCGCCCCGGCGCGGCGCGGCCGCAGGACGCCACGTCGGCCGCGGTGGCCGCCGCCTCGGTCTTCGGCGGCTCCTCGCGCGCCACCGCCACGGGCGGCCGGACGGCGACCGCCGGCACCGCCGGCGAGTCGGCCCTGATCGCCCAGGCCGGCGCCAAGGGCGGCATCGAGCCGGGCATCCGCAACAAGGTCGACCAGGAGACGACCCAGCTCGTCGTCGCCGACAAGAGCTGGATCGACTCCCTGCTGTTCTGGCAGACGCAGGAGCAGCCCTACGAGATCGTCGACCCGAAGAAGGAGAACCAGCGCCTGCGCGAGGCCCAGGCCACCGGCAAGGCGCTGAACGACGGCACCGTCCCGACCATCGAGCGCAAGCGCCGGGCGCCGCTGGAAGGGCTGTTCTAAGCCGCCTCCAGGGCTCCATTCAGGACCCCAATTCCAGGGCATTGTTCCGGGCGGCTCGCCGCACCAGTATCTAGGGGGCGTTCCCGGACGGGGACGCCCTTTTTGCATTCACCGTTCCCTCCGCTGCCAACGAGAGGCCCATGCTCCCCAACGGCCCCACCGCTCCCCCACCCTGGAAACGGCCCTGGCGCCGGCTCGCCGCTGCGGGCGTCCTGGCCTTCGCCCTGGCCGGCGCCATGCCCGCGGCCATGCCCGCCGCCGCCGCCCCGGCAGCCACGCCCTCCGGCGCCACGCCCTCCGGCGCCGCCGCGAAGGGCGTCTTCTTCCCGGAGACCTTCACCCTGTCCAACGGCATGCAGGTCGTGCTGGTGACCAACCAGCGCGTGCCGGTGGTCACCCACATGGTCTGGTACAAGGTGGGCGCGGCGGACGAGCCGCGCGGCGTGTCGGGCATCGCCCATTTCCTGGAACATCTGATGTTCAAGGGGACGGAGGAGGTTCCGCCCGGCGCCTTCTCCCGCATCGTCGCCAAGAACGGCGGGCGCGACAACGCCTTCACCTCCTGGGACTACACGGCCTATTTCCAGAATGTGGCGCGCGACCGGCTGGAGCTGGTGATGAAGATGGAGGCCGACCGCATGTCGAACCTCCGCCTCACCGATCAGGTCGTCTATCCGGAGCGGGACGTCATCATCGAGGAGCGCCGCCAGCGCATCGAGAACGAACCCGCCGACCGCATCGGCGAGCAGGTCAACGCCACCCTCTACGTCCATCACCCCTACGGCACCCCGATCATCGGCTGGCCGCAGGAGATGGCCGCCCTGACGCGGGAGGAGGCGGAGTCCTTCTACAAGAGCTGGTACGCGCCCAACAACGCGGTGCTGGTGGTGTCCGGGGACGTGACGGCCGAGGAGCTGAAGCCGCTCGCCGAGAAATATTACGGCGGCATTCCCGCCCGCCCGGTGCCCGAGCGCGTCCGCGTTCAGGAGCCGCCGATCAGCGCCGCCCGCCGGGTCATCCTGCGCGACGACGAGGTGCGCCAGCCGTCGATCCGGCGCCACTGGCTCGCCCCGTCCTACCGCACCGACAAGGAGGGGTATGCCTACCCGCTCCAGGTGCTGTCGGAGATCATGAGCGGGGGCCCGACCTCCCGCCTCTACCGCAGCCTCGTCGTGGACCAGCGCATCGCCACCTCGGCCTGGCTGGGCTACAGCCCGTCGGCCTGGGACAGGACCTCGCTGGCGGCGGGCGCCTCTCCGGCCCCCGGCGTGACCATGGAGAAGCTGGAAGCGGCGCTGGAGGCCGAGATCCGGAAGGTCGTGGAGAAGGGCGTGACGGAGGAGGAAGTCGCCACCGCCAAGAAGCGCATGCTGGCCGAAGCCGCCTACGCCCGCGACAGCCTGACCGGCCCGGCCCAGACGCTGGGCGCCGCCATCGCCACCGGCCAGACCATCGACGACGTGGAGAACTGGCCGGTGCGCATCGACGCGGTCACCGCCGATCAGGTCAACGCCGCCGCCCGCGCCGTTCTGGGCCAGACCAACCACGTCACCGGCCTGCTGCTGCCGCTCCAGGACAAGGGAAGCTGAGATGATCGCCATCCCCAAGCGCGTCTTCGGCGCCTGCCTTTTCCTTTTCGTCTTCGCCGTCACCGCACCCGCCGCCACATCCGCCTGGGCCATCGAGATCAAGCGGGTGGTCAGCCCGGGCGGGATCGAGGCGTGGCTGGTCGAGGACCACAAGGTTCCCGTCATCGCCCTGGAATGGGCCTTCGAGGGGGCCGGCGCGTCCGACCCCAAGGGCAAGGAGGGGCTCGCCAACCTCGCCGCCCGCACGCTCGACGAGGGTGCCGGCCCCTATGACAGCCAGGCCTTCGCGGCGCGGCTCCAGGACAACGCCATCGCGCTGGGCTACGACGCCGGGCGCGACGCCTTCGGCGGCAGCCTGCGCACGCTGAGCGACCGCCGCGACGAGGCGTTTGAGCTTGCCCGCCTGTCGCTGGCCGAGCCGCGCTTCGACGCGGAGGCGGTGGAGCGCATGCGCGCCGCGATCCTGTCCAGCCTGCGCCGCGATCAGGCCGATCCCAACTACGTGGCGCGGCGGCTGTTCTATTCGACCGCCTTTGCCGGCCACCCTTACGGCGAGGAGATCCGCGGCACGCTGGAATCGCTGCCGGCCATCACGCCGGACGATCTGCGCGGCTTCGTGAAAGGCAACTTCGGACGCGACCGGCTGGTCGTGGCCGCCGCGGGCGACATCACGCCGGAGGATCTGGGCCGCGCGCTCGACCATGTGTTCGGCGCCCTGCCGGCCACCGCCTCCAACTCCGCCACCATCCCCGACGTCGAGCCGAAGGGGCTGGGGGAAACGCTGGTCGCCACCCGCCCGACCGCGCAGACCGTCATGCTGATGGGCCAGCCGGGGCTGAAGCGCTCCGACCCCGACTGGTACGCGGCGACCGTGATGAACTACGTGCTGGGCGGCGGCGGCTTCGGTTCCCGCCTGATGGAGGAGGTGCGGGAAAAGCGCGGCCTCAGCTACGGCGTCTACAGCTACCTGATCCCGATGGACCATTCGGCGCTGGTGATGGCCGGCGGCAACACGGTGAACGCCAAGGCCGGTCAGGCGCTGGACATCATGCGCCAGGAATGGAAGCGCATGGCCGAGCAGGGCGTGACGGACGAGGAGCTGGCCGACGCCAAAACCTACCTCACCGGCAGCTTCCCGCTGCAACTCGGCAGCACGCAGGCCATCGCGGGCATCCTGCTTCAGGTCAAGCGCGACAAGCTGGGCATCGACTATCTCGACCGCCGCGACGCCTTCATCAACGGCGTCACCCAGGCCGACGTGCAGCGCGTGGCCAAGCGGCTGCTCGACCCCAACCGCCTGCTGACCGTGCTGGTCGGCCGTCCGGAAGGCGTGACCGCGACGCGGACGATCGACGGGGGAAGCTGAGGAACGTCGTAGCGGTGCCCCTCCCGACCTCTCCCCGCTTCGCAGGGGAAGGAGGAAAGCCCTCCCCTGCAAGAGCGCGGGAGGGTTGGGTGGGGCCCCGCCGCGACCTCGCCGCTCACGCCAAGTCCGGCTGGCTCCCCGGAAAGCGTGGATCGCCGGGGTCGATGGGGCGGCCCGGCACCTTGCCGGGGATGATCCCCACCTGATCGGGCCGCTCGTCCTCGCGGCGCTCCTCCTTGGCCGGAACCGGCGGATTCCGTTCGGGTTTGTTCGGATCGCTCATGGTCACCTCCTGTCCCGAAAAGAACACAGGGGAGCGGTTGCCGGTTTCATCCACCGCCCCGCATAGTCCGCTCAACCTAGACCTTTGTGCACGTTGGATGCGCCGCTTTGGCGCGTACCCGGCGCGCACCGATCGGTGCTAGGCTCCGCGCACGCGAGAAGGAGGCAAAATCCCAATGTCAGCGCTCACCCGTTCGCCCGCCTGGGAAGCCCTGGCCCGTCACCGCCAGGACGTTTCGGCCCTCCACATGCGCGACCTGTTCGCCGCCGACGCCGACCGCTTCAACCGCTTCTCCCTGGAAGCCTGCGGCCTGCTGTTCGATTATTCGAAGAATCGCATCACGGAGGAGACCCGGACGCTTCTGCTCGACCTTGCCCGCCAGCAGGACGTGGAAGGCTGGCGCGACCGCATGTTCGCCGGGGAGAGGATCAACATCACCGAGGACCGCGCCGTCCTGCACACCGCCCTGCGCAACCGCTCCAACCGCCCGGTGCCGGTGGACGGCCAGGACGTGATGCCGGAGGTGAACGCCGTCCTGCACCGGATGGAGCGCTTCGTCCGGCAGGTCCGCGATGGCGCCTGGACCGGCTACACCGGCCACCCGATCACCGACATCGTCAACATCGGCATCGGCGGGTCCGACCTCGGCCCGGTGATGGTGACCGAGGCGCTGACTCCCTACCTGCACCCGCAGATCGGCGTGCATTTCGTCTCCAACGTCGACGGCACCCACATCAGCGAGACGCTGGAATGGCTGGACCCGGAGACGACGCTGTTCGTCATCGCGTCCAAGACCTTCACCACCCAGGAGACGCTGACCAACGCCCACACCGCGCGGCGCTGGTTCCTGGAGAGCGCCGGCGACCCCGCCCATGTCGCCAAGCATTTCGTCGCCGTCTCCACCAACGAGGCGGAGGTGCGCAAGTTCGGCATCGACCCGGCCAACATGTTCGGCTTCTGGGACTGGGTCGGCGGGCGCTATTCGCTGTGGTCGGCGATCGGGCTGTCCATCGCGCTCGGCATCGGCATGGACCGCTTCACCGAGCTGCTGGCCGGCGCCCACGACATGGACGAGCATTTCCGCACCGCGCCGCTGGAGCGCAACATGCCGGTGCTGATGGCGATGCTGGGCGTCTGGTACGTGAATTTCTGGGGCGCCAAATCCCACGCCGTGCTGCCCTACGACCAGTACATGCACCGCTTCCCCGCCTATCTCCAGCAGTTGGACATGGAGAGCAACGGCAAGTCGGTGGACCGGCAGGGCGCGCGGGTGGACTACGCCACCGGCCCGGTGGTCTTCGGCGAGCCGGGCACCAACGGCCAGCATGCCTTCTATCAGCTCATCCACCAGGGGACGGAGCTGGTCCCCGCCGACTTCCTGGCCCCGGCGGAGACCCACAACCCCATTGGCGACCACCACCGCATCCTGCTGTCGAACTTCTTCGCCCAGCCGGAAGCCCTGATGCGCGGCAAGACCGCCGACGAGGTGCGCGCCGAGATGGCCAAGTCCGGCAAGCCGGCCGAGGCCGTCGAGCCGCTGGTCCCCCACCGCGTGTTCGAGGGCAACAAGCCGTCCAACAGCATCCTGTTCAAGAAGCTCGATCCGCGCACGCTGGGCGCCCTGATCGCTCTGTACGAGCACAAGGTGTTCGTCCAAGGCATCGTGTGGAACATCAACAGCTTCGACCAGTGGGGCGTGGAGCTGGGCAAGCAGTTGGCCGGCAAGATCCTGCCCGAACTCCAGAACGGCCCGACCGCCGCGCTGGGGCACGACAGCTCGACCAACGGTCTGATCGGCTGGTACCGCAAGCACCGCTGATCCTCCGCTCCCCCGTCGCCCGGAAACCCTCCTGTCCAACCTGACCTCACCCCAGCGGGATGAGGTCAGGTTGGATGGACATTGCGGCGTCCATGCGGGCGCCGCGCCCTCCGCTCCGCCAATTTGGTGCAATCGCTTGTAGCGCCAGCAATCCCCCACCGCCACGCTTCCCCGGACCGCTTCGGAAGCCCCTGCGCGCGTGGAGACGCTGATGCCCATCCTGAAATTCATTGAGGTCAACGCCGCCAAGGCCATCCTGGCGGAAGCCAAGCCGAAGAACATCACCTTCGGCAACGGCAAGCTGAACATCGGGATCGGCGTCGAGTTCGATAAGGAGTTCATCGAGAAACTCCAGGACGATCCGCTGTCCTGGCAGAAGCTCCAGGACGCCGCCTCCTCGGCCTACAAGGACTTCATCGCCGAGGCGGTCGCCGAAGTCGTCAAGACGGACAAGGTGATCGGCCGTCTGGTCGGCGATCCCACCATGCAGAAGGCCGCGGCGGACGTCTGCTACGCCGGTCTCAAGATGAAGGCGTCCAACCTGACCAAGGAGGTGGACGCCAACGTCAAGAAGGCGTGGGCGCAGATTATCAAGACCAACAAGGACTACAGCAAGTACAAGTGGCGGGCCGCCGTCCATGTCGGCCTCCAGATCGGCGGCGTGGCGATCTCCGCCGCCGGGATCGGCGGGGCCGTGGCGACCGGCGGGGTGTCCGCGGTCATCGGCATCTACGGCATGGTCAAGAGCTGCCTCGGGCTGTTCAAGGACCTCGTCAAGCTCTGGCTGTCCGCCGAGAAGTTCCGCACGGCGATCAACGGGCAGGTCACCAAGCTCGTCAAGGCCTACAACGCGAAGAAGTCGGTGGCCCGCAACAGCTCCGACTCCGCGAAGGAGGTCATCAACGCGGTCTTCGGCACCGAACTCGGCACAATCGGGAAGTGCCGCGGCGACATCAAGCAGTATTTGAGCAAGCTCGACGGCGTGGACGTGAAGTCCCACGAAATATCGCGGGAACTCGGCAAGGTGATGTCCAAGCTCGACCGGGCCATGAAGGACATGAAGACCGTCGCCAAGAACAACAAGACGCTGGCCGCGGCACTGCCCAAGCTGGAGGAGCAGATCAACGACCTGATCGTCAAGATCGTCGCCAAGCAGGAGATGATCAACGAAGGCCGCGAATGGGCGACCCGGATGGACGATGCGCTGGAGCTGCTGGAGAAGGGCAAGCCGGGCTGGCTGAAGGTCTTCGACAAGTCCCTCGTCCTGCTCGACCTCGGCCTCTCCTTCACCGATCTGTCCGCCCAAGCCGACAAGATCGTGGAGATCGCCTGGGGCGCCGCCCAAGCCGCGGAGGAGCTGTACGACGACATCAGCGAGGCGGTCGCCTGACGCCGCCCTGACCGAGGCGCCGGCCGACACCCCGCAGGAAGCCCTTGTGCGGCGCGGCGATCCGGCGTAGGGTTCAGGTCATGAACCCCGTGCGCCTCACCTCTCCCGCCCTCCTGGGGCGATTTTGGTACCGCTGGTACATACCGGCGGCCTAGGTATCGCACACCCACGATGCACCCAAAGCCGCCCGACCAGAGGCGGCTTTTGTGTTTTCAGCACGCGGTGCACGCAAAATCCTCCTGACGGTCACGGCGGCCTCCCTTACCAACCGGAGGTCCCATCATGTCCGATTTCGATTTCGACGTCGTCACCGGCCCGTCCCGCGCCAGCTGCCCCGCCACCCCCGGCGAGCCGGAAACGCAGGAGGACGGCCACCCCGCCGACAAGACCGGCCCGGCGTGACCGCCCCCGGCCCTTCCCGTTTCGCCCTTCCCGTTTCGCCATGGCGGCACGGGACGGCGGAGCGGTCCGAGGACAAGGCCCGCCTCCGCCCACGGCAATGTGACCGCCGCTGTCGGGGCGAAGCCGAGCTGCCCCCCAGCCCGTTCTCCAGGGAGCGGGAATGGACCGGGCACCCGTCGCCCGGCCAAGCCGTTCCGTCGCATGGACAACCGAAACCGCAGGCGACATCATCGATCACCACCTCGGGATGCAGCCCAGGCCGTGCCATCGAAAGCGGGGAAAAGCGCGCATGTCCGTCACCGACATTACCGGCGGAACGCCCGCCACCTTCGGCGTGGGCGCCAGGCCCACCCCGGCCAGGGGATCCGACGCTTCCGCTTCGGCGGGCGCCGCGCCCGCGATCAGCCGCAACGGCACGGTGGACACGGTCAGCCTGTCGCCCGACGCGCTCCGGGCCATGAAGACCGGCGTCATCGCCTTCGCCGCGCCCAAGGCCGACGACACGGCGGCCAAGGACCCGGTGGCGGCGGGCATGGACGCCGTGATGGCCCGCCGCGACCACGAACTCAAGCGGGCCGATTACATGCGGCAGGCGATGGGCATGCTGCGGCAGGCGCTCAACCTTCCCGAGGACCAGCCCGTTTTCCTGGGCGGTGCGGCCAACAGCCTGCTCGACCGGCTGGCCGCGAAGAACGGCCTCAGCAAGCCCGAGATGCCGGACGCGCTGCGCGCCGCTGGGGGACAGGACCCATCCGAGGAGAGCGCCAACGAGGAAGCCGGCGTGATCGGCATCGGCATGCCCAACAGCGGCAGGGAGTTGCAGGTCGTCTTCGACCGGCTCGGCGTCGACGCCTTGTCCGGCGGGAAGGACGGGTCGTTGCGCATGATCGCGCTGACGGAGGGGAACGACCGCAGCGGCCCGCTGCTCGGCGCCATCAAGGGGGGAGCGCTGGGACGCCTCACCGACACCCGGCCAGGCCAGGGCGCCCGCCTGTGGGCGGTCACCGACGGGGACCAGGGTCCGAACGCGCGCGTCCTCGCCTCGGTCCGTTCGGTCGGCATGGACGACATCGCCACCGATCTGGCCGCCGGCCTGCTGAAAGGACTGAAGGGCCTTTCGGCCTGAGCCTGACGGCGCCGGGCCGGCCCGCCGCTCACGCCCCGCTCATGGTGGCATTCCCGGCGTAAGCCTACTATATTTGGCGCATGCCGATCCGTATGCTGCCCGACACGCTCGTCAACCGAATCGCCGCCGGTGAAGTGATCGAGCGGCCCGCCGCCGCCGTCAAGGAACTGGTGGAGAACGCCATCGACGCCGGGGCCACCCGCATCGACGTCGTGGTGCGCGACGGCGGCAAATCGCTCATCACCATCACCGACGACGGCTGCGGCATGGGGCCGGACGAGCTGGCCCTCGCCGTCGAGCGGCACGCCACCTCCAAGCTGCCGTCCGACGACCTTCTGGACATCCGCTCGCTGGGCTTCCGCGGAGAGGCTCTGCCCTCCATCGGGGCGGTCAGCCGCCTGACCCTGACCAGCCGCCCGCGCGGCGCCGACAGCGCCTGGGCGCTGACCGTGGACGCCGGCCTGAAGGGATCGCCGCAGCCCGCCGCGCTCGCCCAGGGCACCCGCGTGGAGGTGCGCGACCTGTTCGCCGCCGTGCCGGCCCGCCTGAAGTTCCTCAAGGCCGCGCGCACCGAGTTCGACCACATCGGCGACTGCATCGAACGGCTGGCCATGGCCCACCCCGGCGTGGCCTTCACGCTGGACGGCGACAACCGCTCCCCGCTGCGTTTGTCGGCGGCGCAGGGCGACCTGCTCGACGCCCGGCTGACCCGGCTGGGCGCGCTGATGGGCCGCGATTTCCAGGACAACGCGGTGCCGGTGCAGGCGGCGCGCGAGGGGGTGACGCTCGCCGGCTGGATCGGCCTGCCAACCCTGCACCGCCCCACGGCCCGGCACCAGCATCTGTTCGTCAACGGCCGCCCGGTGCGGGACAAGCTGATGGTCGGCGCGGTGCGGGCGGCCTACGCCGATTTCCTGCCGCGCGACCGCCACCCCATGCTCGCGCTGTTCCTCGACCTCGACCCGCAGGAGGTGGACGTGAACGTCCACCCCGCCAAGGCGGAGGTGCGGTTCCGCGACCAGGGCCTGGTGCGCGGGCTGATCGTCGGCGCGCTCAAGCACGCGCTGGCCGAGGCCGGGCACCGCGCCTCGACCACCGTGGGGCTGGCGACACTGGGCGCGCTGCGCCCGGAGAACAGCGCGATGGACGCGGACGGAGCCATCCCGCCGCCCTCCCCCCTGCCCTACCGCAGCCCGGGGCACCAGACGGCGCAGTCCTGGGGCGGCAGCTACGGCTCCGTCGTGCCGCGGGGGCTGGCCGACCGGGCGACCGCCTTTCAGGCGCCCCACCAAGCGCCGCTTCCCCCGTTGCAGGGCCGCCTCGCCGGCTGGCAGGCCGCGCCCGCCGCTCGCCCGCCGGACTACGCGGCGCAGGCGGCGGCCGCTCCGCCGCTGGACAGCCACCCGCTGGGTGCGGCCCGCGCCCAGGTCCACAACACCTACATCGTCGCCCAGACCCGCGAGGGCATCGTCATCGTCGACCAGCACGCCGCCCATGAGCGGCTGGTCTATGAACGCATGAAGACCGCTCTCTTGGAAGGCGGCGTGAAGCGGCAGGCCCTGCTGATCCCGGAGCTGGTGGAATTGGACGAACCGTCGGCCAACCGCCTGCTCGGCCGCGCCGCGGAGCTGGCGGAGCTGGGCCTTGCGGTGGAGGGCTTCGGTCCCGGCTGCGTCCTGGTGCGCGAGGTTCCGGCGCTGCTGGGCCAGAGTGACGTCAAGAGCCTCGTCCGCGACCTCGCCGAGGAGCTGGCGGAGCTGGGCGACGCTCTGTCGCTGAGGGAGCGGCTGGAGCAGGTGTGCGGCACCATGGCCTGTCACGGCTCCGTCCGCGCCGGGCGCAGCCTGAGCGTGGACGAGATGAACGCCCTGCTGCGCCAGATGGAGGCCACCCCCCACAGCGGCCAATGCAACCACGGCCGCCCCACCTATGTGGAGCTGAAGCTGTCGGACATCGAACGGCTGTTCGGGCGCCGGTGAGGCGTCTTTGACCGGGGCGCCCTCTATCTCATCAGCATCGCCGCCGGTCGAACAAAGCTCTTGCGGCCGCGCTTGAACCCCATGAGGGGCGCGGCGATGCCGCCGAAGGCGTCGACCTCGTCATCGGCGTCGAGAACGATCATGTCCGCCCGTCCGCCGACCGCGATGCCATAGTCGGCAATCCGCATCAGCCGGGCGGCCCCGGTCGAGATCATGTCGAGGCAGCCGCCAAAGCGTTCGGGCCCCAGATGCATGAGGTTCGCATAAAGATTGCCCATCCGGATCAGCGAGCCGTCGCCGAAGGGCGTGAAGGGATTCAGGACGTTGTTGGTCGCGACCGAGACGGTCACGCCGCCGTCCGCCAGCCGATGGACCGGCGCCACCCCGCGCGGGGCCCGATGGTTGACGTCGCGCCCGTTGAGATAGAGATCCGTCGCGGGCAAGGCCGTCACGCCCACGCCGGCATCGGCGAGGAGCGCGATCATCCGCTCAAGAGCGGCCTCGTCGATGGCCGCGAGCTTGGTGGCGTGGCCGACGGCGACCCGCCCCTGCCAGCCCGCCGCCACCGTCCGCCGGCAAATCTCCTCGAGATGGGACCAGCTGGGGTCGAGGTCGAAATCCAGATGGAAATCGAGATCGACGTCGTGCGCCACCGCCAGGGCGAAGATCCTCTCCATCTGCAGGGACGGATCGGCATCGGTGTAGGGGCAGCCGCCCAGGAGATCGGCCCCCTCCGCCAGCGCCTGGGCCAGCAACCCCTCGACCGCCGGATCGTGGGTCATCCCCTCCTGCGGGAAGACGCAGATCGACAGGTCGATGGCGAAGGCATAATCCCGCCGGAGCCGCTTCATGGCCTCGAAACTGCGCAGGCCGACCAGCGGATCGAGTTCCACATGGGCCCGCATGAACATGGTGCCCTGCGTGATCGCGCGCTCCAGGGTGCGGGCTCCGCGCTCGTAGACGTCCTCGGTCGTGAAATCCCTCTTCAGGCGGGACACCGCGGCGATCGCGCCCTTGAGGCCGCCGCCGGCGTCGCGGCACCGGCAGAGCAGGCAGGATTTGTCGAGATGAATGTGCGTGTCGACCAGCCCCGGCAGGACGACACGCCCGCCGGCGTCCTCCTCGAGGGCGGCGGTGCCGGCGAGGCCGGGGCCGATGGCGGCGATCCGTCCCTGACGGACCGCGATGTCCTGCGGGCCCCGCCCGCCGCTCAGGCGGGCGTTGCGCAGGAGAAGATCGAAATTCGGGTTCTGCGGCATCTCACATCCGGCGTATCGTTTGCATGGAAAAATCGTATGCACTTTTGATACCAATGTGGCGACACTTACGGAGGTCCGAATGAATGAGATGACCGAACGCGATCTGCAGGCCGTGAAGGACTACCTGGACGCCTCCATGGCGCCCGATCCCGTGCGCGCGGCAAAACATGTGGCGCCCGGCTTCGTCTGCCGCTTCACCGGGAATCGCGTTTTCGACACGCCGAGCGGGCCGACCGGCTTCAACGCCGCCCGCTACAAGTGGGTGAAGAAGCGGATCGAGCGCTACGACGTGGTGCCGGGCGAGACGGAAACCATCGTTTACAGCCTCGGCTGCCTGTACGGCGCCTGGCCGGACGGCACGCCCTTCGACAACAACCGCTACGTCGACCGCTTCGTGGTTCGGGACGGGCTGATCGTCGAAACCGACGTCTGGAACGACAGCGCCGAATGGATCCTCGACCCCTCCTGCGCCCGCTGACCTGAATGCGCCTCGGACATCCCGGCGCCCCTACTCCGTGTAGGGCGCCAGGATGTCCATGAGGTCGCGGCTCCTGGTGCCCGAGCTTTGCAGAAGCGCGCGCGAGGCCACGGCCTCCAAATGCTCGTCCATCAGGGCGCAGGCCTTGTCGGCGGGGCCGGTCCGGATCGCCTCGATCAGTTCCAGATGCTCATTGACCGCGCATTCGGACGAATGGGGCCGGCTGAAGACGGCCAGCGACAGCCCCGCGCGGTAGCAGATCTCCGTCACATAGCGGATCAGAACGGGCTTGCCGGTCATCTCCGCCAGCCGGACATGGAATTCCGTCGCCAGGCGGATCGAAATCCCCTCGGCGCCGTGCCGCGCCTGATGTTCGGCGTCGACGATGGCCGTCAGCTGTTTCACCTGGGCCTCGGTCAGCTTGCCGGCCAGATGCCGGACGACCTGACGCTCGAGATCGACCCGGATGTCGAAGATGTCCCGCGCGTCCTCGAAGGACGGCACGGCGACCACGGCGATGCGGTTCCGGCGCAGATCGACGAGGCCCTCCGCCGCCAGCTGCCCGAGCGCGCTGCGGGCGATGGTCCGGCTGACGCCGAAGCGTTCGCCCAGCGAGTCCTCCGGCAAGCGGTCTCCCGGCAAAAGCGCCCGTTCGATGATCGCCCGCCGCAAGGCCGTGCAGATCACCGCGACACGGTCGCCACCGGCTTTCCTCGAACGCTTTTCCTCGGCCATCACCGCCCTCTCCAATCCCGCTCTGCATAAGCGAGGTCGGGCGCGAATTCAACTCGCCAAGTGCCGCATTTGGATGCAACAGCCTCAGCACCCTGCACAAATGCGGTGCATGCAGCGATTGTACACACTTTTCCTCGCCAAACACCCGTCATTCCGGACGCGGGGCCCGGCGCACCCCGGAGACTGGCGCACCAGTTGCATACAGTTCGTCAGTCCGTCACGAGGTGCGCCGCATGTCCCCATCCCAAGCCATCCAGCAAGGCCGTTCGTCCATCGCCGTCGAGCTTTCCCAGGCCGCCGTCTCGTTCGGCACGCCGGGCAAGTCGGTCGCCGCCCTGCAGGAGACGAACCTTCGGATCGCCGCAGGCGAATTCGTCGCCCTGGTCGGTCCTTCGGGCTGCGGGAAGTCCACGATCCTGCGGCTGACGGCCGGCTTGCTGCAGCCCACCCGGGGCGCCGTCCTCGTCGGCGGGCGCGAGGTGGGGGCCAAGGCCCTGCGCATCGGCATGGCCTTCCAGAATCCGACCATGCTGCCCTGGCTGACCATCGAGCGGAACGTCATGCTGCCGCTGAAGATCGTGCGGCCCTTCCGCTCCGACTACCGCGCCAAGCGCAAGACGGAGTATCGCGACCGGGTGCACGCGCTGCTGGCCGACGTCGGGCTCGACAAATTCGCCGGCCATTATCCCTGGCAGCTGTCGGGCGGGATGCTGCAGCGCGCGAACCTCTGCCGCGCCCTCGTCCATGAACCGAGCCTGCTTCTGCTCGACGAGCCGTTCGGCGCCCTCGACCAGTTCACCCGCGAGGAGCTGTGGGGGACGATGCAGTCCCTGTGGCTGAAGCGCAAGCCGACGGTCCTGCTCATCACCCACGACCTGAAGGAGGCGGGCTTCCTCGCCTCGCGCGTCTGCGTGATGAGCGCCCGCCCCGGCCGCATCATCGACGACAGCGCCGTCGACTTCCCCCGCCCGCGCACGATCCAGATGACCTTCGACGCCGATTTCGTCGCCCTCAACCAGCGCCTGCGCGACCTCATCATCGACGCGCGCACCGACACCGCCATCCGCGGAGCCTGAGCCATGAGCTACGAACTGCGCCGTCGCCTCTGGGCCGTCCTCCTCATCCTCGGCTTCTTCGCGGCCTGGGAATTCCTCTGCCTCGCCCTCCAGGTCTCCGATCTGGTCCTTCCCCGCCCAAGCCAGGTCTTCGCGACGCTGGTCGACCGCCTCGGCATCCTCTGGCCGCATGTTCTGCAGACCCTCTGGACCACGATGATCGGCTTCATCCTGGGGGTCACCGTCGGGGTGATCATCGGGGCGGCCATCGGCGTCTCCCGCACCGCCTACGACACGGTCTATCCCCTGCTGATCGGCTTCTCCTCGATCCCCAAGGTCGCGGTGGTGCCGATCTTCGTGCTGTGGTTCGGATCGGGGGCGACGCCGGCCATCCTCACCGCGCTCGCCATGTGCTTCTTCCCGATCGTCGTCAACATCGCGACCGGCCTCGCCACCACCGAGCCGGAGCTGGAGGACGTCCTGAAGTCGCTCGGCGCCAGCAAGCTCGACATCCTCTGGAACGTCGGGCTGCCCCGCACCATGCCCTTCTTCTTCGCCTCGCTGAAGATCGCCGTCACCTTCGCCTTCGTCGGCAGCGTGCTGTCCGAAACCGTCGCCTCCAACAAGGGCATCGGCAACGTGATGATGACGGCCTCCTCGAACTTCGACGTGCCGCTGGTCTTCGCCGGCCTCTTCCTGCTCGCCGCCCTCGGCATCCTGCTCTACGTCGCCTTCTCGCTCGTCGAGGCGCGCGTCACCGGCTGGGCCACCCGCCGCCAGGGCTTTGCCTCCGCCTGACCCTTCATCCCGAAACGGAGCCTTCCATGCTGAAAACGCTTCTCTCGACGCTTGCGCTCGGCCTTTGTCTAAGTGGGCCGGGCCTGAGCGGGCCGGCGTTGGCCGAAACCAACATCAAGTTCACGCTCGGCTGGAAGACCCAGGGCTCCGACGCGCCCTTCCTGCTGGCGCAGCAGAAGGGCTACTTCAAGGCCGAAGGGTTGAACGTCACGATCGACCAGGGCGAGGGGTCGGCGGCCACCGTGACCCGCATCATGTCGGGCGCCTACGACGCCGGGTTCGGTGACATCAACGCCATCATCCAGAACGCGGCGACCCGCCCCGGCGAGGTGCCGGTCATGGTCTACCAGCTCTGGAACAAGCCGCCTTTCGCGATCGTCTCGAAGAAGGCGACCAACATCACCAAGCCCGCCGATCTCGTCGGCAAGAAGCTGGGCGGCGCCCAGGGCACCCCGACCACCCGCCTCGTCAGCGTGCTCGGCACGCTCAACAAGGTCGACATGGGCAAGGTCGCCATCGAGAACATGGGGCCGAACCTGCAGGAGCCGATGCTGATCAAGGGCGACATCGACGGCGCCCTGGTCTTCAACATCACCAGCTGGTTCAACCTGATCAACAACCGCCAGGACCCCGCCAAGGATTACAACTGGCTGCTGTTCGGCGAGTTCGGCCTCGACCTCTATTCCAACGGCATGATGGTCTCCCAGAAGCTGATCAAGGAGAACCCGGACGCCGTGGCCGGCCTCGTCCGCGCGGTCAACAAGGCGGCGGTGGAGATCGGCGCGGATGCCGAGGCCGGGGTGAAGGCGGTCCTTGCCTACGACAATCTGGCCAAGGAAGAGCTTGAACGCGCCCGCATGAAGTTCTCCTACGAGCAGCTCATCCTGTCGCCCGAAGTCGACCGGCTCGGCCTTGGCGACGTGGACGACGCGCGCCTCGCCCGCTCCATCGGCCTCATGGTCGAAGGCTACCAGCTGACCGCCACGCCCAAGCCGGAGCAGGTCTTCACCCGCCAGTTCCTGCCGCCGGCGGCCGACCGCAAGCTCGCCTACAAGACCAACTGATCGCAGCAGGACGCAGCCCGGCCGGAACAGCGGCCGGGCTGCGCGCATGGGGGAAAGAGATGGACGTCGCCCGGCCGGGAATGGTCACCAGCCCGCACCCCCTGGCATCCGAGGCCGGAGCCGCCGTCCTGGCGAAGGGCGGCACCGCCATCGAAGCGGCGGTCGCCATCGCCGCCAGCCTGTCCGTCGTCATGCCGCATTTCTGCGGGATCGGCGGCGACGCCATCTGGCTGGTGGCGGACCGGCAGGGTCGGCAGCGCTGCTTCCTCGGCATCGGGCAGGCGGCGAACCAGCTTCCCGCCTATGATGCCGCGATCCCCCTGCGCGGCCCCGCCTCCACCGTCACCTCGGCCTGCGCGGTCGACAGTTGGGGGCGTGCGCTTGCCCACAGCGCCGGTCAATGGGGCGGCACCCACCCCTTCGCCGACCTCATCGCGCCCGCCATCGCCCTGGCCCGGGACGGCTACGTCCCCACCCGCTCGCAACGGTTCTGGTACGATTTCCGGCGCGACGAGATCCCGCACTGGGGACGCTTCACAGACCATTTCAACGCCGTCCCCGGCGAACCCTTCAAGCAGCCCGGTCTCGCCCGCAGCCTCTCCCTGCTGGCCGAGGACGGCCATCGGTCCTTCTATGACGGGCGGCTCGGACGGCAGCTGGCCGAGGGGTTGGCCGCCGCAGGCTCCCCTCTCCGCGCCGCGGATCTGGCCGCCACCCGCACGCGGGAGGAGGCTCCGGTCAGCCTGGATTATCGCGGGCTGACCCTGCTGGCCCCGCCGGCGCCGACGCAGGGGCTGTCCACGCTGGCGATCATGGGCGTGCTCTCCCACTTCGACCTGGCGGCCCTGCCCCCCGCCAGCCCGCTCCGTTACCATCTGCTGATCGAGGCGGTGAAGCAGGCCTTCCTGGATCGGCCGCTCATCGCCGACCCCGACGGCTCCGAGCCACCGCCCTGGGACGTCCTCGACCCGCAGCGTCTGGCCGGCAAGGCCTCGGCCATCGATCCGGCGCGCGCGCTGGACTGGCCCCACCCCTACCGCCATGGCGACACGGTCTTCTTCGCCGCGACCGACGAGCAGGGGCGCTGCGCCAGCGTTCTGCAGAGCACCTACTTCGACTGGGGCAGCGGCGTCCTGGTCGGCGACACCGGCGTCCTCTGGCAGAACCGCGGCGCGGCGTTCTCGACCGTTCCCGGCGACCGCAACGGGATCAAGCCGGGCAAGCGGCCCTTCTACACCCTGAACCCCGGCATCGCCCTCAGGGATGGCAAGCCCCACCTGCTCTACGGCACCCAAGGTGCGGACGGCCAGCCGCAGACCCTTGCCGTGCTCCTCACCGGCCTGATCGACCACGGCATGACGCCCGGGGAGGCGCTTGCCCAGCCCCGCTTCCTGCTGGGAAGGACGTTTTCCGACAGCCGCGACAGCCTCAAGATCGAGGCGTCCCTGGGCGAGGCCGCGATCGGGGAACTCGCCGCCCTGGGGCATGAAGTGGCGCCCCTGCCGGCCCTGTCGCCGATCTTCGGTCAGGCCGGGGCCATCCGCCTCGGCGGCGCAGGCCCCGTTTCCGGCTCCCATGACCCGCGTGGCGAAGGCAACGCGCTTCGACCCCAGGCACGTTCGTCCTCCAACACCGCATGAGCCGGTCCCCGTTTCCCGGACAGTCGGCTAAGCTCGGTTTGCCCGGGACGACGGACGGCCCCGATGACGGGGCAACGGGAACCATCCCAGGCCAGGACAGCACAACGGGAGGGTGGCAAGGATGAACTACCGCAAGCTCGGCCGCAGCGGCGTCAAGGTGTCGCCGCTGTGCCTCGGCGCCATGATGTTCGGCGGCCCCACCGACGAACCGACGGCCGTGCGCATCATCGCGGACGCCGCGGAGGCCGGCATCAACTTCATCGACACCGCCGACGTCTACAATGAAGGCCGGTCGGAGGAGATCGTCGGCCGCGCCGTGAGGAGCGACCGCGAGCGCTGGGTGGTGGCGACCAAGGTCGGCAATCCCACGGGCCCCGGCCCGAACCAGCGGGGCCTCTCGCGGCGCCGGCTGCATGTGGCCTGCGACGAGAGCCTCCGGCGGCTCGGCACGGAGTGGATCGACCTTTACTATCTGCACCGCGAGGACCCCGACACCCCGCTGGAGGAGACCGTCGCCGCGCTGGGCGACCTGATCCGCAGCGGCAAAATCCGCGCCTTCGGCGTGTCGAACTTTCGGTCCTGGCGCATCGCCGAGATCTGCCGCCTGTGCGACCGCCTGGGCATCGACCGGCCGGTGGCCTGCCAGCCCTATTACAACGCGCTCAACCGCATGCCGGAGGTCGAGATCCTGCCCGCCTGCGGTCACTACGGCCTGGGCGTGGTTCCCTACAGCCCGCTCGCCCGCGGCGTGCTCACCGGCAAATACCGCCCGGGGGACGAGCCCTCCGCCGACAGCCGCGCCGGCCGCAAGGACAAGCGCATGATGAACACGGAATGGCGCCCGGAAAGCCTGGAGATCGCCCAGGAGATCAAGCGCCATGCCGAAGCGCGCGGCATCACGCCGGGGCAGTTCGCCGTCGCCTGGGTCCTCAACAACCGCCTTGTGACCGCCCCCATCGCCGGGCCGCGCACGGAAGAGCAATGGCGCGCCTACCTCGGCGCGCTGGATTACGCCTTCACCGCCGAGGACGAGGCGTTGGTCGACCGGCTGGTGACGACCGGGCATCCCTCGTCCCCCGGCTACAACGACCCCGCCTACCCCATCGAGGGCCGTCCCGCGCGAACCACCGCGCCGGCCGGGACCTAAAGCGAATGCATGCCGGCCGCATGCGCGGCCGGCATGGTCACGGCGGCGCGAGGCGGTCCCGGAGGGGGGGTCAGCGGGCGCCGGCCGGCAGCGATCGCCCCGCCCCGCGCAGGAACAAGGCCCAGGCCTGGTCGAAGAACCGGTCCTGGGCCTCCATGGACGCGTAGGTCCAGCGGCCCAGCATGGCGTCGTGCGACGGGCCGGTCACGATGGAGTGCAGAAGGTGCGCGGCGATCACGCGCGGATCGCCGCCGCCCAGCTTGCCGTCCCACTGCGCGGCGGCGACCAGGGCGACCAGCCGCTCGGTGACCGGATCGCTCTCCTCCGGCTCCGTCTCCCATGGGCCGGCCCGGCTTTCGCCGAGGAGGATCGCTTCGCTCAAGGCGATCCGGTTGAGCGCGATCATGTCCGGTTCCAGGTTGACGGCGAGAAACCAGCGGGCGACGCGCTTCAACCGCGACAGCGCGTCGCCGTCCGCGGAGTCGATCTCGGCTTCGAGACCGTCCAGGGTCCGCGCGCGCATCCGCTCGGTCACCGCCGCGAAAAGAGCGGCCTTCGACGGAAAGCGCCGATGGATGGTGTCCTTCCCGGCGCCACAGGCGGACGCGACCTGCTCGTTGGTGGTTGCCGCGAAGCCCTGGTCCGCGAAAAGCCGAGCCGCCGCGTCGATGATCCGATCGGAGGTTTCGGCGGCGTCCTCCTTGGAAGGGTGGCCGACGCGTGCCGTGGTGGGCGACGATTCCATCATCATTCCTTTGCCTGCCCCGCCCGGCTCCGGACGGACCGGACGTCGACATACGAGTCGCCCGAAGCCGTCGTCCGCCCCCTTTCCTTAGCAGACGGGCACCGCGCCGCCCACACCTAAAGCGAGCAAGACCAATCCGCCGCAGCGTGGAACGGGCTGCCTCCCGTCTTCCACATCACAACCGGACAGGGCAATCGGGCGATGCCGCTCCGCGTGTTCCGGAGGGAAGCCGCCATCGCGAGGAACGCGCATCGGCGTCCGGTCCAAGGGCCGAAGGGAGGCGGGCGCGCGTGCGGCTTCCTACCGCTCCCACCGGCGGAGAATGGCGTCGATGGTGCCGTCCCGCTTGAGCTTCTCGTAGGCGGCCTGCAGCCGCGCGGCCTTCTCCGCCCGCGGCTTGGGGACGGACATGTAGCGCGGCACCATGGCCAGCGGCTTGGGCAGGATCTTGACCGAACCCGTCCGGCCCTCGCTGTCGGCCAGGGATCGCAGCACCTGCGAATCACCGGCGATGGCGTCGACGCGGCCGAGCAGCAGGCGGCGGAACGACACGACGTTGCTGCTGCTGGACACCCGCTCGAACAGGGACGACTTGTCGAACTCGGGGGTGTATTCGAAGCCGTCGACGACGCCGATCCGCAGGCCCCGCAAATCCTCGATGCCCGTGTAGGTGATCTCGGCGTTGCTGCGGACCATGAGCACGGTCGCGCCGACGCGGTAGGGACCGATCAGATGGCCGCGCTCCAGACGGCGCGGCGACGTGAAGAACTGGAAGGCGACATCCACCTCGTTCTCGTCGTGCGCCCGCACCACCTCCGGCCAGCCCATGGGGCGGTGAACCGGATAGACTCCGATGTCCTTCAGCAGGGCATCGACGATCTCCGTGTCCATTCCCGTCCGCTTGCCGCGCTCGGTGTAGTTGTACGGCGGGAAATAGTCCTCGGACGCAACCGTCCAGTTCTCCGCGCGCGCCGGGGCCGACGCCACAACCAAGGCGGCCAGCAGGCCGGCCACTGTCGTCCTCGCCTTCGCCAGAAACGCGCGCACCCTCGTCCCCATCAACCCTCTCCGCTCACATCCCGACATCACCGGTCGCCGGGCACCGCGTACAGGGCAAATCGGTCGCCCTCAATGGGAAAAGAGCGGGCGGGTGTGATATCGCACCGGAGACGATGCGCACCGCCTCCCGCCGGACACGAAAAGGACCGGCCCCGCCCGCGAAGGGGAGGAGCCGGCCCATTCATCCACCCAACCCGGTCAGGCGGCGGCCCGCAGGCGCATCGCCCCCACCAGATCCTCGATGGTCACCACCGGCATGCCCTGGCGCTCGGCGAAGGCGACCAGCTCGGGCAGGCGGGCCATGGTGCCGTCGGGGTTCATCACCTCGCACAGCACCCCCGCCGGACGGCGCCCGGCCAGGGTGGTCAGTTCGATGGTCGCCTCGGTGTGGCCGCGCCGCGCCGCCAAGCCTCCGACGTGCGCGCGGATCGGGAAGACGTGGCCGGGCCGGGCGAGGTCCTCCGGCCGGCAGCCGTCGGCGATGGCGGTGCGGATGGTGGTCACCCGGTCCGCCGCCGACACGCCGGTGGACACGCCCTCCCGCGCCTCGATGGAGACGGTGAAGGCGGTTCCGAAGCGCGCCGTGTTGCTGCCGACCATGGGCGGCAGGTCGAGGCGGCGCGCGTCGGCGTCGGTCAGGATCAGGCAGACGATCCCCGACCCTTCGCGGATCAGCAGGGCCATCTGTTCGGCGGTGATGGTCTCGGCGGCGTAGATCACGTCGCCTTCGTTCTCGCGGTCCTCGTCATCGACGACGACGACGCCGCCGCCCTGGCGGATGGCCTCCACGGCGCGGATCACCCGTTCCTCGGCGGTGCCGAAGCGGTCGAGAAGGCCGGCGGAGGCGGGGGTGCTGGCAAAGGTCTGATTCACGGTTCTCACTCCGGTTGGGGCGAGCCTGAATCAGGGCGCAAAGAGACTTCCG
Source organism: Azospirillum formosense (assembly GCF_040500525.1). Taxonomy (NCBI): domain Bacteria; kingdom Pseudomonadati; phylum Pseudomonadota; class Alphaproteobacteria; order Rhodospirillales; family Azospirillaceae; genus Azospirillum; species Azospirillum formosense. The sequence goes on along the minus strand of NZ_CP159402.1, from coordinate 477,671 downwards.
GCGGCACGCGGGATGCCCCGCGCGGACCGCCGTCGCAGGCCGCCGCACGCGGCCCACGCGCGACGCGCGGACCACGGTCGATGACCGGCTCGTCCTCTTCCATCCGGACTGTCACCGTCGGCTCCGGCCTTGAACCGGATCTGCTGACCTCCCCGCCTGACGGCCGGGAGCGCTCGCGGGCTCCCCCTCTTGCGAGGGGCTACCGCCGGTCGGGATTTTCACCCTGCCCTGAGAACAAGCGTCTGTTGCGCCGCCCCCAGAATGGAGACGGCACCGGCAGCGTCCCCCAGCGGGCCGGACAAAGTCAAGACCGCTTCGCCCCGCCGACCGGCCCCTCCGTCCGGCGCAGCAGATAGTCCAGCCCGCCCAGCCGGTACCAGCGGTAGCCGTAGGGCTCCAGCACCAGGCGGTGGCGCCCGTCCTCCTCGGGGTCGTTGTGGTCCTCGGCCAGCAGATTGACCAGCCGCGGCGATTCCCCCGTGCCATCGACCGCCAGCGCGACCTCATGGGGGCGGTCGTCGAGGTTGTGGACGACCAGCACCGAGTTGTTGCGCCAGTCGTAGCGGATCGCCAGCACCGCGTTCGATCCGGTGGGCAGCACCTGGAAGTCGCCCCAGCCGATCTCCGGGCATTCCTTGCGCATGCGGATGATCCGCTCGGTCCAGTTCAGCAGGGCCGAAGGGTCGCGGCGCTGGTGGGCGGCGTTGATCCGCTCGTAGCCGTAGGCGCCGCCGCTGATGACCGGGTGCACGGGGTCGTCCGCCTTGGTGAAGCCGCCCTGCGGCTCGTCCGACCACTGCATGGGGGTGCGGGCGCACTCGCGCTCCGGCAGGGACAGGTCGTCGCCCATGCCGATCTCGTCGCCGTAGCGCAGGACCGGGGTGCCGGGCAGAGTGAACAGCAGGCTGTAGGCCAGCTCCAGCCAGCGCCGGTCGCCGCGCAGCATCGGGGCGAGCCGCCGCCGGATGCCGCGGTCGTAGAGCTGCATGTCCTTGTCCGGCCCGAAGGCGTCGAAGACGCGCTTGCGCTGCGCCTCGGTCAGGCGGCCGAGGTCCAGCTCGTCGTGGTTGCGCAGGAACAGGCCCCACTGGTTGGAGCTGGGGCGCGGCACCCGGGTGACGTCCAGCGCCTTGGCCAGCGGCCGCGTGTCCGCCGTCGCCAGCGCGTAGAACAGGGTCTGGTTGACCTGGAAATTGAAGACCATCTGCATACGGTCGCCGTCGTCGCCGAAATACTCCTGATCGACGGTCGGCAGCACGTTGGCCTCGGCCAGCAGCACGGCGTCGCCGCACCGCCACTGCACGAACTCCCGGAAGGTGCGGAGCATGTCGAACTGCTGCTTGGGCTTCTTCACGTCCGGCCCCTTGGTCGCGATGACGAAGGGCACGGCGTCCATGCGGAAGCCCGACACGCCCAGCTCGATCCAGAAGCCCATCACCTTCAGCAATTCGGCCTGCACCTCCGGGTTGGCGGTGTTCAGGTCCGGCTGGAACTCGTAGAAACGGTGGAAGTAATAGGCGCGGGCCTCCTTGTCCCAGCTCCAGGTCGTCTTCTGCACGCCGGGAAAGACGACGCCCTGGTCGGCGTCGTCCGGCTTCCTGTCCGACCAGACGTACCAGTCCCGGTAGGGGGAGTCCGGGTCCTGGCGCGCCGCCTGGAACCAGGGGTGCTGGTCCGAGGTGTGGTTGACCACGAGGTCGATGATGACGCGGATCCCGCGCTGCTTGCAGGCGTGGCTGAACTCCACGAAGTCGCCCAGCGTGCCGTAGCGCGGATCGACGTTGTAATAGTCGGCCACGTCGTAGCCGTGGTCGCGCATCGGCGACGGCTGGAACGGCCCCAGCCAGATGCAGGTCACGCCCAGCCCCTGCAGATAGTCCAGTCGGCGCTGCAGGCCCTGGAAATCGCCGATCCCGTCGCCGTTGGCGTCCATGAAGGTGCCGAGCGACAGGTTGTAGATGACCGCGTTCTTGTACCAGAGATCCTTGATCATGGCCCGCCCCGCACCGGACGCGGCGCCCGCCGCCGCTCGTCCTAGGCCTTAACAGGGCCGACCGGCCGAGGTCCCGCCACTCCGCCGAGCCAACCGTAAGGGGGTGTCCTACGCCCTTAGGAAAAAGGTTAATGTATAGTTAAGGTCACAAGAAAGCCTTCAATCCTGCCCGCATGATGTCCCCCAAGACGCACAGAACCAGGGGAATCGTGCCATGAAGCGTGCCATGCGCCAGAACGCCGCCCACAATGGCGCCGCCCAGAGCAGCGCCAGCCAGACCAGCACGACGCAGGCCGTCAGCTACAGCTACGGGAACACCGCCGACGCCCTGGCGGCGGCTCCCGCGGCGCCGGTTCCCACCAGCTTCGCGCCGGTGACCATCAACTACGCGGAGACGCGGGCGGACGGCGGGTTCGGCTGGGACGTGAAGTACGACCTCGCCTTCGACGGCACGGCCTTCACCGTGCAGACCCGCATCCACCTTACCGGCGACGACGCCGGTTCCCTGAAGCAGGTCTGGGAGCAGGGGATCGAGGGGATCTGGAGCGACAAGTACAGCCTGTCGGACGGCACCAGCAGCTACGCCATCCGCTTCGACGTGCAGTTCGTGGCGGCCGGGACCCAGCATTACGACGTGAACGTCAGCAACAGCTACGGCCGCTGCGACATGCTGAACTGGTGCACCCAGACCGACTGGGGTCCTGATTACCAGGACGAGCTGGCGGCCCACGAGTTCGGCCACATGATCGGCGCCTTCGACGAGTATGCGGGCGGGGCCACCTACGGCAACTTCGCCGCCACCGGCACCATCATGTCGGACCTGACCCCGACGCTGCGCCCCAACTACATGAACTCGATCGACTATTACGCCGAGCAGTTCACCGGCAAGACCTTCGAGATCGTGGAGATGCCGAGGAACCTGACGCTGACCGGCAACACATGGGCCGACAGCCTCTACGGCGGGGCGGGCAACGACACACTGAGCGGGCTCAGCGGCAACGACCAGCTCTTCGGCGGCGCCGGCAACGATCTGCTGTGGGGCGATGCCGGAAACGACACGCTGCGCGGGCAGGCCGGCAACGACGCGCTGCACGGCGGTGCCGGCGCCGACCTCCTGATGGGGGACGAGGGGAACGACACGCTGTGGGGCGATGCCGGCAACGACACGCTGTGGGGCGGTTCGGGAGCGGACCTGTTCGTCTTCACGCGCGGCGGCGGTCAGGACCGCATCGCCGACTTCAGCCGCGCGCAGAACGACCGCATCCAGATCGCCTCCAACATGACCTACCGGCTGGGATCGGACGGCAGCGGCAGCGCCCTGCTCGATTTCGGCGGCGGCGACCGTCTGACCCTGGCCGGGATCGCCCCGAACCAAGTCACCTCGGCCTTCTTCACCTACGGCTGAGGCGGGTCGTACCGCAGGAACTGGACGCGGGTGTCGCCGTAGCGGCGCTCGTCCAGCGCCGCGAAGCCGGGCGGCAGGGGCAGCCCATCGCGCCCGGCGACCTCGACCACCAGCACGGCGCCGGGGGCCAGCCAGCCGGCCTTGACCAGCCCGGCCAGGGCCCGCGGCGCCAGATCCTGGCCGTAGGGCGGGTCGAGGAAGGCCAGGGTGCAGGGACGGAGCGGCGGCGGAGGCGGGCGGGTCGCGTCGGCGCGCAGGACCGCGGCGTTCGCCCCCTCCCCCAGCGCCGCGACGTTGGCCCGCACGGCGTCCAGGGCGGCGCGGCCCAGATCGAGGAAGCTGGCGTGGGCGGCCCCGCGGGACAGCGCCTCCAGCCCCAGGGCGCCGGTTCCGCAGAAGGCGTCCACCACGACGGCGCCCTCCAGCAGGTCGGCGCCGTCCGGCCCCCAGTCGGCGTGGGACAGGATGTTGAACAGGGATTCGCGGGTGCGGTCGGTGGTCGGCCGCGTGTCGCTTCCCGCCGGGGCGGCCAGCCGCCGCCCGCGGTGCTTACCGCCGACGATCCGCACGGGTCCGCTCCGGCCCCCGGCCACCGTCGGAGGAGCCCCCGGCGCCGCGCGGCTTCGGTCCCGGCTTGCCGCCCGGGCCGCCACCGGGCTTGCCGCCCTTCAGCGTCAGCGTGCCGGGCTTGCCCGCCGGCTTGCCGTCCGTCCTGGCGGAGGCCGGCTTGCCAAAGGCAGGCTTGGCGGAGGCGGGCTTGGCGGAGGCGAAGCCGCCCGAGGCCGGCTTGGCCGGACCGCGGCGGTCGGACGCGGCCTTCGGCTCCGCCTTGGCCCAGCCGGCCTTGGCGTCGCGCGGCTTGGCCGCCTTCGCCGGGGCGGCGGAGCGGCCCTTCGCGCCTTCGCCGCCGGCGCTCTCGCTCCTGGCGGCCTTGGCGGCGGCGGTCTTGCCGGCGCCCTTGGCCTTGCCATCCTCCGCCGGATCGGCGCCGGTGAAGAAGCGGGACACCTGCTCGCGCACGACGCGCTTGGGCACCTCCTCGACGGCGCTCTCCTCCAGCTTGCCGAGCTGGAAGGGGCCGTAGGCGACGCGGATCAGCCGGTTCACCTGGAGGTCCAGCGCCTCCATCACCTTGCGGATCTCGCGGTTCTTGCCTTCCTTCAGGCTGACGGTCAGCCAGGCGTTGCGGCCCTGGATGCGGTCCAGGACGGCTTCGATGGGACCGTACTTCACCCCGTCGATGGTCGGTCCCTTCGCCAGCTCGGCCAGCTTGACCTCGTTCACCTCGCCGAAGACGCGCACGCGGTAGCGGCGGGTCCAGCCGGTGGCCGGCAGTTCCAGGAAACGGGCCAGTTCGCCGTCGTTGGTCAGCAGCAGCAGCCCTTCGGTCGTCAGGTCGAGCCGACCGACCGAGATGACGCGCGGCATGTCCGGCGGCAGCCGTTCGAAGACGGTGGTGCGCCCCTTCTCGTCGCGGGCGGTGGTGACCAGCCCGGACGGCTTGTAATAGCGCCACAGCCGCGCCGGCTCCGGCTCGGGGATGACCTTGCCGTCCACCTGCACGACGTCGCCGGGCCGCACGACGCAGGCCGGGCTGTCCAGGGTCGTGCCGTTGACGGCCACGCGGCCGTCGGTGATCCAGCGCTCGGCGTCGCGGCGCGAGCACAGGCCCGCGCGCGCCAGCCGCTTGGCGATGCGCTCGCCGGCATCGGGCTCGCCCGCGTCCGCATCGGCGGCGCCGGGCATGGCTTTGGAAGGGTCGAAATCGGGGGTGTCCATGGGCACGGACCATAGGGCTTGCAAGCCCCGCCCGCAACCCACGGCACGAGGTCCCCGCCGTTATTCTTCGAGGCGGAAGCCGACCTTCATCACCACCTGGAAGTGGGCGACCTTGCCGCCGCTGACGTGGCCGCGGATCTCGCCAACCTCGAACCAGTCCACGTTCTTCAGCGTCTTGGACGCCCGCTCGATGCCGTTGCGGATGGCGTCGTCGATGGAGGTCTCGGCGGTGCCGACGATTTCCACCTTCTTGTAGACATGGTCGCTCATGGCTGTCCTCCCTGTTCCGTCCGAAGCACAACAGCGCCGGAGGGCGTTCCACCGCTTGACGAAAACAGGGACCGCCGGGCAGGGTGCCCCGCATGAGCCGCCCCCCCTCCCCCATGGACACCGCCTTCGCCGAGGCCGAGGCCGCCGCATCCCGCGGGGAGGTGCCGGTGGGCGCCGTTGTGGTCGATCCGGCGACCGGTGCCGTTCTGGCCCGCGCCGGCAATCGGACGGAGGAGCTGAACGACCCCACCGCCCACGCCGAGGTGCTGGCGATCCGCGCCGCCTGCGCCGCGCTCGGCGAGCCGCGCCTGCCCGGGCTGGACCTCTACGTGACCTTGGAGCCCTGCGCGCTGTGCGCCGCGGCGATCAGCTTCGCCCGGCTGCGGCGGGTCTATTTCGGTGCCTACGACCCCAAGGGCGGCGGGGTGGAGCACGGCCCCCGCTTCTACCACCAGCCGACCTGCCACCACGCCCCCGACGTCTACGGCGGCATCGACGAGACCCGGGCGGGGGCGATGCTGAGGGAGTTCTTCAGGGAACGCCGCCCTGGTTGAAGCCAGGGCGGCGCGCGGTCACCGTGGCAGGGGCAGGCTGGCCACCGTCGCCTGGCTCCACGCGTCCTCGCACGCGCGGACCGGCGCGCCTCGGATCGCGCGGCAGCGCTCGACCACCGCCCCGGACTCTGCCGTGCGTCCGGCCTCGACCAGCAGCCGGATGCGGAGCGGATAGCCCTGCTCGCCCCCACCGAAACGCCGCTCCTTGGCGTCGAGGGCGGCCAGCGCCTGGGACGCCCGGCCGGCGGCCCGGTGCTCGGCAATCAACAGGTCGAACGTTTCCGGCGGGGCGGAGGAACTCCTGACCGCGATCTCCAGATCCTTCATCGCAAGGTCCGGCCGGTTCTGCTTCGTGTGAAGCCGGTAGTAGGTCATCCGAAGATGCGGATCGGATTCGAAACCGCCCTTGGCGACCTCCTTCAAGGCAGCTTCCGCCTCGGACAGCCGCTCGCCCGCGATCAAGCTGTCGGCACGCTGCACAAGAACACTGCGCGACAGGGCTTTCAGAGCCGCCCCTTGGAACACGGCCTTTTCATAGGCCGCCACGGTCTTTTCCCGGGCTGCCCCCTCGAACAACTGCTCGCGGACTGCGTAAGCGCTCAGGTCAGCAAGCCGCTGTTCCGCGGAATTGTGCCCCACCCCCAATTGCTTGCCGATTTCGCCCAGAATCTTCGACGGGCCTGCGGACAGCTCCTTGAAGGCGGCGTTGAGGCCCGCGTTGAACTGCCCCGATTGCATTAGATCATTGATCTCGTCTTCGAGCTTCTTGCGTTCCGCCTTGGCCTTGGCGTTCTGCTTCTTCGCATCGTCGGCAAAACGCTCCATCACGACTTGGAAGACGTTGGTGTTGTAGCCTGCCTTATCAAGCAGATCGAAACCAAGAAGGTCGGCCTCGTCCTCCTGCTGGCGGGCCCAGGACGGGTGCGCCACGGTGTCCTGGAAAGTCCGGTAGGTCGTGTAGATCAGCGCCGCGTTTCTGGCCATGTCCGGGTTGGAGCGGGGAGCCACGGACAGCAGCGTCCCCATCCCCGTATCCTCGACCGTCTTCTGCGCCGCGTGCTCGCGATCGGCGTCCATGTGGTTGAGCAGGAGGTGAGACACCTCGTGGGCCAGAATGAAGGCGAGTTCGTCCTCGTTCTCGGAGTTCACGAACACACCCTGCGAGATCAGGATAGTGTTTGCCGGAACGGCCTCCGCCACATAGGCGGGGTTGTTGGTTATGACGATGGTGACGGACGGTTTGGCGTGGGGCCACGCCTTGAGGAGACGCGCCAGAACTTGATTCGCGTAACGCTGCAGCGGTTCCGCCCCCGCCAGTTCACGCGTGCCCGGCGGAAGCGGGTCACGGCCGTCCAGCGACCGCGCCGACGCGCCCGACGGCTTCTGCAGGGATGCGGCGAGCGCCGCCATGGAGCCGCCCCCGGCGTCCGGAAGACGCCGCTGCTCCGCGACCTCGACGAACCGCGCGGGTACGGATTCGTAGGTTCGCTTGCCGCTGAGTTCCGTGGTCAGCGTGTCGAGCGACTTGCATCCACCGGCGAGCAGGGTCAGGCCGAGCAGGGCGGGAACGAGCGGGCGGTGCAAGGCGGAGTTCACTTGCATTCGGAAGCGCCTCGCGACGAATAGGGCGTTCCGGCCACACGCTGGGCCGACTGGCATTCATTGAGAACCTGGGCCTTGACCGACACCTGCGCTTGGAACGGGCTGAGCCACACCTCCCGTCCGCCGGCGACCACCTTGACGAAGCGGGTGTCGCGGTTGTAGCCGGCCGCGTCGAAGGGGACCGGCGGGAAAGCGTCCTTCGGCATCTCCCCCTGTCCGGCTCCCCTCTCGTCGAACACGGCAACCTTGCCCCCGGGACCGGGCGTGATTTTTTCAATCTGCACCCTGTCCTGAGCCGCCGCCACCCCGGCGAGCGAACACAGAGCGGCCAAAGCCGCGACGGACATCCGGATCACCCCTGTCCTCCATTCTGAGAGTTTGCTTGTGTGTCCAGCAGGCGGGCTGCCTGCCACATTCGGGAAAGAGCGGTGCGGGCCGGACCCGCGATCATCACTCCCGCAAAGGCGACGCCGATCCAATTGGCCGGCTCCAGTCGCCATAGCCAAACCACCCCGGCGGTGAGAGCCAAGCCGACCGCCATACCGGCCACCACAAGCGCCGCGGACCAGGCCAGCGCGGCTCGCAGGGTTTGTGGGGCGATCCGCCGCCCGATCACATTGGCAGCGGCGGCGAACGCGAGCATCGCGGCGAATTCCGCCAGCCCCGACATGTCGAGATCGCCGAATTTCCATTCGGGCCATTCGGTCATGAAGCCGGCGCCACGGACGATCAGGTTGTCGATCGCCATGGCGTGCAGGAACATCCCAGGCACGTTGCCGAAGACCGGAGACGGTCCGACGTCGGGAATGCCGGCGAACTTGGCCCCCACCACGACGATGCGCCCGGCCAGGAAGTCCTTGAGGGCGGCGTGGTCCACATCCTGGGAGGAGTCCGGAGCGGTCAGCCATTCGGCACGGATCACGGGATGATAGGTGCATCCCGCCGGCGCCTTGAACCGTTCATCGCTCCCGAACGGCATCAAGATGCCGGCCAGGCTGCCGGCCACGTCCGGAAAGGAGCCGTCGGGGCACGTCGCCGCAAGCCTCCGGTAGCCCGTGTGGATGGCTTCGATTCCGGTCGGCCAGACGCGACCCCATTCGATGGTCAGGGCTTTGTCCCTGAACGCGGCCGGGCTGGTCAACGGATCGTGTTCACTGCCCCAGCACCCGGCCTTCTGCCCGCAATGGTGCATGTAGACGGCCAGCGCCGCGGAAAGACGCGGCGAACCGCAATAGTCATCCAAAAACAAATCGACGTGGGAGGCTTGGTCGCGGATCATGGGATGCGGTTCGACACTCACCGCACGGCGCAGTTCTTCGATGTTCTGCCGTCCTTCAGCGGCGCACCCGGACTCGCCGTCCTCGCCGCCTTGGGCAGCCGTCATGAACACAGGAAGGCCGTCCATCGAAGCGGCAAGCCTGTCCAAGCCGCCTGGCTTTCCTTGCCGGTCCCTGTCGATGATCATCAGATCCAGGAGGATGCTTTCGGCGCCGGCCGCCTTGATTTCCCTGATAAGGCGCTCATAGAAGTCGAATGACGGAGGGTGAGACTCGCCGCTGGCGGCAAGCGAACGGTCATCGATTTGAACGACGGCGATTTTCTTTTGCCCCGTGTCGGGATAGGCGTTGGCCGCGATCCGGCGATACCCGTCCAAGGATATCTGGCCACTGGAACTGTTAATCCCCAGCGGATTGACAATAGCGACCAACACGACCAGAAGAGGCCCCGGCAGAAGCTTCAGCAGCCGGCTGCTCCAACCCCGCCACCCGGCGATTTGCCCAAGAAACCAGGCGGCGAAATTCCGTGGGACGCCAAAGAGCGTCTGGACAATTCTATTAACGCCCCAACCCGGCATGACGGCGGCCTTCGCTCAATCCAAAACGCACCAGCCCGCGTCACCCCAATCAAGGAAAAACCATTAAAGCTGGAATTCCGTACAATTTTAACGCGATGGCGCCGAAGAACAATGTTAATTTTATGCTAACAGCGCTCTCCGTCACCACGCATCCGAGCGTGCCGCGGCGCGGGGTCACGAATCCCGAGACGGCGCCCGATCCCCGCGCCAAACCCAACGGATACCTTCCATCGACAGGAACACGGGGCCGCCCGCCACCGACCGGGAAAGGCGCGTGGCCGCCCTTCTCCCGCGGCGTCTCCGCACCGAGGAGACGGTGTGGGGGCGCAAAAAAAGGAGGGGCACGATCGCCCCTCCGCCATAAATCCAGACGTTAAAATTCTGGCCCTGTTGTGGTGTCAGCGCCCCACCGCCCGCCAGCCGATGTCGCGGCGGCAGAAGCCGTCCGGCCAGTCCAGGGCGTCCACGCCCTGGTAGGCGCGCTTCTGCGCCTCGGCCACGGTCGGGGCCTTGGCGGTCACGCCCAGGACGCGCCCGCCGGTGGACAGCACCCGACCTTCCGAGAGCTTCGTGCCGGCGTGGAAGACGGTCACGCCCTCCACCGCGTTGGCGGCGCCGAAGCCCTTGATCTCGGTGTCCTTCACATAGTCGCCGGGGTAGCCGTTGGCCGCCATGACGACGCACAGTGCCGTCTCGTCGTGCCAGCGCAGGTCAATGTGCTTCAACTGGCCGTCCGCCGCCGCGATCAGGGCGGCCAGCGCGTCGGACTTCAGGCGCATCATCAGCGTCTGGCATTCCGGGTCGCCGAAGCGGACGTTGAACTCCAGCGTCTTCGGCGCCGGCTTGCCGTCGGCGTCCTTCACGATCATCAGGCCGGCGAACAGCACACCCTTGAAGGGGCGCCCCTCCGCCGCCATGCCCTTGACGGTCGGTTCGACGATCTCGCGCATCACGCGGGCCTGGAGGTCCGGAGTCAGCGCCGGGGCCGGCGAATAGGCGCCCATGCCGCCGGTGTTCGGGCCGGTGTCGCCGTCGCCCACCGCCTTGTGGTCCTGGGCGGACGCCAGCGGCAGCGCCGACTCGCCGTCGCACAGCGCGAAGAAGCTGACCTCCTCGCCGTCCAGGAACTCCTCGACCACCACCTCGGCCCCGGCGGCTCCGAAGCGGCCCTCGACCAGAGCCTCGTCGATGGCGGCGAAGGCCTCCTCCTGGGTGCGGGCGACGGTCACGCCCTTGCCAGCGGCCAGCCCGTCGGCCTTGACCACGATGGGGGCGCCGTTCTTGCGGACGAAGTCCTTGGCGGCCTCGACGTCCTTGAAGCGGCCATAGGCGGCGGTCGGCACGCCGTACTTGGCCAGGATGTCCTTCATGAAGCCCTTGGAGCCCTCAAGCTCCGCCGCCGCGGCGCTGGGGCCGAAGGCCTTGATGCCAATGGCGGTCAGCTTGTCGACGAGGCCGAGCACCAGCGGCCCCTCCGGCCCGACGACCACGAAGTCGATGGCCTTGTCCTGGGCGAAGCGGACCAGGGCGTCCACGTCCTCCGCGCCGATGGCGACGCATTCGGCCACGTCCGCGATGCCCGCGTTGCCCGGCGCGCAGTAGAGCGTGTCGCACAGCGGCGAGTTCTGAATGGCCCAGCACAGCGCATGCTCGCGCCCACCCGACCCGACCACCAGGACTTTCATGGCACCTCGTCCTTCCACGCTTGTTGCCGACACCGCGCCTTGTATCATGGTGCCGCCATGACTCAAGACCTTGATATGACCTCTCCGCTGATCGCCCCCGAGCCGCGCCCCGGCTCGAACCTGCCGGAATTCTCGGTGGGCGACCTCGCCCGGCGCCTGAAGCGCAGCATCGAGGAGGAGTTCGGCTTCGTCCGCGTGCGCGGCGAGATCTCCCAGCCCAAGCGCCACAGCTCCGGCCACTGCTACCTTCGCCTGAAGGACGACACGGCGGTGATCGAGGCGGTGTGCTGGCGCGGCACCGCGTCGAAGCTGGCCGTCCAGCCGGCGGAAGGGCTGGAGGTCATCGTCACCGGGCGCATGACGACCTACCCCGGACGCTCGCAGTACCAGCTCATCATCGAGTCGATGGAGCTGGCCGGCGAGGGCGCCCTCCTGAAGATGCTGGAGGAGCGCAAGAGGCGCCTCGCGGCGGAGGGGCTGTTCGACGCCGGGCGCAAGAAGCCCATCCCCTTCCTGCCCGACGTGATCGGCGTCGTCACCTCCCCCACCGGGGCGGTCATCCGCGACATCCTGCACCGGCTGCACGACCGCTTCCCGCGCCGGGTCCTGCTCTGGCCGGTCGCCGTGCAGGGGGAGCGGGCGGCGGCGGAGGTCACCGCGGCCATCGACGGCTTCAACCGCATCCCCCCCGGCGGGCCGGTGCCGCGCCCGGACCTGCTGATCGTGGCGCGCGGCGGCGGCTCGCTGGAGGACCTGATGGCCTTCAACGAGGAGAACGTCGTTCGCGCGGCGGCGGCCAGCCGCATCCCGCTGATCTCCGCGGTTGGGCACGAGACCGACACCACCCTGATCGACTTCGCGTCCGACCGCCGCGCCCCCACCCCAACGGCGGCGGCGGAGATGGCCGTTCCGGTGCGGGCGGAGCTGCTGGCCCAGGTGCTGGACGACGAGCGGCGCATGGTCGGCGCCGCCACCCGCCTGCTGGCCGAGCGGCGGACGCGGGTGGAGGGGCTGGCCCGCGGCCTCGGCGACCCGCGCGCCCTGCTGGAAAGCCACGCCCAGCGGCTGGACGACCGGGCGGAGCGGCTGGCCCTGGCCGCCGCCTCGCTCCTCGACCGTCGCCGCACCCGCCTGAACGAGCTGGGGGCCGCTCTGCGCCACCCGCGCGAGAAGCTGGCGGAGGCCGGGCAGCGGCTGGCGTCGGAATCCCGCGCGCTCGACGGCGCGCTGCGCCACGCCGTCGTCGCCGCGCGCGGCCAGTATGAGCGGGTGAGCGGGCGGCTGACGCTCGGCCCGATCCGCGTGAAGTTCGGCGACGGCCGGCGGCGGCTGTCCGACCTGACGCCGCGGCTCGACCGCAGCTACGGCAAGGCGGTGGAGGAGCGCGCGGCGAGGCTGACGGCGGTGGGGCAGCTTCTGGAAAGCTACTCCTACAAGGGCGTCCTGGAGCGCGGCTTCGCCCTGGTGCAGTCCGGCGACGGCCGGCCGCTGACCAGCGCCGCCCAGGCCACGCCGGGCTTGGCGGTGTCTCTGGTTTTCGCCGACGGACAGGCCGCCGCGACGGTGGACGGCGGACCGCGGGTCGATGGTCCGCCCCCTTCTGCTGCGGAGCCGAAGCCAAGGAGCGCCCGACCAAAAGCGGAGCCGAAGAAAACACAGCGCCCGCCGACACAGGGGAGCCTGTTCTAGTCCGTTGGCCCGACGGTAAATCTGCTCCATTCCGGAGCACCGGACTGGAGCGAACTGCCCGATAACTTGGGCAATTCCACCGCAACCCCCTTCCACGCATCACCTATAGTGATGCGCCGCCGGACCGATGTCCGGCGATAGCGGAGGGGAAGGACATGGAGCAGCGCGCCGCCTCGACCGGTCCGTTGGCGCGGGCCGGAGACTGGATCGACAGCGAGCGGGGACAGCGGGCCATCTTGGGGCTGATCCTGCTGAACGCCGTCGTGCTGGGGCTGGACACGTCCACGACGGTGTCGGACGCCATCGGACCGTTGCTTGGCACGCTCGACAGCCTGATCCTGATGGCCTTCACCGTGGAACTGGCCCTGCGCATCGGCCATCAGGGGCGCTCCTTCTTCCGCGACGGCTGGAACCTGTTCGACTTCGCGGTGGTCCTGATCACGCTGGCCCCGGTCGGCCCGGAAATCATGGTCCTGCGCACACTGCGCGTGCTGCGCGTCTTCCGCCTCGTCACCGTCATGCCGCGGCTGCGGATGATCGTCCATGCCCTGGTCTCCTCGCTGCCCGGGCTGGCGATGATCGTCCTGCTGCAATTCCTGCTGTTCTATGTGGCCGGGGTGATGGCGACCAAGCTGTTCGGCGCGGACTTCCCGGACTGGTTCGGCACGCTCGGCGCGTCGCTCTATTCGCTGTTCCAGATCATGACGCTGGAAAGCTGGTCGATGGGCATCGTGCGCCCGGTGATGGAGGTCTACCCCTACGCCTGGGCCTTCTTCCTGCCCTTCATCCTGGCCGCCACCTTCACGATGCTGAACCTGTTCGTCGCGGTGATCGTGAACGCGCTGCAATCCCTCCAGGATCAGGACAGCAAGGAGGTCGGCGACGCCATCCTCAGCGAATCCCACCACGTGGTGGAGGAGTTGCGGAGCCTGCGCGCGGAGGTCGCCGCCCTGCGTCTGGCGCTGGACGGCCAGCGCCAGACGGTGACGGGTCCGGCGGCGGACCGCTCGCCGGTCCCCGCCCTGTCGGGCTCCGGGGACTGATCCCTCGGCGCCCGCCGAAGGCCCCGCCTCAGGCGGCCCCGGCGAAGGTCCAGCGGGTCGTCTCGCCGCTGCGGAAGGGCAGCACGGCCTCGCCGTCGGCGGTCAGCACGATGTCCGGCGCGGTGGACGGCGTGCGCTCCAGCACCACCTTGTCCTCGTTGGCCGGCAGGCCGTAGAAGCGCGGGCCGTTCAGGCTGGCGAAGGCCTCCAGCTTGTCCAGGGCGCCCGCCTCCTCGAAGGCTTCGGCGTAGAGTTCCAGGGCGTTGGCGGCGGTGAAGCAGCCGGCGCAGCCGCAGGCGCTCTCCTTCGCGGTCACCGTGTGCGGGGCGGTGTCGGTGCCCAGGAAGAACGGCCCCTCGCCCGAGGTCGCCGCCTCGACCAGCGCCACGCGGTGCGTCTCGCGCTTTGCGATGGGCAGGCAGTAGAGGTGCGGGCGGATGCCGCCGGCGAACAGGTGGCTGCGGTTGATCAGCAGGTGGTGCGCCGTGATCGTCGCCCCCACCCGGCCGGAGGCCGCGTGCTCGCGCACGAAGGCCACGGCCTCCGCGGTGGTCGCGTGCTCCAGCACCACGCGCAGCGCCTTGTAACGCTCCAGCAGCGGGCCGAGGGTGCGCTCCAGGAACACCGCCTCGCGGTCGAAGATGTCGACATGGGCGTCGGTCACCTCGCCGTGGATCAGCAGCGGCATGCCGATCTCCGCCATGCGCTCCAGCACCGGCGCGATCTTGCCGAGGTCGGTCACGCCGTGGGCGCTGTTGGTGGTGGCGTTGGCCGGGTAGAGCTTGGCGGCGGCGAACACGCCGTCCTCGAAGCCCTGGGCCAGATCGTCCGCGTCGGTGCCGTCGGTCAGATAGGCGGTCATCAGCGGCGTGAAGGCGTGGCCCGCCGGCAGGGCCGCCAGGATGCGCTCCCGGTAGGCCACGGCGTCGGCGGTCCTGGTCACCGGCGGCTTCAGGTTCGGCATGATGATGGCGCGGCCGAACTGGTGGGCGGTGAAGGGCAGCACCGCCTTCAGCATGGCGCCGTCGCGCAGGTGCACATGCCAGTCGTCGGGACGGCGGAGGACGAGACGGTCGGTGGGCATGGCGGCTCCGGGGCGCGGAATGGGGAGGTTTGCCGGAGTTCTAGCCCCTTACAGTCCCCCGCTCAACGATATCAGGGGGGTATCGGGGCGGTATCCGGCCACTGCATGGGTGACGGGACCGGCGAAAGCCGCTAGAACCCTAGCCGAATCCCTAGGGACATTCGAAGCCGGACCCGCGCCGATGAGCCTGATCACCCCCCGCACCCCGCCCGGAACGATGGAGCTGCTGCCGCGCCAGCAGGTCGCCTTCCAGCGTCTTCTCGACACCATCCGCCGCGGCTACGAGCGGTTCGGCTTCGTGCCGGTGGAAACCCCGGTGTTCGAGACGGTGGACACCCTGCTGACCAAGTCCGGCGGCGAAACCGAGAAGCAGGTCTATTTCGTGCAGTCCACCGGCGCCCTCCAGCAGGGCAACAAGCCGGACATCGCGCTGCGCTTCGACCTGACGGTGCCGCTCGCCCGCTACGTGGCGGAGCATGAGCGCGACCTCGCCTTCCCCTTCCGCCGCTACCAGATCCAGCGCGTCTACCGCGGGGAACGGGCGCAGCGCGGGCGCTTCCGCGAATTCTACCAGTGCGACATCGACGTGATCGGCAAGGACAGCCTGTCCGCCCATTACGACGCGGAGATCCCGGCGGTCATCTACCATGTCTTCAGCGAACTGGACTTCGGCGGTTTCACCATCAACGTGAACAACCGCAAGGTCCTGCTCGGCCTGCTCGACGGGCTGGGCGTGGACGACGCGGAGAAGCGCGTCCTGGTCCTGCGCGAGATCGACAAGCTGGACAAGATCGGCCGCGACAAGGTGCAGGCCAGCCTGACCGGCCTCGGCATGACCGCCGACGCCGCGGAAAAGATCCTGTCCCTGATCGACGCCAAGGGCACGAACGAGGAGACGCTCGCCGCGCTGGGCGCGCTCGGCATCGAGAACGAGACCTTCCGCCAGGGCGTTTCGGAGCTGACTACCGTCATCGAGGGGCTGAAGGCCCTCCAGGTGCCGGACGGCGTGGTGCGCATCAACCTCGCCATCGCGCGCGGCCTCGACTACTACACCGGCACGGTCTACGAGACCTTCCTGAACGACCATCCGGGGATCGGCAGCGTGTGCTCCGGCGGGCGCTACGACAACCTCGCCAGCCACTACACCAAGTCGAAGCTGCCGGGGGTGGGCATCTCCATCGGCGCGACGCGGCTGTTCTACCAATTGATGGAGGCCGGCATCATCAAGGACGGCGGCGCCACCGCCCAGGTCCTGGTGACGCAGATGGACCCGGCCCTGTCCGCCGATTACTACGGTCTGGCGACGGCGCTGCGGGCGGCGGGCATCAACACGGAAATCCAGCTCGACGGCGGCAAGCTCGCCAAGCAGATGAAATACGCCGACAAGGCGGGCATCCCGCTGGTCGTCCTGATGGGCTCCGACGAGAAGGCCCGCGGCACGGCGACGCTCAAGCATCTGGTGAAGGGCGAGCAGGTCGAGGTCCCGCTGGCCGACCTCGCCGCCAAGGCGAAGGAACTGCTGGGGGCCTGACGTCCTCCCCTCTCCCTTCCGGGGAGAGGGGTCTTCCACCACAGAAGGCCCCGCCCATGGCCACCGTCGCCGAAGCCCTGAACCTCGCGCTCGACCACCATCTGTCCGGTCGGCTGGAGGAGGCGCGGCAGCTCTACGGCCGTATCCTGGCGGCGGACCCGGACAACCCCCACGCCCTGCATTTCGGCGGGCTGCTGGCGGCCCAGACCGGCGCGGTGGCGGACGGCGTGGCGATGATCCGCAAGGCGGCGGCCCGGCTGCCGCTCGCCGCCGACGTCCACGGCAACCTCGGCAAGGCCCTGATGGCGCTGGGCACGCCGGAGGGGGCGGCGCAGGCCGCCGCGGCCTTCCGCAACCTCCTGGCCCTGCATCCCGACGGCGCCGGCGACTGGTTCGCCCTGGGCGGCGCCCTGATCGAAGCCGGCGACGGTGCCCCCGCCCACCGCGCCCTGACCCGCGCCCTGACCGCCAGCGCCGCCACCGACAGCGAGCCTCTGGCCGAGGCCTTCGAGCGGGCCGGCATGCGGCTCTACGCCGCCGCCGACTGGACGGGCGCCACCGACGCCTTCCGCAAGGCGCGCGGCCTCGCCCCGCAGCGCGCCGAGGCGCACCGCAAGCTCGGCGCCGCCCTGGCCCAGACGGGCGACCCGGAGGGCGCGGTGGAGGCGCTGACCGAAGCGCTGCGGCTCGATCCCACGCTGGCCGAGGCGCAGGCGAACCTCGTCCATCTCCTGGTCACGCTGGGCCGCTTCGGCGACGCGGAGCGCGCCGGGCGCCGGGCGGTGGTCCTGGACCCCGGCAACGCCGACGCCTACGGCAACATGGTCCCGCTGCTCGAGCAGACCGTCCGCGTCGCGGAGGCGCTGCGCCAGTGCGCGCGCGCCACGCGCATCGCCCCGGAGCGGGCCGCATTCCACCGCAACCGCCTGTCGCTTCTGCTGCATGAGGGCCGCCGCGACGAGGCGGTCGCCGCCGGACGGGAGGCCATCCGCCTCGCCCCCGCCGACGCCGAGGCCCATCTGGCGCTCGCCGTCGCCCTGCTCGCCTCCGGCCGGTTGCGCGAGGGGTGGGAGGAGTTCGAGTGGCGCTGGGAGACCCGGCAGCTCGACCCCGTCCACCGGGGCTTCCCCCAACCGCAATGGACGGGGACGGAGGATGTGGCGGGCCGGACCATCCTGCTCTACGCCGAGCAGGGACTCGGCGACACCTTGCAGTTCGTCCGTTACGCGCCGCTGCTGGCCGGGCGGGGCGCGCGGGTGATCGTCGGCTGCTCCCCCGCCCTGGCGCGGCTGATGGAACGGGTGGACGGCGTGTCCGCGGCCGTCGCCTGGGGTGGCGAGCTTCCGGCTTTCGACCTGCACATCCCGATGATGAGCCTGCCCCGCGCCTTCGGCACGGATCTGGACAGCATCCCGGCCGCGGTGCCCTATCTGCGCGCCGATCCCGCCGACGTCGCGGCGTGGCGCGAGCGCGTGCCGGCGGACGGGCGGCTGCGCGTCGGGCTGGTCTGGGCGGGGTCGCCGCGCACGGTGCGCGGGGTGGCGAGCCCGATCGACCGGCGGCGCAGCCTGCCGCTGGCCGCCCTGGCTCCCCTGGCCGACGTGGCGGGGGTGCGCTTCGTCAGCCTTCAGATGGGGCCGGGCGCGGCGCAGCTGGCCGAGCCCCCGGCGGGGATGGACATCGCCGACCCCATGGCCGGCGTCCGCGACTTCGCCGACACGGCGGCGCTGGCCGCGACGCTGGACCTCGTCATCACGGTGGACACCTCCGTCTGCCACCTCGCGGGCGGTCTGGGGCGGCCGACCTGGACGCTGTCGCGCGCCGACGCCTGCTGGCGCTGGCTGGGCAACCGTGAGGCGAATCCCTGGTACCCGACCATGCGGGTGTTCGGCCAGGACCGGTCCGGCGACTGGTCCGGCGTCGTCGCCCGCCTGCGCGCGGCGTTAACGGATTTCGTGGCGGCACGCGGTCACGTTTCTTAACCATACAACCGAAGGGCGCATTCGTGGCGCCGCCGCAACGGTCCGCTACGAATTTGAGTTAAACCGATTTCGGGGCGGACACGCACACCCGAAGGGCAAGGGATTACACCGGTTGTTAACCAAGGCGCATCTACATTCCGGTCCTATCGCTCGGCCATTTTACCGAGCATTTTAACCAATTCGCGGGTCTTGCCCCGCGGTCATGGCTGGAGCCGGACATGACACGGTTGTGGGTGCGACGCGCGATCTGGGGTGTGACGCTGGCGGCGACGCTGGGCGGCGGGGCCCTTCTGGCGCAGGAGGAGATGCGCACGTCGCGATTGCAGGCGCGCCTGCTCGCCGGCTACGCCAAGGACATGACCTACACGCTGCGCGAGGGGCCGAACCCCGCCGCACGCCACCCCACCCAGGGGCCCTACAACGAGCGGATGGGCTATGTCGGGCTGCCCGGCTATCTCCGCTCGCTGACCTCGGACATGTACGCGGTGGAGATGCAGGCGCATCTCTCGCCGACGCTCGACCAGTTCATGGCCGCCGGCGGCTTCCCGATCTACCACGAGAAGACGCGCGCCGGCCTGACCCTGCTCGACCGCAACGGCACCGCGCTGTTCTCCGCCCGCTACCCGGAGCGGGTCTTCGCCAAGTTCGAGGACGTGCCGCCGCTGGTCGCCGCGACCCTGCTGTTCATCGAGAACCGCGAGCTGCTGAACACCGACGAGCCGCGCCGCAACCCCGCCGTGGAGTGGGACCGCTTCGCCGGCGCCGTGGCGATGCTGCCGGTGCAGTGGGTCAAGCCCGGCCAGCGTTCCCCCGGCGGCTCGACCCTGGCGACCCAGATCGAGAAGTACCGCCACTCCCCCGACGGCCAGACGAACGGCGCCACGGAGAAGCTGCGCCAGATGATCTCGGCCAGCACGCGGGCCTATCTGGACGGCGAGGACACCGGCGCCCACCGCCGCCGCATCCTGATTGACTATCTGAACTCCACCCCGCTGACCGGGCGCCCCGGCTTCGGCGAGGTGAACGGGCTGGGCGACGGGCTGTGGGCCTGGTTCGGCACCGACCTCGCCATGGCCGAGAAGGTGCTGTCGGAGGAGCCCGCCGACGCCCGCGCCCTGCAGCTGAAGGCGCTGGCCTACAAGCAGGTGCTGAGCCTTCTGCTCGCCCAGCGCCGCCCCTCCTATTACCTGATCCAGGACCGTGCGGCGCTGGAGCGGCTGGCCGACAGCCATCTGCGCGTGCTGCACAACGCGGGCGTCATCGACACCGCGCTGCGCGACGCGGCGCTCAGCCTGACGCTGAAGTTCCGCGAGGACCCGCCGCAGGCCCAGACCGCCAATTTCGTGGAGCAGAAGGCCCCCAACGCCATCCGCGCCCGGCTTCTCTCCATGCTCGGCGTGCCCAGCCTCTACCAGCTCGACCGCATCGACCTGACCGCCGAGTCGACCCTCGACGCCCCGGCGCAGCAGCGGGTGGTGGAGGTGCTGGCGAAGCTGGGCGACCCGGCCTTCGCCGCGCAGATGGGGCTGACCGGCGAACGGCTGCTCGACACCAAGGGCAGCGACCTGTCCAAGATCATCTACTCGGTCACGCTGTACGAGCGCGGGCCGGACGCCAACTACCTGCGCGTCCAGGCCGACAACCTCGACCAGCCGCTGGACATCAACGAGGGCGCCAAGCTCGACCTCGGCTCCACGGCGAAGCTGCGCACGCTGGCCACCTATCTGGAGATCGTGGCGGAGCTGCACACCCGCTACGCCCATCTGCCCAAGGACTTCCTCGCCGACGTGGAGGAGGAGGCGTCCGACAACCTGACGCGCTGGGCGGCGAGCTGGCTGGCGACCTCCGCCAACCGCGGGCTGGGCGCCATGCTCGACGCCGCCATGGAGCGCCGCTATTCGGCGAACCCCGGCGAGGCCTTCTTCACCGGCGGCGGGCTGCACAGCTTCGTGAACTTCAACGCCAGGGACAACGGCAGCATCCTGACCGTGACCGAGTCACTGCGCAATTCGGTCAACCTGCCCTTCATCCGCATGATGCGCGACGTCGTGCAGTTCTATCTGTCCGAAGGCGGCGACGACAGCACCGACATCCTGCACAACCCCGACCACCCCGCCCGCCAGGCCTATCTCGCCCGCTTCGCCGACAAGGAAGGCAGCGACTTCCTGAACCGCTTCTACAACAGCTACCGGAAGCACACGCCGGACGCGATGCTGAACATGCTGGCGGCGCGGTCGCGGCCGATGCCGCACCGCCTGTCGGTGATCTTCCGCACCGTCCGCCCGCAGGCCGGGTGAAGGAGTTCGGCGCCTTCCTGCGCGCGCGCCTGCCCGACGCCAAGCTGGACGACGGCGACATTGCGGCGCTTTACGGCAAGTACGGGCCTGACAAGTTCCCTCTGAAC
Organism: Azospirillum formosense; assembly: GCF_040500525.1. Lineage (NCBI taxonomy): Bacteria > Pseudomonadati > Pseudomonadota > Alphaproteobacteria > Rhodospirillales > Azospirillaceae > Azospirillum > Azospirillum formosense. The sequence goes on along the minus strand of NZ_CP159402.1, from coordinate 456,795 downwards.
GACCTCGGCTATCTGGCGCGCGTCCATCCGCTGGAGCTGTGGCTGGTCTCCTACCTGCAGAAGCGCCCCGACGCCAAGCGGCAGGAGGTGCTGGAGGCCAGCGTGCAGGAGCGTCAGGAAAGCTACCGCTGGCTGTTCAAGAAGGGCCAGTCGGCCCAGAACACCCGCATCCGCATCGGGCTGGAGGAGGAAGCCTTCCAGCGCATCACCGAGCAGTGGCGCAAGCTGGGCTACCCCTTCGAAACGCTCGTCCCGTCCTTCGCCACGGCCATCGGCAGCTCCGCCGACCGCCCGGCGGCCCTGGCCGAACTGGTCGGCATCATCCAGAACGACGGGGTGCGCCAGCCGACCGTGCGCGTGCGCAAGCTGCACTTCGCCGCCGGCACGCCCTACGAGGCCGTCGTCGGCCTGGGCGAGCTGCGCGGCCAGCGCGTGATGAAGGCGGAGGTCGCGGCCACCCTGCGCAAGGCGCTGATGGACGTGGCGCAGAACGGCACGGCCAAGCGGGTCTGGGGATCCTTCAAGGACTCCTCGGGCGCGGTCATCCCGATCGGCGGCAAGACCGGCACGGGCGACCACCGGCTGGACCGCTACGGCCCCGGCGGGCACCTGATCGAGTCGCGGGCGGTGAACCGGACGGCGACCTTCGCCTTCTACATCGGCGACCGCTTCTTCGGCACCATGACCGCCTTCGTCCATGGGCCGGAGGCCGACAACTACCGCTTCACCAGCGCCCTGCCCGCCCAGCTGCTGAAGAGCATCGCACCGGCGCTGCAGCCCCTCATCGACCCCGGCGTGACCAAGACGGCCGACACCGGAAAGCCGCAAACGGGGCTGTGAATGTCGGGCTTATGACCGGCCGGCTGGAGCCGGCCCGCCCAACGAAAAAGGCCCGCCCCGGAGACACCGGAGCGGGCCTTTCTTGGTGAGACGGCCGGGCGCGCCTTACGCCAGGGCGGGCTCTTGCGCGGTGGAAACGGCGGCCGGCAGGGAGACCAGGAGCAGCTCCAGCTCCGCCGCGGCGACGTTCAGCGGCAGGCCGGGACGGTAACCGCGCAGCGTCTCCAGCGCCCGGTCGAAGGCGCTCTCGTGATCGCCCTGATCCAGGTCGCTCTCATCCAGCGCCGCCAGATAGGCGTGCGCGACGGCGGCGGTCTCCTCCGGCGTCAGGTCGTCAACCTGCAAGGACGTGATGGGGAGCATGATGGCGGTTCCCGTACAAACTGAAGCGGAAACCCGCAAGCTACGACAACATGGTTAACAAGGCGTTGCCGCCACCGCCCCGCCACTCTGCGAAAATGGGGGAAGCGCAAAGGGGCGCGGCCCGCGGCCACGCCCCTGCAAACGGCCCTGAACGGCTCCGAGCGGTTCAGCTCTCGCCGTAGATCTGCTCCTGCTGGTAGGCGACGACGCCCACGCGCTGGATCAGGTCGAGCTGCGTCTCGATCCAGTCGATGTGCTCCTCGGTGTCGTCCAGCAGCTCGGTGAGCTGGGCGCGGGTCTCGTAGTCGCGGACCTGCTCGCACAGGGTGATGGCGTCGATCAGGTCGGTGCGGGCCTTGTGCTCCACCTTCAGATCGTTGGCGAGGATTTCCGGCACGTCCTCACCGATCATCAGCTTGCCCAGGTCCTGGAGGTTGGGAAGACCCTCCAGGAACAGGATGCGCTCGATCACCTTGTCGGCGTGCTTCATCTCGTCGATGGATTCTTCGTAGATCTTGTGCGCAATGCGCTTCAGACCCCAGTTCTTCAGCATGCGGGCATGCAGGAAGTACTGGTTGATCGCCGTCAGCTCGTTGGTCAGGATCCTGTTCAAATGGGTGATGACCTGCGGATCGCCCTTCACGTCCTGCCTCCTGCGGTTCGTTTGTCGGTTTATCGGGTTTCGGAAAAGACCATGCCCGAATTATGGACCTCTGGCAACCGTCTGAACACCGGAAGTTGGAGAAATCGCGGCTCATCGCTCCACGCGACACCCGCCTGTTGCGAGTGAATGTCAGAAGCAGCCGCCAGATGCCGGCAGCAGCTCCAAACCGCACTGTCTTTAGGCACTATACTTCAAAATTTTCTCTTACAAGAAACATCGATGGTCGACACCGTCATTTCCGCCCACCCTGTCGTCATCTTCTCCCTGGCCGCTGATACAGGACCGGACGGCGTGGACACTTCCCTACGGGAAACCTTTTGGCCGTTGACTCGGCTGACCGTCGCCCCTGATACGGCGGCGATCGGGACGACGCGCCATCCGCCCGCGCGAAACGGGTCGATGCTGGCCGTCCATGCGACCCGGGGGACGGCATGGCCGCTGCCCGGATGAGGACCGGAACGCTCAGCTCCGCTTCGCCGGGGTCGGAGGAATCGGTTTCACCGGAGCGTTTTCCGCGCGGGCGATGTCATAGCTGAAGGACGGCAGAAGCCGCTCCACCAGCTCCCGGTCCAGCCGGTTGGCGCAGGCGTAGCCGTAGGTTGCGCTTCGGTAGCCGGGCAGGGTTGCCGCCGGGGCGGCCTTGGCGCGAAAGGCCATGCAGGACTTGCCGCTCAGCAGGAACGTCTGGGTTTCGTACTCCTCGCCGCCCAGGTTCTCGTTCCGCGGCTCCCCCCAGTCCGCGCCGTTCGCCGCCACCCTTTTGTATATGCGGACGGCGCTTCGCAGATCGCCCTGGGCAATGAAGGTGTTGTGCCCGGCCACATGATGGACGACATCGGCGTATCCTCCGGGAATCTGGAAATGCCGAAGATGGGCCGTGCTCATGACTTCGGCCCGATCGGACGTCACGCGGTAGCATTTCCCCCAGGTCGGCGTGTAGACGTTGCTCCAGCTGGATTGGATCGGCGAACGGTCGCAGTCGATCTCCACCCGCTCCCCGGTGTTGTATCCCGTCGTCTGGCAGGACGCCGACAGCAGCACCAGCCCCACCAACACCGCCCGACGAACCACGCCCCGCCCCATAACCCCACTCCCCTGATGAGCGCAGACGCGCCAGTGCTTGCGACCAGAGCGAGCGTACAGGAGGACCGGGGCCGGACGAACAGGGGGGTTGGTTCCGGGACAATCTGTCTCACGTCCCTGGCAAGGGCGGCGGCCAGCGCTTCGTCCTCGGAAGGCGTGGTGCGGGCGGCGGGACTCGAACCCGCATACCGTGCGGTGAGGGATTTTAAGTCCCTTGCGTCTACCAATTCCGCCACGCCCGCGCACCGTCGCGGATCGGCTTGGAAGACGGGTTGCCCCCGCCCGCCGGAGTTGCATATCATTGTATGCAGCCCACCGTTCCGCTGGATTGACTTAGACAATCAGCGGGCGTTTGGTCAAGGATTGAGCGCGTTTCAAGCGCCGGACACGCAAAAATTCCCGCAACCTTGGCGTTCAAGGGAGGTGAACTTGGAATCGATCAACTGGCTGGGTGTGGTGAGCGTGCTGATGGTTGCCGTGCTGGTCGTCCCGGCGGCCTTGCGGCGCAACCGCAACACTTGGCTGCCCTACGCGGCGGTCTGGATCGCCGCCATCGTGGCGCTGGTCTGGGCGTACGACAGCTTCGGCCCGTTCTGAGCGGCCGCGGAACCGGACCGCCGCCGCCCGGCGCCGGTCAGGGCCGGGTGTCCTCGTTCAGGGTCATGATGCCGATGCCCATCGCTACGCTGCCGAAGGTGAGGATGAGGCTGGCATACAGCATGATCGCGGCAACAACGCCGTGATCGCTGTTCCCGATCAGAGTCGCCAGATTGGCGACATCGAGAATCAAAAGCCCGGTCGCCAAGACAACAGCCCCGGCCACGCCGGATGCCAGATGCTTCAGCAAGAACAGGATCGCCGCTTTTTCAAAGGGTTTCATGGCACGACTTTTCATGACCGTCACGTCCCAGTCCTCAACATAGAATTACCCATGGCGGCGACAATATGACCAAGGATGGCTTGGCGTCTTAGAGACCTCTCTAGCCTTTGGTCCCCACCGTGACGTTCGGCGTACCGCCCAAGCGCAGGACGATGCCCGCCAACTCCTCCGTCGCCGCCGCCACGCGGGTCTCGTCCGTGCCGCGCAGCACGAGGCTGACGCCGAAGAAGCCGTTGCGGAAATACGGGTAGCTGCCGATCTCCAGGTCGGCGTAGCGGTCCTGCAGGGCGCCGAGATCCGCGGCGATCTGCCCCTCGGCCAGTTCGCAGGCCACCGTGCGGGCGTGCAGGTCCGGCCCGCCCTCCAGCTGCGGCAGGACGCCGTCGAGCATCGCCTGCATGATGTTGGGCACGCCCGCCATGACGAAGACGTTGCCGATGCGGAAGCCCGGCGCGGCGCTGATCGGGTTGTCGATCAGCGAGGCGCCGGCCGGGATGTTGGCCATGCGCAGCCGCGCCTCGTTCAGCTTCGACGGGTCGCCGTAATGGCGCTCCAGCCGGGCCACGGCCTCGGGGTTGCGCTCCAGCGGCACGCCGAAGGCCTTGGCGACGCAGGCCGACGTGATGTCGTCGTGGGTCGGCCCGATGCCGCCCGTGGTGAAGACGTAGCCGTAGCGGCCGCGCAGGGCGTCCAGCGCCGCGATGATCTCCTCCTCGACGTCCGGCACGACGCGCGCCTCGCGCAGGCGCACGCCGATGCTGGCCAGCTTCTCCGCGATGTGCGGCAGGTTGGCGTCCTTGGTGCGGCCCGACAGGATCTCGTTGCCGATGACGAGGACGGCGGCGGTCGGGTTGGGCATGGCGGAGGAGGTGGCGGGCGAGGACATGCGGAGTCGGCTCCGTTCTCGGTTGGGGCGGGGATGGCGGGACCGGCGGGCTTGCCGGACGGCGGGGGCGCGCTTTAACCTAGGGCCCAAGATGCGCTTCCCCACCCCCCTCCTGCAAGGCCGCCTCGTCCGCCGCTACAAGCGGTTCCTCGCCGACGTGGATCTCGACGGCGCCCTGGTCACCGCCCATGTGCCGAATTCGGGCAGCATGATCGGGGTGGACGCCCCCGGCTCCGCCGTCTGGCTGTCGCGGTCGGACAACCCCAAGCGCAAGCTCGCCCACACGCTGGAACTGGTCGAGGCGCGGGATGATCCGGACTCCCCGTGCCTCGTCGGCGTCAACACCGCGCATCCCAACGGGCTGGTCGCCGCCGCCATCGCCGCCGGCACCATCCCGGAGCTGGCCGGCTACGCCCGGCTGCGCCGCGAGGTGAAGTACGGCTGCAACTCCCGCATCGACATCCTGCTGGAGGACGAGGCCCGGCCGCCCGCCTATGTCGAGGTCAAGAACGTCCATCTGCGCCGCCCCGCGCGGGGCGACGGGCGGGCCGCCGAATTCCCGGACTGCGTGACCGCCCGCGGCGCCAAGCATCTGGTGGAGATGGCCGCGATGGTCCGCCAGGGCGCGCGGGCGGTCATGGTCTACCTTGTGCAGCGCGCCGACTGCGCCTACTTCCGAGTCGCCGCCGACATCGACCCCGCCTACGCCGCCGGATTGCGCCTCGCGCTCGAATCGGGGGTGGAAGCCGTGTGCTGGTCCTGTAGGATCACCCCGGAGTCGATCGAGCTGGAACGGCCGCTGCCGATCCGCATGGATTGACCGCGCTTTTGTTCGCCGCCGGGCCTGCCGGCGCGTTTTCCTGGGACCTGATCTGTAGGGGACGATTCTCTTGGACCACGACGACCTCGATTCCCATCGCATCCGGATTCATGGGCCGGAGGATTTCGAGGGCATGCGCAAGGCCGGACGGCTGGCCGCGGCCACGCTCGACTTCATCACGCCCTACGTCCAGCCCGGCGTCACCACCGGCGAACTGGACCGGCTGCTGGAACAACACATCCGCGACCATGGCGGCGTCCCGGCCCCGCTGGGCTACCGCGGCTTCCCGAAGGCCAACTGCATCTCCGTCAACCATGTGGTCTGCCACGGCATCCCCGGCGACAAGCGGCTGCAGAACGGCGACATCCTGAACATCGACGTCACCCCCATCCTGGACGGCTGGTACGGCGACAGCAGCCGCATGTACCTGTGCGGCGACGTCGGCGTGAAGGCGAAGAAGCTGGTCGACGTCACCTACGACGCGCTGATGATCGGCATCAATCAGGTGAAGCCGGGCGCCACGCTGGGCGACATCGGCCACGCCATCCAGACCTTCGCGGAAAGCCACCGCTACTCCGTCGTCCGCGATTTCTGCGGCCACGGGCTGGGCCGCGTCTTCCACGAACCGCCGTCGGTCCTGCATTTCGGCAACCCCGGCACCGGCGCCGTCCTGCGCGAGGGCATGATCTTCACCATCGAGCCGATGATCAACGCCGGCCGCTACGACGTGAAGATCCTCGGCGACGGCTGGACCGCGGTGACCAAGGACAAGTCGCTGTCCGCCCAGTTCGAGCATTCGATCGGCGTGACCAAGGACGGCTGCGAGATCTTCACCCTGTCCCCGGCCGGTTTCCACAAGCCCCCCTACGCCGTCCCGGCCGAGGAAGCGGCCGCCGCCGTTTGATATCCCCGCGGATGTGATTTTCGCGCGGAAGAGGTATAGTCCCGACGCACACGGTCGTATGGTGGCGTCGGGATGGCAGGACGGAAAAGCACGAAGCGGTCGGGGGAGATGGAGGAGGCCCGGGGGCTTCCCGGGCTGGAGCCGCCCCCTGACGCCTCCGTGGAGGAGGCCCACCACAAGGGCCACCGCCAGCGCCTCTACAGCCGCTTCCTGGAAAGCGGGCCGGACGCGCTGCAGGATTACGAGCTTCTGGAGATGATCCTGTTCGCGGTCAACCCGCGCCGCGACGTGAAACCTCTGGCCAAGGCGCTGATCCGCGATTTCGGTGACCTGTGGAGCGTCGTCAACGCCCCGCCGCCCCGCCTGCGCGGCTATTGCGTGGGGGAGGTCTCGCTGGCTTCCGACAAGGCCGTCGCGATGCTGCGGGTGGTCGGTGCGGCGGCGCTGCGCGGGATGCGGCAGCGGGTGATGGACCGGCCCGTCCTGGCCAACTGGCAGTCGCTGCTCGACTACTGCACCGCCGCCATGGCCCACCAGCCGATGGAGCAGTTCCGCCTGCTCTTCCTCGACCGCAAGAACAAGCTGATCGCCGACGAGGTGCAGCAGACCGGTACGGTGGACCACACCCCGGTCTACCCGCGCGAGGTGGTGCGGCGGGCGCTGGAACTGTCGGCCAGCGCCATCATCCTGGTGCACAACCACCCCTCCGGCGACCCCACCCCCAGCCGCGCCGACATCGAGATGACCAAGGAGATCCTGCGCGCCGCCCACAGCCTGGGCATCGCCGTCCACGACCACGTCATCGTCGGCAAGGGCAAGCATGTCAGCTTCAAAGCCCAAGGGTTGATGTAACCGCAACCCTGTCCTGCAGGCCCATCTTGTTGCCGCGGCCGGCGCCCCCATATGTGCGGCGTTCGTCACCACAGAGGTAACACCATGGGCCTTTTCGACATGTTCAAGGGATCGGCGCCGCTGGATCTCACCCCCCGCCGGACGCTGGTCGTCTCGCTGATCTACTGCATGGGCGCGGACGGGGAGCTGGACCCGGAGGAGGTCGGCCATCTGCTGTCGGTGATGGGCCGCAGCGCCACGCGGGAGGAGCTGGACCGCTGCTTCAAATACGCGCGCGGCACCCCGCCCGACGCCTTCCTGGCCGCCGCCACGCCGAACCTGAACGAGCAGCAGCGCCTGTGCATCCTGCTGAACATGATCGACAGCGCGATGGCCGATGGGCAGGCCGAGCAGGGCGAGCGTGACCTGATCGCGCGCTTCCAGCAGGCCTTCGGCCTCGACGACGCCAAGCTCGGCCCTTACTTCCAGGCGCTGGTCGCCAAGAACGACCGCAGCGTGCTGGGCGCCTGAGCGCCTTCCCGCGCAATCGGCGGCGCATCGCCCGTCAGCCGACCGTCTCCCCGACCGCTTCGGGGGCGGCCTCGTGACGGGCGATGAAGGCCACGAAGTCGTCGTAGGGCATCGGGCGGCCCAGCAGATAGCCCTGGATCTGGTCGCAGCCCAGCCGGGCCAGCCCGCCGAACTGCTCCTCCGTCTCCACCCCCTCGGCCAGCGTCTGCATGCGCAGCGAGCGCGCCATGCCGATGATCGCCTCGGCGATGGCCCCGCCGTCGGAGCCGTCCGTCAGGCTGGTCACGAAGGAACGGTCGATCTTCAGCTTGTCGACGCGGAAGCGCTTCAGGTAGCTGAGGCTGGAATAGCCGGTGCCGAAATCGTCGATGGCCAGCGCCACGCCCATCTCGCGCAGCCGGGCGAAGGTTCCGCTCACCATGTCGGACTCGTCCATCAGGACGCTTTCCGTCACCTCCAGCTCCAGGCAGCGGGCCGGCACCTTGTAGGCGTCCAGCCAGAAGGCCACGCGGTCGGCCAGACCGGGGCGGCGAAGCTGCACCGCCGACAGGTTGATGGCGATGAGCAGCGGATGGCCGCGGGCGAGCAGGTCGGCGGCGCGGCGGCAGGCCTCGCCCAGCACCCAGTCGCCGATCGGCTGGATCAGGCCGGTGTCTTCGGCCACCGGGATGAACTGGCCGGGCGGGATCATCGTGCCGTCGCGGCGGCGCCAGCGCAGCAGGCCCTCCGCCCCCACCAGCCGGCGGCCGTCCACCGCGAACTGCGGCTGGAAATGCAGCTCCAGCTCGTTGTCGGCCAGGGCGTGGCGCAGATTGCTCTCCAGCCACATCCGCTCCGACGCCCGCTTGTTCAGCTCCGGCGTGAAGAACTGGTGGTTGGCGCGTCCGGCCTCCTTGGCGGCGTACATGGCCATGTCCGCGCATTTCAGCAGCGCGTCGATGGACGGCGCGTCGTCGGGATAGAGCGCGATGCCGATGGACGGGGAGATCTGCAGCTCGTGCCCGTCCACCGAAAAGGATTCGGTCATCGCGCGCAGCACCTTGCGGGCCACCGAGCAGGCCGCGTCCGGGCCGTCCAGGTCGTTGACGAGGATGACGAACTCGTCGCCGCCCTGGCGGCTGACCGTGTCGCTGGCCCGCACCGTCTCCAGCAGCCGCGCCCCCACCGCGCGCAGCAGCCGGTCGCCGACGCCGTGCCCCAGGCTGTCGTTGATGGTCTTGAAGCGGTCGAGGTCGACGAACAGCAGCCCCACCTTGTTGCCGTGCCGGTCGGCGGCGTGCATCGCGCGCTCCAGCCGGTCGCGCAGCAGAAAGCGGTTGGGCAGGTCGGTCAGGAAGTCATACTGCGCCAGATGCCGGATGCGCTCCTCCTGGGCGCGCTTCTCGGTGATGTCGGAGAAGGCGGCGATGTAGTTGACGGCCTCCCCGGCCTCGTTGCGCACGACCTGGATGCTGAGCCACTCCGGATAGACCTCGCCGGACTTGCGCTTGTTCCAGATCTCGCCGGACCAGTGGCCTTCCTCCTTCAGCTTCGCCCACATGTCGGCGTAGTAGATCCCGTCCTGCCGGCCCGAGGCGAGCATGGCCGGATCGCCGCCGATCACCTCGTCGCGGCTGTAGCCGGTGATGCGGCAGAAGGCGTCGTTGACCGCGACGATGCGGTTCTTCTCGTTGGTGACGACCATGCCCTCGGCGGCGTTGTCGAACACCTTGGCGGACAGCCGCAGCTCCCACTCGGCGCGCTTGCGCTCGGAGATGTCGCGGGCGATCGCGCAGTAGTAGGCGTCGCCCTCGTAGGTGACGCGGCTGGCCGTCACCTCCAGCTCCAGCGTCCGCCCGTCGCGCGTGCGGTAGAGCGTCTCGTAATGGGCCGACGCCTCGGCCGACGCGTCGCGGAAGCGCTCCAGAAGGTCGGCGTGGCCGCCCGCCAGCCCGGCCAGCGGGGCGCCCAGCGCGGCGCAGCCGAAGGGGTTGACGTAGGCGATGCGCAGTTCCGAATCCGCCAGCACGACGATCTCGGACACATGGTCGACGAAGAAGTTGGCGAGGTAGAGCTGCCGCGCCCGTTCGCGCAGCATGCTGTCGCTCTCCCTCATGTTGGACTGGTAGCCGCGGACGATGCGGCGGACCCAGCCGGTGACCAGCCAGGACACCCAGGCCGACGCGCCGAGCGCCAGCGCCAGCACCGCCACCGTGGTCAGGACGCGCTTCTTCATGCCGGCGCCGATCTCGGCCCGCCGCTGCGCCATCACGGCGTCGATGTCGTCGGTGTAGAAGCCGGCGACCAGCACCCACCCCCAGACGTCCGGCGCCGTGGCGTAGGACAGTTTCGGGGCCGGGCGCCCGGTGACCGGGTGCACCCAGTCGAAGCGCAGCTCCCCTCCCCCCGACAGACCGGCCTTCAGCAGGCGGGTGACGAGATCCCGCTCGGTCTCCCAGGGCAGGTCGTGCGCGTTCTTGCCCTCCGCCGCCGGGGAGGTTGGGGAGAGCAGCACCTCGCCATCCTCCCGCAGGACGGCGATGAAGCCCGAATCCCCGAAGCGCCGGGCGCGCAGCCGTTCCAGGGTCTCGTGCTGGAGCTTCTCCTCCACCGCGGCGACGTAGTCGCCGGTGCCGATCAGCCAGTTGAACGGTTCGAAGCGGCGGACATAGGCGAACTTGTCGGACATGCTGTGCGGGTTGCCCGGCGCGTACCAGCGGTAGCGGGTGAAGCCCTGCATCTCCGGATCGTCCACGGCGCGGATCAGATTGCGCATGATCGGGCGGCCCTGGTCGTCCCGATTGTCGATGAGTGAGCTGCCCTCCCGCTGCGGGTCGGTGGGCAGAAGCACGCAGGTGCCCTGCAGATCGTCGATGAAGTAGTAGCCGCGCCCGCCGAAGAAGCGCAGGGGCCGCAGGGTCTCCTTGATCGACTGCCGGATCGACACCTCCGGCAGATACTCCTTCTCGCGCTCGTAGATGGTCCAGGCGATGCCGTAGGCCTCGTCCACCTTGGCGCGCAGTTCGGCGCGCAGCAGCGGTTCGGTGCGCGACCGCATGTAGGCGATGTAGGAGCGCGCGTTCTCCAGCTCCTCCTGCAGGGTCCGCCGCTGCTCCTCCCGGTAGCGGGCCTCGGTCTGCTTCAGGTCGGCTTCGAAATCCATCCGGTGCTGCCAGATGAAGTAGGCGCCCAAGCCCAGCACCACCGCCGCGACCAGGAACAGGGAGGCCAGGAACTGGAGACGGTACAGGCGCCTCTCGTCCGAAGTCCGGGACGGCTCGCGCATTAACTCGGCGATCGGATCGGACAACGAGAGCCCTCCTGGAACCACGCCCGGCGTTGCCCGGCCGCGGCGCATGTTCCACATCATTAGTGCGCGTAGCCGGGGCTCGGCAAGATCAAGGTGAAGAAGACGGCGCGACGAATTGCCAGTCTTTGCGACTTTTCCGGGAAGACGGCCGGTCCTTGGAAACCTTGTGACGCGCACCCCGCGTCCACGGGGGCTGTGAAGGGGCTTTGCAGCGCCGTCCGGCGCGGTTATGGTCCCGCGCGCGGGCGACGGGGGGCGGTTTCCGCCGCCGCAAAGGTCCGACGCGCCCCCGCCCGCCCCCGAAGCGTTCAGGTCCGCCACCCCCGGAGAGTCCGATGATCCCCCGCTACACCCGCCCCGAAATGGCCCGCATCTGGGAGCCGGAGAACCGGTTCCGCATCTGGTTCGAGATCGAGGCGCACGCCTGCGACGCGCAGGCGGAGCTGGGGGTCATCCCGAAGGAGGCCGCCGCCGCCGTGTGGGAGCGCGGCAAGTGGGAGATCGACCGCATCGACGAGATCGAGCGGGAGACCCGCCACGACGTCATCGCCTTCCTGACCAACCTCGCCGAACATGTCGGGCCGGAAGCGCGCTTCGTCCACCAGGGCATGACCTCGTCGGACGTGCTGGACACCTGCCTCGCCGTGCAAATGACCCAGGCCGCCGACCTGCTGCTCGACGACATGGACAAGCTGCTGGCCGTGCTGAAGCGCCGCGCCTACGAGCACAAGGACACCGTCACCATCGGGCGCAGCCACGGCATCCACGCCGAGCCGACGACCTTCGGCCTGAAGCTGGCCGGCCATTACGCCGCCTTCGCCCGCGGGCGGGAGCGTCTGGTCCAGGCGCGCGCCGACATCGCCACCTGCGCCATCTCCGGCGCGGTCGGCACCTTCGCCAACATCGACCCGCGGGTGGAGCAGCACGTCGCCGCCAAGATGGGCCTGACGCCGGAGCCGGTGTCCACCCAGGTCATCCCGCGCGACCGCCATGCCTTCTACTTCTCGGTTCTGGGCGTCATCGCCTCGTCGATCGAAAATCTGGCCGTGGAGATCCGCCACCTCCAGCGCACCGAGGTGCGCGAGGCGGAGGAGTATTTCCATCCGGGCCAGAAGGGCTCCTCGGCGATGCCGCACAAGCGCAACCCGGTGCTGTCGGAGAACCTGACCGGTCTGGCGCGCATCGTCCGCGCCGCCGTCGTCCCGGCGCTGGAGAACGTCGCCCTGTGGCACGAGCGCGACATCTCCCACAGCTCGGTCGAGCGCATGTTCGGCCCCGACGCCACGGTGACGCTGGACTTCGCGCTGGCCCGCCTGACCGGCATGATGGACAAGCTGGTCGTCTATCCGGAGCGCATGCAGAAGAACCTGGACGACCTGGGCGGCCTGGTCTTCTCGCAGCGCGTCCTGCTCGCCCTGACCCAGGCCGGGATGAGCCGCGAGGACAGCTACAAGGCGGTGCAGCGCAACGCCATGCAGGTGTGGGAGAAGGGCGGCAACTTCCTGGACCTGCTGTCGTCGGACGCCGACGTGGCGAAGCACATCTCCCGCGAGACGCTGGCCCCGATGTTCGACATGACCTACCACACGAAGAACGTCGACATGGTGTTCAAGCGCGTGTTCGGCGAGTGAGGCGTTGGGGGCTTCGGCCATCGGAGCCCCCACCCTTCCCGCTTCGCGGGCCCCTTCCCTCCCCCGCTTTCGCAGGAGAGGGACTTCAATCCCCTCCCCTGCGAAAGCGGGGGAGGGTCAGGGAGGGGGCAATGACCTCCCCCACCCGACAACTCTACTCCGCGTGCACCTGCTGGCGGGCGACGTCCAGCAGGCGGGCCAGCTCCTTCTCCACGCGGTGGTCGGAGATGTCGACGCCCTTGGCGTGCAGGTCGGCGGCCAGACGGTCGCGGACGTCGTGCGGACCGACGGCCGAAATGTCCGCGTCGATGATCTGGCGGACATAGGCGTCGGCCTCGCCCCCGGTCAGGCCCAGCAGGCCCGCGGCCCAGAGTCCCGCCAGCCGGTCGCGGCGCGCGCGGATCCTGAAGAGCAGGTCCTGGTCATGCTGGAACTTGTTCTCGAAGGCCCTCTCGCGCTCGTCGAAGGTCGTCATGGGACCCGGCTCCTTGGATTGGTTTTGCGCTCCCAGATACAAGACTATATAGCCGGTGTGCCGGGCGTCGTCATCGCCCCCACCCACCGGCCAATCGGCGAATCCGGCGTGCGGCGACATACCCAAGAGGGAAGCGGAAGGCAAGATTCCCCATGTGCAGCGTGATCCTCCTGCGACGACCGGACGCAACGTGGCCCCTGATCCTGGGCGCCAACCGCGACGAGATGGCCGGGCGGCCCTGGAAGGCGCCGGCGCGCCACTGGCCCGACCGCCCCAACGTCGTCGCCGGGCTGGACGAGCTGGCCGGCGGCTCCTGGTTGGGCATGAACGACGAGGGCGTCGTGGCCGCCGTGCTGAACCGCATGGGCACGCTGGGGCCGGAGGCCGGAAAGCGCTCCCGCGGCGAGCTGGTGCTGGACGCGCTGGACTTCGCCGACGCGGCGGAGGCGGCGGAGGCCATGGCGCAGCTCGACACGCGGGCCTACCGCCCCTTCAACCTGCTGATCGCCGACAACCGCGACGCCCGGCTGCTGGTCCACCGCGGCCCTTCCCCGCGCAACCGCCCGGAGGTGATCGAAATCCCCGAGGGCGTGCACATGGTCACCGCCAGCGACCTGGACGACGTGGCGGAGGACCCGCGGCAGGCCCAGTATCTGCCCCTCTTCCAGCACGCGGCACCGCCCGACCCGGAGCGGGGAGAGGCGAAGGACCGGTGGGGCGGCTGGCCGGAGCTGCTGGCGAGCCGCATCTGGGACGACGGCGAGCGCGGCGAGCGCGGGGCGATGAACTTCCTGCTGCCCACCGGCTTCGGCACGGTGTCGAGCGCGCTGATCGCCCTGCCCGCCGTGGAGCGCCCGGACCTCGACCCGGTCTGGCACTTCGCCGCCGGCCGGCCGCACGAGGCGCCGTGGCAGCCCGTCTCCTTCGGGCCGGTCTCCTTAGGGTAGGTGTGGACGCGGACCCCGCGCATTGTGTTCCCTGGGCCAGCTTGCTATATCACTCGTGCATATCCCCTGGACCGGTCCCCCATCGGCCCAGGCTACACGTTTTTGGACGATCTCTCATGACACGACGTCGGCGCATCTACGAAGGCAAGGCGAAGGTCCTGTTCGAAGGTCCGGAGCCGGGCACGCTGGTGCAGTACTTCAAGGACGACGCGACCGCCTTCAACAACCAGAAGAAGGGCATCATCACCGGCAAGGGGGTGCTGAACAACCGCATCTCCGAATACCTGATGAGCCGTTTGTCGGAAATCGGCGTGCCGACGCACTTCGTGCGCCGCCTGAACATGCGCGAGCAGCTGGTTCGCGAGGTCGAGATCATCCCCATCGAGCTGGTCGTGCGCAACACCGCCGCCGGCTCGCTGTCCAAGCGCTTCGGCATCCCCGAGGGGACCCCGCTGCCGCGCTCGATCATCGAGTATTATTACAAGTCCGACGAGCTGAACAATCCCATGGTCACCGAGGAGCACATCACGGCCTTCGGCTGGGCGGCTCCGCAGGACCTCGACGACATGGTGGCGCTGTCGCTCCGTGTGAACGACTATCTGTCGGGCCTCTTCCTCGGCATCGGCCTGCGGCTGGTGGACTTCAAGCTGGAGTTCGGCCGGCTGTGGGAGAACGAGGAGATGCGCATCGTGCTGGCCGACGAGATCAGCCCCGACAACTGCCGCCTGTGGGACATCAAGACCAACGAGAAGCTGGACAAGGACCGCTTCCGCCAGGACCTCGGTCAGGTCGAGGAGGCCTACCAGGAGGTCGCCCGGCGCCTCGGCATCCTGCCCGAAGGCGGCCCGGTGGACGTCAAGGGTCCCAAGACCGTCCAATAATCCGTTTTCCCCAACCCATCAGCACCATCAAGCGAGCGGACATCCGATGAAGGCGAAGGTTCACGTCACCCTCAAGCGCGGCGTTCTCGACCCCCAGGGCAAGGCCATCGCGCACGCGCTGCACACGCTGGGCTTCGACGGCGTCGAGGACGTCCGCGCCGGCAAGGTCATCGAGCTTCAGCTGAAGAGCACCGACGAGGCCGCCGCCCGCAAGGAGGTCGAGGCCATGTGCACCAAGCTGCTGGCCAACACCGTGATCGAGGACTACGCGATCGAGCTGGTGGCCTGAGAGTTGGTGGCCTGAGGCCGCCTCCGCTCAATCCTGCCTGTCGGAAAATGGGGGATGCGCAACCGCTGCGCATCCCCCATTTTCGTTCGACCATGTCCATCGACCATCTCTCCGCGCTCGATCCCATCTTCGCCGAATCCCTGCGCGTCGGCGGCCCGACGGTGCGCGACTTCCGCCGCCCGGACGGCTTCTCCGGCCTGCTCTGCCTGATCATCGAGCAGCAGCTCTCCACCACGGTCGCCGCGGCGCTGTGGGCCAAGCTGCAAGCCATGGTCGGGGTGGTGACGCCCGACGCCATCCTGGCCCTGCCCGACGAGGACCTGCGGGCCTGCGGCCTGTCGCGCCAGAAGATCGGCTACGCCCGCGGGCTGGCCCAGACGGTCGCGGACGGGCGGCTGGACTTCGACGCCATTCACCAAATGGACGACGAGGAGGCCATCGCCGCCCTGGTCGCGCTGAAGGGCATCGGGCGCTGGACCGCCGAGATTTACCTGATGATGGCGCTCGGCCGGCCGGACATCTGGCCGGTCGGCGACCTCGCCATCCAGCTCGGCGTGCAGCGGCTGAAGGGCTGGGCGGAGAAGCCGACCCAGGCGCAGCTCCTCGCCGTCGCCGAGCCCTGGCGCCCGCACCGCAGCCTCGCCGCTCAGCTCGTCTGGCACCATTACGTGGCCCTGCAGGAACAGGCCAGAGCCCTGAAGACGGCCAAAGGAAAGAAGAAACCGTGACCGAAACCACCATTACCGCCGTCCTCGTCGGCAAGGTCGCCGCCTTCGGACCGCCGGGGCGGACCAGCGCCATCGCCAAGTCCCCGGTGGACGGCCCGCGCGCGGTCGGCCCCGAGGGTTTCCTGGACGACGAGCAGGCCGACCGCCGCGTCCATGGCGGGCCGGACAAGGCCATCCACCACTACCCGCTGGACCACCACCCGGCGTGGCGGGACGAGCTGGGCGGGGAGGTGCCGCTGCTCGGCCAGCCCGGCGCCTTCGGCGAGAACATCGCGACGCTCGGCCTGACCGAGGCCGACGTCTGCGTCGGCGACCGCTTCCGCGCCGGCACCGCCCTCCTGGAGGTCGCCCAGGCCCGCCAGCCCTGCTGGAAGCTGAACCACCGCTTCGCCGTGCCCGACATGGCCAAGCGCGTCCAGACCACCGGGCGCACCGGCTGGTACTATCGCGTGCCGGAACCCGGCGTGATCGGCCCCGGCGACCGGCTGGCCCTGGTGGAGCGGCCCTACCCGCAATGGACGCTCGCCCGGCTGCTGCACCTCCTCTACGTGGACACGCAGAACCGCGAGGCGCTGGCCGAGATGGCCTCCCTGCCCGTGCTCGCCCAGACCTGGCGCACGCTGGCCGAGCGCCGGCTGACGCAGGGCGTCGAGGATTGGAGCAAGCGCCTGAACGGCGGAGACTGAACGGCGGAGACGGATCCCTCAGCGGCGGGCGGTCGCCCACAGCACGCCCGCAGCGCCCACCGCCACCAGCGCCAGGACGGCGGAGAGCAGAAGCGCCGCCGTCTCCCCCGACCGCTCGATGATCACCGCGTAGCCCATGGGCGCCAGGGCGGCGGCGTAGAAGCTCGGCACGAGCAGCCGCCCGACCGTCCGGCCGTAGCTCTGCGGGTCGAACAGCACCAGCGGCAGCGTGCCGCGCACGATGGTCGCCAGCCCGGCCCCCGCCCCGAACAGCAGCGAGAAGGCGACGCCCGCGGCCAGCGTCTCGCCGCTCCACAGGCCGATGATGAAACCGGGCAGCGGCAGGCCGCAGGCGATCAGCGCCAGGGAGGCGGGATGCAGGCGGCCGCCGGACATCACCTCGCACAGCCGGGCCGAGGACTGGCCGACGCCGCGCACCGTGGAAATCCACACCGCCGCCGCGGGCGCCGCCCCCAGCCCGACCAGGATGCCGATCATGTGCGCCGACATCGCCGAGGTCAGCACCCCCACCGCCGTGGTCATCACCATGTAGAACAGCGGCGCCACCCAGGTCCGCCGCCGCGGGTCCATGGGACCGGAGGGCTCCGTTCCGGCGGGCGCCGCCGGCCGCACGTAGCGGTCGGACGGGATGGCGGCGTGCAGCGGGATGGTCAGAAGCGCGATGACCGCGTAGGCGACCAGCGCGCCGCGCCAGCCCCAGGCGTCGGCCATCGCCTGCCCCACCGGCCACAGCACCGTCGAGGCCAGCCCGCCCAGCAGCGTGATCTGCGAGATCGGCACCCGCGCCAGCGGGCCGCCCAGCCGGGCCAGGGCGGCGAAGGCCGCCTCGTACAGGCTCGCCCGCATCGCCAGCCCCAGCACCAGCCAGGAGGCGTAGTAGCTCAACAGCCCCGTCGAGGAGGCCAGCCCCAGGCAGCCCGCCGCCGTCAGCAGCGAGCCGACGACCATCACCGGGCGCCCGCCCCAGCGGTCGATGGCCCGCCCGACGCTGCCCGACACTACCCCCATGACCAGCAGCGCCGCCGTGAATCCGCCGAAGGCCACCGGCAGGCTCAGGCCCAGATCGGCGGCCATGGGATTCCCGAAGATGGCGATCAGGTAATAGGAGATGCCCCAGCACAGGAGCTGCGAGACGCCGAGGAACCAGACCAGCCGGCGGGTGATGTGCGACATGACGGACCAGGAGACGACGGAAAGCGGCAGGCACCCTAGCCAGCCGGTAGGAAACCGACAAACGACTTGTCTTCCGCCGACCGGTGAGAAAAACTCAACGGATGTCCTCCCGCTTTCCGCCGCTGAACGCCCTGCGGGCCTTCGTCGCCGCCGCCCGCCATTCCAGCTTCCGCCTCGCCGCGGAGGAGCTGAACGTCACCCCCGGCGCGGTCAGCCGCCAGATCCGCAGCCTGGAATTCTTCCTCGGCATTCCCCTGTTCGACCGCAGCCAGCGGCAGGTCCGGCTGACCGAGGCCGGGGCGCGCTACTTCACCCGCATCGCCGATCTGTTCACCGAGATCCAGCAGGCGACCGACACGCTGCTCGACGGCGACGGGCGGCGGACGCTGCGGGTGGACTGCATCCCAACCTTCGCCATGCACTGGCTGCTGCCGCGCCTGCCCCTGTTCCAGCAGCGCTTCCCGGAGCTGGCGGTGTCGCTGTCCACCGCCCCCGGCCCGATCGACACCAGCCGGCCCTTCGACTACGCCATCCGCCGCGACCCCGCCCATTTCGCCGGGCTGAAGCCGCTGCCGCTGATGCGCGAGCATTGCGTGCCGGTGTGCAGCCCGTCCCTGCCGGGGTTGGAGACGCTGCGCGGCCCCGCCGACCTGACCCGCCGGACGGTCATCACCATCCGCGCCCGCGCCGACCTGCTGCCGGCCTGGAGCACGGCGCACGGGCTGGAGCTGGACGCCTTCCGCAGCCGGATGGAGGTGGACCACACCTACTTCGCCATCCAGGCGGCGGAAGACGGGCTGGGCGTCGCCATCGTGCCGCGGCTGTTCGTGGAACGCCCGCTGGAGACCGGGCGGCTGACCGCGCCGCTGGGGGCCGAGGGGGTGGTGTCCGGACATTATTACCTGCTGGAAAGCCGCCAGCGCGGCCACACCGAGGCGCCGGCCTTTCCCGATTGGCTGCGCGAGCAGGCCATGACGTCCGCCAATCCCTCTCCCGCCCCGGGAGAGGGTGGCGCCGAAGGCGCCGGGTGAGGGTCCTGCGAGGATCAAGGCACTGATCCTTGACGGCACCCTCACCCTCCCGCCGCAAGCGGCGGGCCCCTCCCTCTCCCGGGGCGGGAGAGGGGTTTCGCTTTGCGGGATGGGTCCTTGCCCTTGCTTTGGCGGGGCGGGGCCTTTAGTGTCCGGCCTCGAACCGTTCCCCCCACGACGCCGGATTTTCCAAGCCCCATGAAGGCCGCCGTCATCGTTTTCCCCGGCTCCAACCGCGAACGCGACGCCGTCGCCGCGCTGGAGGCCGCCAGCGGAACCAAGCCGCATCTGGTCTGGCACCGCGACACCGAACTGCCCAAGGTCGATCTCATCCTCGTGCCGGGCGGCTTCTCCTATGGCGACTATCTGCGCTCCGGCGCCATGGCGGCGCACTCGCCGATCATGCGCGAGGTCAAGGCGCGGGCCGATCAGGGCGTGCGGGTGCTCGGCATCTGCAACGGCTTCCAGATCATCACCGAGGCGGGGCTGCTGCCCGGCGCGCTGATGCGCAACGCCAAGCTGAAGTTCATCTGCCGCACGGTGCACCTGCGGGTGGAGAACACGGACAGCCCCTTCACGGCCAAGTACCGCAAGGGCCAGATCGTCCGCTATCCGGTGGCGCACGGCGACGGCAACTACTGGACCGACGCCGAGACGGTGAAGCGTCTGGACGGCGAGGGCCAGGTGGCCTTCCGCTACGTCAGCGACGAGGGCAGCGCCGACCCGCGCTGGAACCGGAACGACTGGAACCCGAACGGTTCGCTGGACAACATCGCCGGCATCTTCAACGCCAAGCGCACCGTGCTCGGCCTGATGCCGCACCCCGAGGACGCGGTGTCCGCCTTCCATGGCAACACCGACGGCAAGCCCATGTTCGACGGTCTGGTGGAGGCCCTGTCGTGACCACCGCGCAGCAGCCCGATGTCTCCCTGGAGATGGCCCGCGAGTTCGGCCTGTCCGAAGGGGAATACAACAACGCCCTGGAGATCCTGGGGCGCAAGCCGACCTACACGGAACTGGGCATCATCTCGGTGATGTGGTCGGAGCATTGCTCCTACAAGTCGTCGAAGAAGTGGCTGATGACGCTGCCGACCACCGGCCCGCAGGTCATCTGCGGCCCCGGCGAGAACGCCGGCGTGGTCGATGCCGGCGACGGCGACGCCATCATCTTCAAGATGGAGAGCCACAACCACCCGTCCTACATCGAGCCCTTCCAGGGCGCGGCGACGGGCGTGGGCGGCATCCTGCGCGACGTGTTCACCATGGGCGCGCGGCCCATCGCGAACATGAACGCGCTGCGCTTCGGCGCGCCCGAGCATCCCAAGACCCGCCATCTGGTGTCGGGCGTGGTGGCCGGCATCGCCCATTACGGCAACTGCGTCGGCGTGCCGACGATCGGCGGCGAGACCAACTTCCACCCGGCCTACAACGGCAACATCCTGGTCAACGCGATGACCGTGGGCGTGGCCAAGGCCGACCGGATCTTCTATTCGGCCGCCGCCGGCGTCGGCAACCCGGTGGTGTATGTCGGCTCCAAGACGGGCCGCGACGGCATCCACGGCGCGACCATGGCGTCGGCCGAGTTCAGCGAGGATTCGGAGGAGAAGCGCCCGACCGTGCAGGTCGGCGACCCCTTCACCGAGAAGCTGCTGATCGAAGCCTGCCTGGAGCTGATGGAGACGGACGCCATCGTCGCCATCCAGGACATGGGCGCGGCCGGCCTCACCTCCTCCTCGGTCGAGATGGCCGGCAAGGGCGGACTCGGCATCGAGCTGGTGCTCGACGACGTGCCGATGCGCGAGGAGGGGATGACCCCCTACGAGATCATGCTCTCCGAAAGCCAGGAGCGCATGCTGATCATCCTGAAGCCGGGCCGCGAGGAGGTCGCCAAGGCGATCTTCGACAAGTGGGAACTCGACTTCGCCGTGATCGGCACGCTGACCGACACCGGCAAGCTGGTCATCAAGATGCACGGCCAGACCTGGTGCGACATGCCGATCGCGCCGGTGTCCAACGCCTCACCGCTCTACGACCGCCCGTGGGAGCCGACCCCGGCCGCCGCGGAGCTGGAGGACGCTGTGCGCGCCCTGCCGGCCGACAAGTCGCTGGGCGACATCCTGGAAAAAATCATGTCCTGCCCCGATCAGGCGTCCAAGCGCTGGATCTGGGAGCAGTATGACAGCCTCGTGAACGGCGACACCCGCTTCATGTCCGGTCAGGCCGACGCGGGCGTGGTGCGGCTGCCCGGCCAGAGCAAGGGCATCGCCGTCACCACCGACTGCACCCCGCGCTACTGCCTCGCCGACCCGGTGCGCGGCGGCGCCCAGGCGGTGGCCGAGGCCTACCGCAACCTGTCCGCCGTCGGCGCCCTGCCGCTGGCCGTCACCGACAACATGAACTTCGGCAACCCCGAGAAGCCGCGGATCATGGGCCAGTTCGTCGGCGCCATCCAGGGCATGGCCGACGCCTGCCGCGCGCTGGACTTCCCGGTCGTGTCGGGCAACGTCTCGCTCTACAACGAGACCAACGGCGAGGCGATCCTGCCGACCCCGGCCATCGGCGCCGTGGGCCTGCTGCCGGACGCCATGATCGCCGTCGGCATCGCCTTCCGGAACGAGGGCGACACCATCCTGCTCGTCGGCGAGGGCACCGGCCATCTCGGCCAGTCGCTCTACCTGCGGGAGATCCTGGGCCGCGAGGACGGCCCGCCGCCCCCGGTCGATCTGGCGGTGGAGCGCCGCAACGGCGAGTTCGTCCGCGGCCTGATCGCCGAGGGTCTGGTGGTGTCGAGCCACGACATCCAGGACGGCGGCCTGCTGGTCACCGTGGCCGAGATGGCCATGGCCGGCGGCATCGGCGCCAATCTGTCGGGCCTCGACGGTGCGGACGCCGGCACCCTGTTCGGCGAGGACCAGGGCCGCTACGTCCTGGCCGTCCGCGCCGACAAGGCCGCCGCGGTGCAGGAGAAGGCCAAGGCCGCCGGCGTGCCGGTGAGCGTGCTCGGCAAGACGAACGGCACCGCCCTGACCGGCCGTGGCGGCGAGGCGATCACCATCGCCCGCCTGAAGAAGGCCAACGAGGCCTGGCTGCCCGGCTACATGGCCGCCGCCGAGTGATCGGACGCGATTGAGGGTTTGAGAAACGGAAGGCCGGGTGATCGCCCGGCCTTTTCGTTTTGGGGCGGAGTCTTGCCCCCGCCCTTCCCACGGCTGCGCCGCGGGCCCCTTCCCTCCCCCGCTTCGCAGGAGAGGGAGATCAGTCCCCTCCCCTGCGAAGCGGGGGAGGGCTAGGGAGGGGGCAAGGCTTGAGGGGGCAAGCACCACCAAACCCTTCGCACCGCGGAATGTTGTCGCTTCTCCGGTGACAAACCCGGCCGCTCCGCCTAATTATACGGGCAGCGCCCGCATGGGCAGGGTTTGACGGAACAGGATGACGGCCATGGCGATGGAAGCCGCGGTGATCGAAAAGCTCATCAGGGAAGGCATCCCGGACGCGACGGTGGAGATCGCCGACCTGCGCGGCGACGGCGACCATTACGCCGCGCTGGTCACCTCCGCCGCCTTCAAGGGCAAGTCGCGCGTGCAGCAGCACCAGATGGTCTACGCCGCCCTCCAGGGCAAGATGGGCGGGGAGCTGCACGCCCTGGCCCTGACCACCGCCGTGCCGGAAGGCGCGTAGGACGGCATCCCCCCACGACACGATGACATCGTAAGAAGGCCGAGAGACATGGTTGACCAGAACGTCAAGGATCGCATCGAGCAGGACATCAAGGGCAACGATGTCGTGCTGTACATGAAGGGCACGCCCGTCTTCCCGCAGTGCGGCTTCTCCGCCGCCGTCGTCCAGGTGCTCAGCACCGTCGGCGTGAAGTTCAAGGGCATCAACATCCTGGAGGACCCGGGCCTGCGCCAGGGGCTGAAGGACTACTCGAACTGGCCGACCTTCCCGCAGCTCTACGTCAAGGGCGAGCTGGTCGGCGGCTGCGACATCGTGCGCGAGATGTACGAGTCGGGCGAGCTGCAGTCGCTGCTGGCCGACAAGGGCGTCGCAACGGGCGCCAACGCCTGATCGGCCATCCCCGTCGACGGGATGTGACAAAGGGCTCCGCCACGGCGGGGCCCTTTTGCTTTGGCGGAACAGGCGCCGGGCCGACTCTGTTTTTCCATCGGCGAATCCGCGGAGGTGACGGCACGGACTCGGCATGGACAAGGAGACCCGGTCATGGACAAGCGCGTGTTTCCAGCGGCGGCGCTGCTGGCTCTGATCACCCTCCCCACCCTGGCGCAGGGCCAGGACGGAACGGTCCCGAAGCAGGAGCGGCTGACCGCCTGCCGGGACGAGGTGTCCCGCTTCTCCGACCTGTTTCTGGGCGACAAGGTGGTGGCCGGCGGGCGAAACCACACCGCCCTGACCGGCGAGCAGAAGGACCGGCTGCGCGGCCTGCTGGGCGAGGCGCGGTCGGCCGCCGGCAAGGGCGATCCGGACGGCTGCGTGGACCGGCTGCGCGAGGCCCGCGCGCTGGTCCGCAACGAGGGCGTCGGCACCAACGTCCCGATCGGCCGGGGATCGTCGGGATCGTCCGGCGCGATGCCCCGGAACAGCGTGCCCAGCGGAAGCGGGACCGCAGGCGGCGGAGGGGGCTGACCAGGAAAACCCCTGCGGGAAATGCGGCATTCCCGGCGCGCAGTGCGGGCATGAGGGGGCGTTCCTATCGCCCATTTCTTGGGCATGGTAAAGGGGAGTCATGGCCCAGACTCCCTCCCCCTCCTTGCCGCAGGCCGACGGGCGCAACCCCGCCACCCTGGGCTTCGCCGCCGCCCTGACCGCCTTCCTGATCTGGGGGGGGCTGGCGCCGATCTTCTTCAAGCAGCTCGGCAACGTCGGGGCGGTGGAGGTCGTCGCCCACCGGGTGCTGTGGACCGTTGTGCTGGTCGGCTTGTGGCTGGTGCCGACGCGCGGCCTGTCCGGCATCCTGCGCGGGGTCGGAAGCTGGCGGCGGCTGGGCATCTTCCTGGTGACGACGGCGCTGATCGGCAGCAACTGGACCATCTTCATCTGGGCCGTGAACAACGGCCATTTGGTGCAGTCCAGCCTCGGCTACTACATCAACCCGATCATCAACGTGCTGCTGGGCATGGCCTTCCTTCAGGAGCGGCTGTCGAAGCGGCAGGGCGTGGCGGTCGTGATCGCGGCGGCGGGCGTGCTGAGCCTCGTCCTGTCCTACGGCGAGGTTCCCTGGGTGGCGCTGTCGCTGGCCTTGACCTTCGGTGTCTACGCGCTGGTCCGCAAGAAGGCGGCCATCGACCCGGTGATCGGGCTGCTGGTGGAAACGGTGCTGCTGGTGCCGCCGGCCATCGCCTATCTGCTGTGGCTGAGCGCCCACGGGCTTGGGAATTTCGGCGTGCACGGGCTGGGCACCGACCTGCTGATCATCCTGACCGGCCCGGTGACGGCCATCCCGCTGGTGCTGTTCATGGTCGGCGCCGCCCGGCTGAAGCTGTCGACCATCGGCATCCTGCAATACATCAGCCCGACCGGGCAGCTGCTGCTCGGCGTCGCGGTCTATGGGGAGGCCTTCACCACTTCCCACCTCCTGGCCTTCGTGTGCATCTGGGTGGCGCTGGCGCTCTATTCGGCGGACGCGCTGTTCACCCACCGCGCCGCCCGCGCCGAGGCCAGGGCAGAACAGAACCGGGCCGAGCAGGCCCGCGCCGCCGCCTGCCGCGCCGACTGACGGGCCTCAGGCCCGCGGCGCGAGACCGTGGGCCATGGTGTGGGCGAGCGTCCGCACCACCTCGTTGACGCGGTCCGGGCAGCGCCCGAACACCACCTGATCAAGGAAGCCCAGCCCGAAGCTGAGCGTGGCGATCCCCGCCGCGACGTGGGCGAGGTCGGCGTCCGCCGCGATCGCCCCGCGCGCGCGGAAGATCTCCAGCCGGCTGAGCAGGCAGGGGATGCGGCTTTCCGACAGGGTGCGCGCCATCTCGTTCGCGATGTCCGGATCGACCAGCGCGCGCGCCAGCATCACCCGCGTGAAATCGCGGCACTTCCAGGCGTGGCGGAGCTGGTGCAGCAGGAAGGCCGCCAGATCCTCCTCCAGATCGTCGCCGGGCGGCGGCATGGCGCAGCCGCTGCCCTCCTCGCGCCCGTAGCGCTCGACGACGGCCAGCAGCAGGCCGGCCTTGCCCGAGAAATAGCGCTGGATCAGCTGCTCGTTCACGCCCGCCCGGCCGGCGATGTCGCGCGTGGTCGCAGCGTCGAAGCCGCGCTCGGCGAACACCATCTTGGCCGCGTCGAGCAGGACGCCCTTGGTCGCCTCGCGGTCGCGCTTACGCGCGGGCATATCGGTCCCGGCGGCCCCGCCGGCGCAACAGCCGTCGTCGATCGCCGGGGCGGTGGCCGGGGTGTCGGTCTTGTCCACGATGCAGGCCCTCTCACTGGCCGCCGATCGAAGTGGCGGCTGAAATGATAATAGGTATGCACGTGCATACTTGACAAGCCCGGATGGCGCTGGCAAGTATGTACGCACATACATACCGGGCGCCGCCCAACCCGCGGAACCCCGGACCCCGCTTTGGGACACCCCAACTTGGGACCCGATGCCACATCGAGAGGGCAACCGCATCATGACCACCGCCGATCTGTTCACGCCGCTGCGTCTTGGCTCCATGGAACTGCCGAACCGCGTCATCATGGCGCCGATGACCCGCAGCCGCGCGGGCGAGGGCAACGTCCCGACGTCGCTGATGGCCGAGTATTACGGGCAGCGCGCCTCCGCCGGCCTCATCATCACCGAGGCGACGCAGGTCTCGGCCACCGGCCAGGGCTACCCCAGCACGCCGGGCATCCACACCGACGCGCAGACGCTCGCCTGGCGGTGCATCGCGGAAGAGGTCCACGCCAAGGGCGGGCTGATCGCCGCGCAGCTCTGGCACGTCGGCCGCATCTCCCACACGGAATTCCAGCCGAACGGCGCCCTGCCGGTCGCCCCCTCGGCGATCGCCGCCGCCGGCCAGTCCTACACCAGCAAGGGCCTGGTGCCCTTCCCCACCCCGCGCGCCCTGGAGACCGACGAGATCCCCGGGCTGGTCAAGGCCTTCGCCGACGCCGCCAAGCGCGCGGTGTTCGACGCCGGGCTGGACGGGGTTGAGATCCACGGCGCCAACGGCTACCTGATCGACCAGTTCCTGCGCGATCGCACCAACAAGCGCACCGACCGCTACGGCGGCGGCGTGGAGAACCGGGCACGCTTCCTTCTGGAGATCGTGGACGCGGTGGCCACCGCCGTCGGCCCCGGCCGGGTCGGCGTCCGGCTGTCCCCGACCGGCACCTTCAACGACATGGCGGACAGCGACCCGCGGGCGCTCTACACCCACGTCACCGAGGCGCTGAACCCCTTCGGCCTCGCCTTCCTGCACGTCATCGAAGGCCAGCCGGGCCACCACATGGCGCCGCCGGAGGGCGCCCCGCACCTCGCGGCGGAGCTACGCCGGATCTTCAAGGGCCCCTTCATCATCAACGGCGGTTACAGCAAGGAGCAGGCCGAGGCGGCCATCGCCGCCGGCGCGGCGGACGCGGTGAGCTTCGGCGAGCCCTTCATCGCCAACCCGGACCTGCCGGAGCGCTTCCGCCGCAACGCCGCGCTGAACACGCCGGACAAGGCCAGCTACTACGGCGGCGACGCCCGCGGCTACACCGACTATCCGGCGCTGGAAACGGCCGACGCCTGATCCCTCTCCCCCGCGGGGATTGCCCCCGATCCCCGCACCTCAAGGCCGGGACCCGCAAGGGTTCCGGCTTTTTTCAATCCTTCTCCTCACGAATACTCGTTGTTTTTCGTTCCGGTCATTAAACCAAGTGATTTCCATAAATTAAATTGACTTTTTATAACCATTTTTTTATATTGAGTTTGGGAAAATTGCCAGGATGCGATAAAATGAAACATCTGGTATTTTTATTTGCCTTTATCATTTTTGCCGCCAATGCAAAAGCCGATTATTTTCAAATCGCCGTCAAGTACACTTGCGATAAAGCAAATGATACCCTGTCCTTAAAGTATGTTGGAGCATGGAACTCCGAAGGCGATAAATTGATCCAAGAACTTGGACCTGACGATTGGGACCCATGGACTTTGTACGTTGAGAACAAAGATGATGGGTTCATGCATGCAACCACCGCAGAAAGAACCTGCACCCTTAGCAGCGGCGCCTATCAGATCACCGTCAGACCTTCTCCTGAAATCTGGACTGCACAGGGGGAGTGCGGTGGACAATTTTCCGCGTGGGCCCGGATAAAGAAGGATACCAATATTCTATTCAGAAGCAGTTTTGAAGAATGGTGTCACGGATCGTACCCGGTTATCCGTGAAGTCAGAATACATGGAAGCAAAAGCGTTGTTGAAATTGAACAAGTTTCAGACGATGAATTTTACAAAGATTAAGGACACATTTGAAAGCCTTTGCATGCTCTCTTAGGCATTTCCACTACGGCAGCGACGCCCACGGCTACACCGACTATCCGGCGCTGGAAACGGCGACGCCTGATCCCTCTCCCCCGCGCGGGGGGCCCCGATCCCCGCACCTCAAGGCCGGGACCCGCAAGGATTCAGGCTTTTTTCTGTGAAAACCGCCAGCATGCCGAGCCCATAGAGCACCAGATCATCCTGAAGCGTGGAAAGCTTGCAGCGGAACTTGCAGGGTTTCTTCAGACCAGCCTCGGCATAAGCGGCCAGTTCGACATCCGAAGGCCACGCGCTGTGCGCAGCGCTCGTGACCATGCCACACAGGATGTGACCATGAGCCCGCTGGAAATCCGCCGATGAGAGAACCAGCGCGGGCCGTCGCTTGGCTGTACCGAGGTCCGTGAAAGGAAAGGGTAGAGCCACCACGGACCAGCGGTCAAAGATCATCGAACGCCTCGTCGTCCTCGGGCGAGGCCCATTCCGACAGACCGCCTTCCAGCGCTTTCAGATAAACGGCATCGACGACGGGCGCCTTACGGATCACCGCCTGCCCGTCCTTCACGGAAAACAGGATCGGGTCGCCTTCCTTCAATCCCAAGGCGTCGCGGACGTCCTGGGGAATCAGCGCCCTGTTGTCGGCGGCCAGCCGCGAGATGTGCATTGCCGTCTCCATCGCCCGGTGCTCCACGACAGTAGCACCAGCCGCCAGGACCGCCCATCCCAAACGAAAAAAGGCCGCGCCCGGAGGCGCGGCCTTTCTTGTGTCGGCTGGGCCGAGCGGTCAGCGCGAGTAGAACTCGACGACCAGGTTCGGTTCCATCTGGACCGGATACGGAATGTCGGCCAGCAGCGGGACGCGGACGAAGCGGCCCTTCAGGGCGCCGGAGTCGACTTCCAGGTAGTCCGGGGTGTCGCGCTCACCCGAGGCGGAGGCCTCGAGGATGAGGGCCATCTGCTTGGACTTGGCGCGCACCTCGATGGTGTCGCCTTCCTTGATCTGGGCCGACGGGATGTTCAGGCGGCGGCCGTTGACCAGGATGTGGCCATGGTTGATGATCTGGCGCGCGGCGAACGGGGTCGGCGCGAACTTCATGCGGTAGACCACCGCGTCCAGGCGGCGCTCCAGCAGGCCCACCAGGTTCTCGCCGGTGTCGCCCTTGCGGCGCACGGCCTCGGCGTAGATGCGGCGGAACTGCTTCTCGCCGATGTTGCCGTAGTAGCCCTTCAGCTTCTGCTTCGCCATGAGCTGCAGGCCGTAGTCGGACGGCTTCTTGCGGCGCTGGCCGTGCTGGCCCGGGCCATACTCACGCTTGTTGATCGGCGACTTGCCGCGGCCCCAGAGGTTGACGCCGAGGCGGCGGTCGATCTTGTACTTGGACTGTTGACGCTTGGCCATTTTGGTCCTCGATGGAACACGAGTTGGTTTTGTCCCGGTAGTTCCGCGGAACAGGCCGCGGACGGGGCGCAAACAAGAGGCACGCCCGCTTTCCCAGGAGTGAAGGCGCGCACTATACGGATTCGGCGCGCCTTGTCAAACCATGAGTCGGATCAAACCAAGAGTCGTCAGACCAGGAGGCCGGAACGAAGACTCAGCAGCACTCGTCCTCGAGTTGCCGCAGCATGGCCAGCCCTTCCTCGTCCTCGTGTTCCTCGAAGAGGTCGGAGATGTAATAGACATTGGCGCAGAGCAGGCACAGCCCGTCCGCCTGCCGTTTCAGCGGATCGTCGGCGACCGCCAGCTTCGCCCGGAAGCGTTCCCAGAAGGCGTTGGTCTTGGCCGGGTCGTTGATGTGCATGTACAGGCGCTCGATGATGCGGCGGGAATTGCCCTCGCAGTCGATGCCCTTGAAGGAGACGTAGCGGTCGGGAGTGTCGGTTGCGTCCACGGTCGTGATTCCCACAAAGGAGGATGTCTCGACATTCCTCATCGCGGAAGGCGGGTCCCGGAACAAGACCCGCTGCACGAACGGCGGGCGGACGGCGTGAACGGCGGGTGTTCTGCGCGAACGGTTCGCGCCCCACCTGCTCAGGCGGCGTGCGACAGCTCGTCCTCGGCGAACTCAAGCAGCGTGTTCAGCCGCTGCGGGGTCAACGCCTCGATCCCCTCGTGCCACATCACCTCGCCGAACAGAGCGTGAAGGGCGGCGAGACGCTCCGGCGCCATGCCGGTCAGGCGGTCGCCATAATACTCCACCACGAGCTGGTCCACATAGGCGCGGTCGTCGTCCTGGAAGGCCATGGCCGTATCTCCTCGTCATCGTGGCGCCCACCCGATGCGGGCGCCGGCCATGGCCTTGTTCTACGCCTGCGGCGGCGCCGGAGGATTGAGGCGGATCAACCGCCCCCGGAAGTCACAGCCCGGCCGGAACAACCCTGATGCGCGCAAGGGGAAGGGCTAGAGAGCCAGCAGTTTCTTCAACCGCTCGATCCGACCGCGGCTGACCGGCACGCGGGGGGAGCCGGGAGCGGCCATGACGAAGGCGGCCCGCCCGTCACTGCGGTCGATGGCCTGGGCGTGGCGCAGGTTGACCAGATAGCGGCGGTGCGCCCGCACGAACTGCCGCCCGTCGAGGCGCGCCTCCAGCTCCGACAGGGAGAGCGAGCAGAAGAAGGCGCCGTCCGCCGTGTGGACCCGCGTGTAATGGCCGTCGGCCTGCACATAGACCGCGTCGGCGGGGTCGATCAGAACCACGCCCTGGCGCGTCGTGATGGGCAGCTTCACCAGCGGCGTGACCGGTTCGGGCGCCGTGTCCGCGGGCGGCGGCGGCTCGGGAAGCGCCTTGCCGTTCACCTCGAACAGCATCAGGGCCAGCGCGGCCCCGCCGCCCGACGGCAGGGCGGTGGCCTTCACCACGATGGTCCGCCCCGGCAGGGCCACCATCATCGAGCTGGCCGCCGCCGGGGAGTCCGGGTCATGCGCCGCGGCCAGAAGCAGCTCCACCTTGGCGCGGCTGCCCGGCGGGTGCAGGTCGTGCAGGCTGGCGCCCAGCAGCGGACGGTCGCGGCCCAGCATCCGGGCCACGGCGGCGTTGACCGACACCACGCGCCGGTCGCCGTCGAGCAGGACGAGGCCAACGTCCATATGCTGCAAGGTGTATTCCATGGGGCAGTATAGGCCGCGATCCGCCCCGGATGGGAAGAGGTTCGGGAGAGGTTACGCTTCGCCCTTGCGCCGCCCGGTCAGCGCCGCGACGACGCCGTGGAAGGTGCGGACCTCCTGCTCGGTCATCTGCATCCGCTCCAGCGCGTTGCGCAGCGTGCGGACCATCGAGGGGCGCTTCTCCGGCGAGGTGAAGAAGCCGGTCCGGTCGAGGTCGCCCTCCAGATGCTCGAAGAAGTTCAGAAGCTCCGCCTTGGTCGCCGGGCGGGTCTGGCCGGTGTGCAGAACGCGGTCGGGCGGGATCTCGCCGGTCTGGAACCACTCGTAGCCGATCAGCAGCACCGCCTGCGCCAGGTTGAGCGAGGAGAAGGCGGGGTTGAGCGGAACGGTGATCAGCGTTGAAGCCAGCGTCAGGTCATCGTTGACCAGCCCCGTGCGCTCCGGCCCGAACAGCACGCCGGTCTTGTGCCCGGAGTCGACATGGGCGCGCAGCTCGGTCGCCGCGACGCGCGGGGTGACGAACTCCTGGATCATCCCGCGGGTGCGGACGGTGGTGGCGAAGACCACGTTCAGGTCGGCCACGGCCTCCGCCGTCGTCTCGTAGAGCTTCGCCCCGTCCAGCACCAGGTCGGCGCCCGACGCCGCGGCCACCGCCTTCTCGTTCGGCCAGCCGTCGCGCGGCTTCACCAGACGCAGCTCGGTCAGGCCGCAGTTGAGCATGGCCCGCGCGCAGGCGCCGATGTTCTCGCCGAGCTGGGGCTGCACGAGGATGATGGTCGGGCCGCCCAGGACGGAGGGCCGGTTGGGGTCTTTGCCGGAGGTCATGATCTGAACTTTGGTCTCAGCTTCGCGGTGTTGCGCCGCCTTTAAACAGCTTGAATGTGTAACTGTCCACCAGCGCCTCCATCGACGCCTCGATGATGTTGGTGGAGACGCCCAGCGTGGACCATTCCGCCCCGTCGCCGTTGCGCGAGCGGATCAGCACGCGCGGCATGGCGCCGGTGCCGTCCTTGGCGGCCAGGATGCGCACGCGGTAGTCGGACAGCTTCACCCCGTCGAGCAGCGGGTACAGCGGCTCCAGCGCCTTGCGCATCGCGGTGTCCAGCGCGTTGACCGGGCCGTTGCCCGACGCCACCTCGTGATACTCTGTGCCGCCGATCTTCACCCGCACCACCGCCTCGGACTCGACCACCAGCTCGCCCTTGGCGTTGTAGCGGCGCTCGTCGGTCACGTGGAAGCGCTTCAGGGTGAAATAGTCGGGCACCTCGCCCAGTTCCCGGCGGACCAGAAGCTCGAAGCTGGCCTCGGCGGTGTCGTAGGCGTAGCCCTCGGTGTCGCGCTGCTTCACGAGGTCGAGCAGGCGGTTCAGCCGCTCGTCCTTCGGGTCGACGGCCATGCCCATCTCGCGCAGCCGCGCGATGACGTTGGAACGGCCCGCCTGGTCCGACATGACGATCTGCCGGCGGTTGCCGACCGCCTCCGGCTCGACATGCTCGTAGGAGGACGGGTCCTTCTCCACGGCGGAGACGTGCAGCCCGCCCTTGTGGGCGAAGGCGCTGGCGCCGACGTAAGGGGCGTGGCGGTTCGGCGCGCGGTTCAGCCGCTCGTCGAACTTGCGGCTGATCTCGGTCAGCAGCGGCAGGTCGGCGGGCTTGATGCCGACGTCGTAGCCCATCTTCAGCATCAGCGACGGGATCAGCGACACGAGGTTGGCGTTGCCGCAGCGCTCGCCCAGCCCGTTGATCGTCCCCTGCACCATCCGCACCCCGGCCCGCACCGCGGCCAGCGAGTTGGCGACGGCGTTCTCGGTGTCGTTGTGGCAGTGGATGCCCAGCCGGTCGCCGGGAATGCCGTGCTCATCGATCACTTGCCGGACGATCTCGTCGATCTCGTGCGGCAGCGTGCCGCCGTTGGTGTCGCACAGCACGACCCAGCGCGCCCCGGCCTCGTAGGCGGCCCTGATGCAGGACGCGGCGTAGGCCGGGTTGCGCTTGTAGCCGTCGAAGAAATGCTCGGCGTCGAACAGCGCCTCGCCCTTGGCGGCCTTCAGCGCGGCGATGCTGTCGGCGATCAGCTCGATGTTTTCCTCGCGCGGGATGGCCAGCGCCACGTCGACGTGGAAGTCCCAGGTCTTGCCGACGATGCAGACGGCGCGCGCCTTGGACTGGATCAGCGCGGCGAGCTGCGGGTCGTTCGCGGTGCTGCGGCCGGGACGGCGCGTCATGCCGAAGGCGGTGAAGGTCGAGCGGGCGAGGTCCGGCGCCTCGGCGAAGAACTGGTCGTCGGTCGGGTTGGCGCCGGGCCA
This sequence comes from Azospirillum formosense, assembly GCF_040500525.1. Taxonomy (NCBI): domain Bacteria; kingdom Pseudomonadati; phylum Pseudomonadota; class Alphaproteobacteria; order Rhodospirillales; family Azospirillaceae; genus Azospirillum; species Azospirillum formosense. Next base: position 423,976 of record NZ_CP159402.1, on the reverse strand, counting down.
GCCGCCTTCCACATAGTCGATTCCCAGCCGGTCGAGATCGCGGGCGATGGCGATCTTGTCGGCGACGGAAAAATCCACGTCCTGGGTCTGCGCCCCGTCGCGCAGGGTGGTATCGTACAGATAGATGCGTTCGCCCGTCATTGCCGCCGCCCGAAGAAATTGGTCGCCCGAAGGAAGGTCATAGGACTGTCCGGAGGGCCGGAAGAATGGACGATGCGCTTCGCCATCTCAATGCTTTTGATCGAACCCGCCAGGAATGCGGGGCTTTGCCGCGCCGGCCATAGGCACGCAATGGAGGTAATAGGACAAATGTACTGACCGAATAAACCATCGTCTGTGCTACACAGCCGCCCCTCTGCATGGCGCCCATCTCACGGGTGCGGTACTCTTTTCTGGCCGGACGCCTGTTGGTCTGTATGATCACCGGCTCTTCTGAACGGATGGATTGGACACTGTGACTCCCGCGGGTGACGACGACCAGGACAAGCTCGTCGTGGTGATCGACGACGAGCGGACGGTTCTGCAGGCCCTCAACCTCCTGCTGGAGATGTGGGGGTATCGGGTCGTCACCGCCGAAAGCGAGGGGGAGGCCGTCGACCGCCTGTCCACCGCCGGGGAAACCCCCCACGCCATCCTGGCCGACTACCGCCTGCGCGAGGGGCGCACCGGGGTGCAGGCCATCGACCGCATCCGCGCGGAGTCCGGGGCCGAGGTGCCGGGCGTCATCATCACGGGCGACACCTCCACCGAAGGGCTGCGCGACGCCCGGGCCCGCGGCTTGACCGTCCTGCAGAAGCCGGTGCTGCCGCCCCATCTCCAGGCGGTGCTGACCAAGGTCCTGCGGGAGCAGCCCGCCGGTACGGCGTGACGGGGCCGGCCGGCATGGACGTTCCCTTACCGCCGGCGCCCGCCGAACCGCCCAGGCCGAAGCGCCGCCGCGTCGTCGCGGACGGGCGGCTGTTCCGGTCCTGGGAAAGCTGGGTGGTCTTCGGGCTGGGGCTGCTGCTGACCGGCCTCGCCTGGCTGCTGCTGACCGAGCAGAACCACCGGCTGGCCGAGGCGCGCTTCCGCGCGCTGGCCGGCGATCTGGCGGGCGCCGTCACGGAGCGGCTCGACACCTACGAACAGATGCTCCAGGGCGCCGTGGCGATGGTGGACGCCGGCGGCGGGCAGGTCAGCCGCACCGAATGGCGGGCCTACGTCACCGGCCTGCATGTGGAGGACCGCTATCCCGGCATTCAGGGCATCGGCTACGCCAAGCGCGTGAAGGCCCACGACCGGGAGCAGCACGAGGCGTCGCTGCACGCCGCCGGCTTCTACAGCTACCGCGTGACGCCGGAGGGGGAGCGGCCCGAATATTTCCCGATCGTCTACATTGAGCCCTTCGCCAGCCGCAACCTGCGGGCCTTCGGCTTCGACATGCACGCCGAGCCGACCCGCCAGACCGCCATGGAGCGCGCCCGGGGCACCGGCACCGCCGCGGCGACCGCGCGGCTGCGGCTGGTCCAGGAAACCGACGAGGACGTGCAGCCGGGCTTCCTCATCTATGTGCCGGTCTACGACCAGACCATGCCGCTGACCACCGCCGCCGACCGGCGCGAGGCGCTGCTGGGCTTCGTCTACAGCCCCTTCCGCGCGCATGACCTGATGCGCAGCATCATGGGCCAGGGCGGGTCCCAGCTTCTGGACATCCGCGTCTATGACGGGACGGAGACCACGCCGGACTCGCTGATGTTCGATTCCGCGCCCAGCCGGGACGCCTTCCGCGACGTCCTGCGCATCGAGGTGTTCGGGCGCCCCTGGACGCTGGTTCTGTCCGGCACCCACGCCTTCGAGGAGAGCGTGGCCAGCGCCACGCCGCGGGGGGTGCTGTTCGCCGGCCTGATCATCACGCTGCTCCTGGTCGCCACCGTCAACTCCGTGCTGCAGGACCGCGACCGCATGGCCGAGCTGCGCCGCAGCTACGACGCGCTGGCGCTGGCGCGCGCGGAGGCGGAGCAGGCCAACGCCGCCAAGTCGCGATTCCTGGCCGCGGCCAGCCACGACCTGCGCCAGCCGCTCCAGACGCTGGGCATCTATCTGCACATGATCGGCGAACAGACGGAGAATCCCCGGCAGCGCAAGCTGGTGGACGCCGCCCGGGACGGGTTCGAGGCGACGCAGCGCCTGCTCAACTCGCTGATGGACATCGCCACGCTGGAGACCGGGGTGATCAGCCCGCAGCTGTCCGAGCTGGACCTGTCCGTCTTCCTGGAGCGCATCTGCGAGGAGGGCCGGCTGGAGGCCGCCGGCAAGGGCCTGGGCTTCCGCGTCACCTGCGGCGGCGCCCGCGTGACGACCGACCCGGCGATGCTGGAGCGGATCGTGCGCAACCTGCTGAACAACGCGCTGAAATACACGCACAGCGGCACCATCCGCGTGACCTGCCGGCAGGCGCGCGGCTTCACCGCCATCAAGGTGCAGGACACCGGCCCCGGCATTCCGCAGGACCGGCTGCATCTCATCTTCGAGGACTTCTACCAGATCGGCAATCCGGAGCGCGACCGGCGCAAGGGCCTCGGCCTCGGCCTCGCCACGGTGGCGCGGCTCAGCCGCCTGCTCGGCTACCGGGTGCGGGTGCTGTCGCGCCCGGGCCGCGGCGCCATCTTCCTGGTCGAGATTCCCGACGAGGCGACCGGTCCCCGCCCGACCACCGAGACGGCGGCCTCGGCGGTCTGACGCCCGCGGGCGCCTGCCCGGAAAGGTTTTGGCAATCGCCGACGCCGGCGTCCCCCGTCCGCGCGGGGGAAGCCGGCGATCGAACCGGCGGGCCGCCGAGTCGGCGATTGCCAAACCCGTGCGGGCGCCTCCGGGGTCAGGCCGTCGCCGGCCGCGCCGAGCGGGCGCGCATCAGGATCCACACCGCCGACACGCCGGCCAGCTTGGACGCGAGGCTGGCCGCCCACACCATCGGGTCCCAGATGCCGAGCATGCCGAAGAACAGCGCCGTGTCCACCGGCACCGACAGGGCGGCGCTGATCCACAGCCGGTCGCGCAGCGGGCGGCGGGTGACGGTGAAGACGCCCCAGTCGATCAGCTCCGACACCGCGAAGGCGGTGACGCTGGCCGTCGCGACGAAGGGGTCGGCCAGCAGGAAGGACAGCACCGTGGCGGCCAGCATGGCGGCCAGCGACCAGTGGCCGTAGCGGACCTGGACCATGTCGCGCAGGACGAAGATCAACCCGGCCCAGCATGACCACACGAGGTCGAGATGCGGCGCCAGGCTGAAGGCGTAGTTGATGGCGAGTACGCTGCCGATGTAGGCGGCGAGCCAGAGCATGACGGAATCCTCCAAAAGCCACCCGCGGAAATACGGGCGCGAACGACGGCGCCACCCGCGTGAATGCGAGCGCTCCGCAGCGGTCTTGTAACAGCTTCGAACCCCTGGCGTGAACCCTCGGCGCGCGCCGGTGCGGACGGGGCGCAACCGGCGGAAACGTCTTACCCCCATCTCGGTTCCCCGAATGCGCCGCCGCCCCTAGCGCATCCGGACGATGCCCTGGCGCGTTCGTTCGGGGAGGCGAAACGAAAGAGACCCCGAAAGGCGAGGGCGATGGCGGCGGCAGCTATGGCGACTGGAGTGGGCGGCACACGGGATCACGCGCTGGACGCGGCGCGCAGCCTGCTGATGATCCTCGGCGTGCCCTACCACGCGGCGCTGATCTACACGCCGGGCTACGACTGGGTGATGAACTCGCCCGACGGCATCGCCTGGATCGGGCTGTTCGCGGACTTCATCCACAGCTTCCGCATGCCCGCCTTCTTCCTGATCTCCGGCCTGCTGATCGCCCACAGCCTGCGCCGCCACGGGCCGCGGGCGGTGCTGACCTCGCGGGCCTCGCGGCTGCTGGTGCCGCTCGTCGCCATGGCGGCGACGTTGAACGTCGCGCAGTTATGGATGGAGACCCGCGCCATCGACCCCGGCCTGACCGCCGGCGAGTTCGTCACCCGGACCATCCCCGCGGCCTTCTGGAGCGGCGGGCTCGTCTATCACCTGTGGTTCCTGGTCGAGCTGTTTGTCAGCGTCCTGGCGCTCTGCCTCACCTACCCGCTGCTGGTCGCGCTGCACCGGCGGATGGCCGAACGCGCGCCGGGGCTGGCCCGCTGGCTGGCCGACCCGCCGGACTGGCTGCCGCCGCTCCTGCTCAGCCTCGTCATGATGGGGGTGCTGGGGTTCGACAACATCTCCGACCTGCTGGTGACGCCGCTGGTGCCGACCAACTCGACGGCGGTGAGCATCGTCGTCTCGGCGGGCTTCTTCGCGGTCGGGGTGCTGATCGCCCATTGGCCGGGCGGGGCCGCGCGCTACGCCAGGGCGAGCTGGGGCGTGGCCCTGACCTATCTGGTCTGCTTCGCCGTCCACATCGGCATGGTCGGCGTGGAGAAGCCCATGCCGATCCGCTTCCTCGACGAGGCGCTGCGCGCCGTCGCCGCCTGGTCGGCCTTCCGCTTCGTCCTCGGCCTGACGCAGTCCTTCTTCTCGGCGGAAAGCCGCCGGGTGCGGGCGCTGTCGCAGGCCTCCTACACCATCTACCTGCTGCACCATCTGGTGGTCATGGCCCTGGGCTTCGCCCTGCTGGCCGTCACCGCCCCGCCCCTGCTGGAGTTCGCCGCGATCACCGCGGTCGGCCTGTTCGTGCCGCTGGCGGTCCATCACGGGCTGGTCCGCCGCTCGCCGACGCTGCGCTTCCTGATGAACGGCGTCCCGCCGGGCGAGGCGAAGAAGCGAAGCACCCCGGCGCGCGGCCGCGAGACGATGGCGCGCCGGACCGGCTGAACGCCGGCAAGGCCAAGCCGTCTTAGACCATGGTCGCATGCCCGCACCTCCGCGCCGGCTTTGCCCGGCGGGCGTCGCTGAAGTAACCTATAGGTCATCCGCCCACGTTCCCCGGCCGGCCTTCCGGCATCGGGTGGCGGCTTGGGGTGTTGGATGCCATGCCGATGCTTTTCGGGACCCGCATTGTGACCAGCCATCCGGCCTCGGACGCTCTCCTCTCCGATGCTCCGCCCAGCGGCCCCATGCCCAGCTCCTTGCCGCCCAGCTCCTCGCCGCCCAGCCCGCCCCTGCCAAGGGCCGTCTCGATGGCGGAGGACGCCCGCGCCGCCGCGCGGGACCTCTTCGAGGGGCTGTGCGGGCGCAACCCCGCCGCCGCGGACGGGCTGGAGATGGTGCTGGTCTTCTGCTCCGCGCACTATGACCGGGTGGAGCTGGCGGCGGCCCTGGCCGAGCTGTTCGGGCCGGTGCCGGTGGTCGGCTGCACCACGGCGGGCGAGATCACGCCCTTCGGCTACGCCGCCGGGTCGCTGGTCGGCATCGGCTTCCCGCGCGCCGACTTCACCATCGCCACCCAGCGCATCGACGACCTCGACCGCTTCTCCATCGCCGAGGCGCCGCGCGTCCTGCGCAGCCTGATGGAGCAGCGCGACGTCGCCTTGGCCGCCCGCGCCAAGGCCTTCCCCGACCATGGCAGCTTCGCCTTCCTGATGATCGACGGCATGTCGCGGGCCGAGGAGATGGTTGTCAGCGCGCTGCACAGCGTGCTGATGGACATCCCGCTGTTCGGCGGCTCCGCCGGGGACGAGCTGCGCTTCGAGCGCACCTTCGTCCTGCACGAGGGACGGTTCCACACCAACGCCGCCGTGCTGATGCTGGTCACCACGGCGCGCCGCTTCGTGGTCTTCCGGACCGAGCATTTCGTGGCGTCCGACGCCAAGATGGTGGTGACCGGCGCCGACCCGCAGCGCCGCATCGTCACCGAGATCAACGCCGAGCCGGCGGGCCGCGAGTACGCCCGCATGGTCGGGCTGGAGGGGGAGCCGCTGACCCCCCTGATCTTCGCCGCCTATCCCGTCGTCGTGCGGGTGGGGGGCGAGTACCATGTCCGCTCCATCCAGAAGGTCAACGACGACGAGAGCCTGACCTTCTACTGCGCCATCGACGAGGGCATCGTGCTGACCGTCGCGCGCGGCGTCGACCCGGTGGAGAATCTTGAGGAGATGATGCGCAAGCTGGCCGCGGAGGTCGGCGGGCCGCCGGACCTCGTGCTCGGCTGCGACTGCATCCTGCGCCGGCTGGAGCTGGAGCAGCGGCAGCTCAAGCACGTCATGTCGGCGGCGCTGGCGCGGCACAACGTCGTCGGCTTCTGCGCCTACGGCGAACAGTACAACGCCATGCACGTCAACCAGACCTTCACCGGTGTCGCGATAGGTGCGCGATGACGCTCATCTTCGACTGGCGGGAACCGTCCCGCCCATCTGCCGATCCATCGCCCGCCCCCCTCCCGGTCACCGGCGAGGACAAGCGGCTGGAGGCGCTGGAGCGCGAGAACGCCAAGCTCCGCCGCATCAACCAAGTGCTGATGGACCGGGTGGAGCGGTCGATGGACGTGCAGGGGGGCGCCTTCTCCCTGTTCCAGACCGCCATCGTCCTGGAGCAGAAGGTGCGCGAGCGCACGCTGGAGCTGGAGCGCGCCCTGCGCGAGCTGGAGGACAGCCACCGCGCGCTGGCCCGCGCCAAGGAGCTGGCCGACACCATGCGCAGCCGCCTGTCGGAGGCCATCGAGTCGGTCAACGAGGGCTTCGCCATCTTCGACGCCGACGACCGGCTGGTCCTGTGCAACAGCAAGTATCTGGCCCTGTGGCCGGAGATCCGCGACCGCATCCTGCCGGGCATCCGCTTCCAGGAGATCGCCGAGCTGGCGGCCTCCTCGCGCACCATCGCCGACGCCTACCCGCGGCCCGACCGCTGGCTGTCGGAGCGGCTGGCCCAGCACCGGGCGCTGAAGGGTCCCTACGTCTACCGGCTGGCCGACGGGCGCTGGGTCCAGGTCAACGAGCGGCGGACCCGCGACGGCGGGGTGGTCGGCGTCTACACCGACATCACCGACATCAAGGAGCATGAGACCCGCCGCCGCGAACGCGAGCTGGCCGAGAAGTCGGCGCTCCTCCAGGCGACGCTGGACAACATCGCCCAGGGGGTCGGGGTGTACGACCGCGACCAGCGGCTGGTCGCCTGGAACGAACGCTTCACCGGCCTGCTGCGCCTGCCCGCCAAGGTGGCGGAACGCGGGGCGGGCTTCGCCGACTTCGTGCTTCACCACGCCGCCCTCGGCGATCGCGGCCTGTCGCTGAAGGCGCTGATGATGCCGAGCTGCCTCGTCGAGCAGCCCTGGCTGGACGACACGGTGCTGGAAATCAGCCGCAACCCCATGCCGGGCGGCGGCTTCGTCCTGACCTTCACCGACATCACCGAGCGCAAGCGCGCCGAGCAGGCGCTGCGCGACAGCGAGGAGCGCATCCGGCTGGTCACCGACGCCGTGCCAGCGCTGATCGCCTATGTCGACGCCGAGCAGCGCTTCCGCTTCGTCAACAAGGCCTATGAGGGCTGGTTCAACCGCAAGCGCGAGGAGATCGAGGGCCAGCCCATGTGGGCGGCGCTGGGCGACCTCTATTACGAGGTGCGACGCTCCTACGTGCTGCGGGCGCTGGCCGGGGAGGAGGTCACCTTCGACCTGGAACTGCCCGGCGAGAACGGCGCCCCGCGCTACGCCGTCGCCACCTACATCCCGCATTTCGGCGAGCGGCGCGGCGGCGGCAAGCCGGAGGTGCTGGGCTATTTCGGCCTGATCCACGACATCACCGAGCGGCGGATGGCGGCGGAGGCGCTGGCCGACGCCAAGGACAGCCTGGAGCGCCGCGTCGTCGAGCGCACCGCCGAGCTGACCCGGCTCAACAGCCAGCTCCAGCAGGAGATCGCCGAGCGCATCGCGGCGGAGGAGGCGCTGCGTCTCGCCAAGGCGGAGGCGGAGCAGGCCAACCTGTCCAAGACCCGCTTCCTGGCGGCGGCCAGCCACGACCTGCTGCAACCGCTGAACGCGGCGCGGCTGTTCGTCTCGGCGCTGGGCGACCTGGAGCAGCCGGAGCCCAACCGCGGGCTGGTCGACAACGTCGACGTCGCCCTGGCGTCGGTCGAGGACCTGTTGTCGGCGCTGCTCGACATCTCCAAGCTGGACGCCGGGGCGGTGCGGCCGGAGATCGCCGATTTCCCGATCAAGAGCCTGTTCGGCGCGCTGGCCACCGAATACGCGGCGGTGGCGAAGGAGCGCGGGCTGGAGCTGAGCGTCGTTCCCAGCCACGCCGTGGTGCGCAGCGACATCCGGCTGCTCCGCCGCATCCTGCAGAACTTCCTGTCCAACGCCCTGCGCTACACCCAGGCGAAGAGGGCGGCGGAAGGAGGGGAAAAGGGAGGGGCCGGACGCGTTCTGGTCGGCTGCCGGCGGACGCGCGAGGGCCTGCGGATCGAGGTGTGGGACACCGGCCCCGGCGTGCCCGCCGACAAGCTGGACGAGATCTTCCAGGAGTTCCGCCGCCTCGACACGCCCTGCGCCAACGAGCGGGTGCGCGGCATGGGCCTCGGCCTCGCCATTGTGGAGCGGGTGGCGCGGATGCTCGACCACCCGATCACCGTGCGCTCGCAGCCGGGGCGGGGGTCGGTCTTCGCGGTGACGGTGCCCTTCGGGCGCTACGCCCGCCCGGTACGCGCGCTGGAGGCGCCGGTGCGCACATCCTCGAACCGGCTGGCCGGCACGCGGGTTCTGGTGATCGACAACGAGCCGGCGGTGCTGGCCGGGATGCGCGCGCTTCTGGAGGGTTGGGGGTGCAGCGTCGCCACCGCGGCGTCGGGCGACGAGGCCCTGGCCGGGCTGGGAGCGGTGGCGCCGGACGTGCTGTTCGCCGACTACCACCTGGACGACGGGGTGATCGGCTTCACCGAGATCGCGCGGGTGCGCGAGCGCTGCGGGGCGGACCTGCCGTCGGTCCTGATCACCGCCAACCGCACCGCCGAGGTGGTGGAGGAGGCGCAGGCCAGGGGCTGCCACGTGCTGAACAAGCCGGTGCGGCCGGCGCAGCTTCGCGCGGTGATGACGGGGCTTCTGGGGTAGCGGGGAAACGGTGCGGGGGCAACGGGGCGCCCCAAGGGCCTCCACCCCGGCCCGTCCCTGGAAAGCGGGAGCGGAGGACCGGGGTGGCGGAAGACCCGACGCCTCAGCGCGTCAGGCGGATGATCGTCACCATCATGCCGACCGCGTACAGCTCGGCCAGCGGAACGATCCAGGACGGGTGGAAAATGATCGACAGCGGCATGATCAGCAGAAGGATCAGCGCCGGAAACACGAAGTAAGGCGAATTGCAGTAAGCCGGCAGGCCATGCACCCGGCCCGAGTCGTCGCGCGACTCTTCGCCAATCAAACGATCCGCATCACCAACAGTTTGGTCCACCATTCTCTAGCACCCACTGTATTTATGGTCTTTTTCTTCTCCATCTCTGGCGGACGGAGCGCCGTCCCTATAGCACAGTTTGCCGCAACGCGGGCATGACTTCGCGCCGTCTTGCCGGATGGCGAAAACGGCGCGGCAAGTCCTGAATTTTATTGTGGCTTTACGCCGCTTCGGTCAGCGCCAGATGCGGCCGGCGAACCATCGACTGGATGGTGAAGGGCGCGCGCACGCCGCCACTGAACAGCTCGGCGCATTCCAGCGCCTTCAGCACCCGCTCCTCCGCCGGCAGCCCGGCCGTGGAGGCGAGCGAGCCCAGCGCGTAGTCGGACCCGCAGCCGATGGCGTGATAGCCGCGCACCGCCTCGCCCACCTGATAGTCGGACTGGATGGAGAAGAGGCGCCCCTCATAGCCGACCATGAAGGTGCCGCCGGTCTCCACGTCGTTGGAGCGGTGGGCGTAGCCGCCATCCTTCAGGCAGCCGCGCACGGCGTCCACGAAATCGACGACCATGTAGCGGAAGACGTCGGCCTCGGGGTCGCGGTGCGGCGGCTCCAACCGGTAATGCAGAAGCTGGCCCATGCGGAAGCTGCTGGTGAAGCCGATCAGCATGTCGGCGTTGCGGAACACCTTGGTGTCCGCGCGCACGGTGATGTCCAGGCCGTTCACGCCCGCGCTGTCACCGCCCATCCACACACGATCGCCGTCCACCAAGCCAACAATGCAGGTCATCGCCGTCCTCGTCCCTGAATAAAGTCTGCCCGAAAGCAGGGACAGGGTGGGCTTTTATGGTTAACGAATTGTTGCACGGCGCCGGTGCCGAAGGGGGTATCCCGCTTCGGCACCCGCTCCTTAGCGCAAGCGCGACAACAGCTTAGCGGGCCAGTCCGATCAGCGCGCGGACGGTGTTCTCGGCGCCTTCGGCGATCTGCGCGAGGCTGGCGTCGAGCATGTAGCAGGGGGAGGTGACGACCTTCAGGCGCCGGTCGGTCACGATCTCGCCGTGGCCGGTGACGCTGTGTTTCGCCCCCAGGCTTTCCAGCGCGGCGGCGGTCCCGGCGTCGGAGCCGATGGTGAGTTCCACCCCCTCCGTGCCGAGCAGCTTGGCCAGGATGGCCGGGGCGATGCACAGGGCGCCAATCGGCTTGCCGGCGTCGCGCATGGCGCGCACGGCCGTCTCGACGTCCGGGTTGACCGTGCAGTCCGCGCCCTTGAAAGCGAAGTCGCACAGGTTCTTGGCCGCGCCGAAGCCGCCGGGGAAGATCAGCGCGTCCACCGCCGCCGCGTCGAAGGTCGCGAGGTCGGCGACCTTGCCGCGGGCGATGCGGGCGGATTCGGCCAGCACGTTGCGGGTCTCCGCCGCCTCCCCGCCGGTCAGATGGTCGACGACGTGGGCCTGCGGGACGTTGGGGGCGAAGCACACGGCCTCCGCCCCGGCGCGGCTGATCGCCAGCAGGGTGCACACCGCCTCGTGAATCTCCGTCCCGTCATAGACGCCGCAGCCCGAGAGCACGACCGCGATCCGCAACGGCTTGTCCGCCATGGGGTGAGTCCTCCTTGGTTCCGATGTCCCTCCCCGGTGGGGAGGGTTGTCGCCAACCCTACCCCACGGCCAAGCCCCCGCCTACTCCCAGGCCCGGCTCCCGGACCCTGCTCCCCGCCCCTATTCCCGTGGCGCGGCGTGCAGGCGCTTCTGCCCCTGGACGAAGCGGGCCAGCGTGTCGGACAGCACGCCGCGGGGGATCATCGCCTCGATCAGCTGGAAGCGCCCGCGCGTGGCGAAGGCCTTGTCCAGCGCCGCCTTCAGCTCCGCCCGCGTGCGCACGCGCACACCGTCGCCGCCCATGCCCGCCGCCATGTCGGCGAAGCGCCAGTCGTCCAGGTCGTTGAAGGCCGATTCGGGCTGGAAGGTGCGCAGCATCTCCCAACTGGCGTTGTTGAACAGGATCACGATGGGATCGATGCCCAGCCGTCGGCAGTTGCCAAGCTCCCAGCCGGTCATCTGGAAGGCGCCGTCGCCGACCACGGTCAGGATGCGCTTGCCGCCCGACACGCACTGCGCCCCGATGCCCGCCGGCACGCCGAAGCCCATGCCCGCGTAATAGCCCGGCGCCATCAGCCCGGCGTCGATCATGTCCATGGCGGTGAACAGGCAGTCGCCCATGTCGGCCGCGATCAGCAGCGGCTCCTGCCCGGCGCGGACCCGGTCGTTGACGGCGCGGGCGATGTCCATCGGGGCGATCGGCTCGCCGTCCGCCTGGAGGCCGGTGGGGTAGGCGTGGGGCTCCTTGCCGCGCGTCGTCCGGTCGGACGGCGGCAGCCGCTCCAGCAGCGCGTCGACCAGCCCGTCCAGCGGGATGTCGGCGTAGGTGTGATAGCCCAGCGTCACCGCCCGGTCGAAGGCGTGGATGGTCTTGCGCAGGTCGATCTTGCGCTGGGACACCGCGAAGTTGGTGTCGCTGAGGATGGCACCGAGCAGGAACAGCCCGTCCGACTCCTCGACCAGCCGGGTGATCTCCGCGTCGCCGGCGACGCCGATGTAGGTGCCGAGCGGCGGGGTCGGCGCGTCGGCCAGCAGGCCGCGCCCCATGAAGGTGGTGACCACCGGCACGCCCAGCCGCTGCGCCAGCTCCGCCACCTTGGCCTCCAGCCCGTAGCGGCGAACCTCGACGCAGACCATCAGCACCGGCGATGCGGCTGCGCGCATCGCCGCCAGCACCTCGTCGGCGCAGGCGGCCAGCGCGTCGCCGTCCACCGGCCAGACGGGGTCGTCGCCCACCGGCTCGACCTCGGCGTTGACCATGTTGCGAGGAATTTCCAGATAGACCGGACGCGACAGGGCGCGGGCGGCCCCCAGCACGCGGGCAATCTCCGCCGGGGCCTTGGCCGGGTCGTCCAGCCGGGCCTGGGCGACGGTGATCTCCTTGAACACCTGGAACTGCGTGTCCAGCGTGCGGCCCTGGTGGTGCAGCAGCAGGCCGGCGTTGCCCTCCGTCGTGCCCGGCGCGCCGGAGATGACGACGACCGGCGACTTCTCGGCGTAGGCGCCGGCCACCGCGTTCACCATGTTGAAGGCGCCCGCCCCGTAGGTGACCGCCGCCACCCCCAGCGTCGAGCTGTAACGCGCCGCCGCGTCCGCCGCGAAGCCCACCGCCGGCTCGTGGCTCAGCGTGTGGAGCGGCAGGATCTGCGTTTCCTCCGCCACCTTGAAGAAGGGCAAGGCGAAGTCGCCCGGAATCCCGAACATGGCCTGTGCGCCGCGATCCTTCAGCGCGCGCAGCAGGGCTTCGGCCAGCTTCATGGCCGCTCTCCCGTTCCAATTGGTTTCGCGGGCCGAAAACCCGCACAGGGGGACAGCATCGCCTCCGGCACCGCTCCGCGCAAGAATTGTTTCATTCGAAACAATCCATGTGCGCCGGAAATTGTGGAGGGGTGGCACAGGGACCGGCCGCCGAAAGCGATAGGCCCCGCAGCGCCCCCTTGGCGCCCGCCCTGGCGCCTGATGGGCGTCTTTCGGACCGGCGCGCGGCGTGCTACGACTGCCGCCTTGTCCCGACTTTCGAATGATGCCCGCATGTCCGTCGCCGTCCGCTTCGCCCCCAGCCCGACCGGTCTCCTCCATGTCGGCAATGTGCGCCTCGCGCTCGTCAACTGGCTGTTCGCGCGCAAGGCGGGCGGCACTTTCCTGCTGCGCCTCGACGACACGGACGAGGAGCGGTCCAAGCCGGAATACGCGGAGGGGATCGAGCGGGACCTCACCTGGCTCGGCCTGGCCTGGGACCGCTTCGCGCGGGAGAGCGACCGCTACGGCCGCTACGACGAGGTGGCGGCGGCGCTGAAGGCCAGCGGGCGGCTCTACCCCTGCTACGAGACGCCGGAGGAGCTGAACCTCAAGCGCGCCAGCCTCGTCTCGCAGGGCCGCCCGCCGATCTACGACCGCGCGGCGCTCCGCCTGACCGACGCCGACCGCGCCCGCCTGGAGTCGGAGGGGCGCAAGCCGCACTGGCGCTTCAAGCTGGAGCACAGCCCGGTGGAATGGACCGACCTCGTGCGCGGGCCGGTGCATTTCGAAGGTGCGGCGCTCAGCGATCCCGTGCTGATCCGCGAGGATGGGCGGCCGCTCTACACGCTGACCAGCGTGGTGGACGACGCCGACCTCTCCATCACCCACGTCATCCGGGGCGAGGACCACGTCGCCAACACGGCCGTGCAGATCCAGATCTTCGAGGCGGTTGGTGGTGCGGTGCCGGTCTTCGCCCATCTGCCGCTGCTGACCGACGCGGCGGGACAGGGACTGTCCAAGCGGCTGGGCAGCCTGTCGGTAGCGTCCTTGCGCGAGGAGGAGGGGATCGAGCCGATGGCGCTGGCCAGCCTGCTCGCCAAGCTCGGCACCTCCGACGCCATCGAGCCGCGGCTGACGCTGGACGAGCTGGTGGCCGAGTTCGACATCGCCAAGGTGTCCCGCGCCACCCCGAAGTTCGACCCGGAGGATCTGCTGCGGCTGAACGCCCGCATCCTCCACCTGCTGCCCTTCGAGCGGGTCGCCGGGGAGCTGGCCGCGCTCGGCCTGGATGATGCCGACGCCGCCTTCTGGGAGGCGGTGCGCCCCAACCTGTCGCGCGTCGCCGAGGCCCGCGACTGGTGGGCGGTGACCCACGCCCCGGTCGCCCCGGCGGCGGACGATCCCGCCTTCCTCGCCGAGGCGGCGGCCCTGCTCCCGGAGGAGCCGTGGGACCTCTCCACCTGGGGCACCTGGACGGGTGCGGTGAAGGCGAAGACGGGTCGGAAGGGCAAGGATTTGTTCCTCCCCCTGCGCCGCGCCCTCACCGGGCGGGACCATGGACCGGAATTGAAGAACCTGCTACCCCTGATCGGCCGAACCCGCGCGCAAAAACGCCTCGCGGGAGAGACCGCGTAAAATCGCGAAGACCCCATACAGGAGACATGGCGCCGTGCCGCTGGACCTCTACAACACGCTGACCCGCCGCAAGGAACGCTTCGAGCCGATGAGTCCGGACCGGGTGGGCATGTATGTGTGTGGACCCACGGTCTACGACACCGCGCACATCGGCAACGCCCGCCCGGTGGTGGTGTTCGACCTGCTGTTCCGGCTGCTGCGGCGGCTGTACCCGGCGGTGACCTACGTCCGCAACATCACCGACGTGGACGACAAGATCATCGACCGCTCGCGCGACAGCGGGGAGCCGATCGAGGCGCTGACCAAGCGCACCGCCGATCTCTACCACGCCGACATGGACGCGCTGAACGCGCTGCGCCCGACCATCGAGCCGCGCGCCACGCACCACATCTCGCACATGATCGCGCTGATCGGGCTGCTGATCGAGCGCGGCCACGCCTACGCCGCGGAGGGCCATGTGCTGTTCTCCGTGCCGTCGATGGCGGAGTACGGGCAGCTCTCCCGCCGCTCGCTGGACGAGATGATCGCCGGCGCCCGCGTCGAGGTCGCCCCCTACAAGCGCGACTCCTCCGACTTCGTGCTGTGGAAGCCGAGCGCCGCCGACCAGCCCGGCTGGGACAGCCCGTGGGGCCGCGGCCGGCCCGGCTGGCACATCGAATGCTCGGCCATGGCCAAGGAGCATCTGGGCGTCACCTTCGACATCCACGGCGGCGGGCTGGACCTGATCTTCCCGCACCATGAGAACGAGATCGCCCAGAGCCGCTGCGCCCACGGCGGCGAGCCGCTGGCCCGCTACTGGGTCCACAACGGCTTCGTGACGGTCGAAGGCGAGAAGATGTCCAAGTCGCTGGGCAACTTCTTCACCGTGCACGAGCTGCTGGACGAATTCCCCGGGGAGGCCATCCGCCTGACGCTGATGAGCGCCCACTACCGCCAGCCGCTGGACTTCACCCGCGAGGGGCTGAAGCAGTCCAAGGCGACGCTCGACCGCTGGTACCAGGCGCTGCGCGGCGAGCCCGCCGCGGCGGACGCCGAACTGCCGTTCGACGTCTTGGCCGCTCTGGAGGACGACCTCAACAGCCCACTCGCCATTTCCCACCTGCACGAGCTGGCCTCGGCGGTGAACAAGGCGACGGGCGATAACGGGAAGGCCGCCGCCAAGGGCGCGCTGCGCGCCGCCGGCGAGGCGCTGGGCCTGCTCCAGCAGGACCCGGAGGCGTGGTTCCGCTGGGCGCCGAAGGGGGCCGCCGCCCTGTCCGACGCCGACATCCAGCAGCGCATCGAGGACCGTCTGGCCGCCCGCAAGGCCAAGAACTACGCGGAGGCCGACCGCATCCGCAAGGAGCTGGCCGAGCTGGGCATCGTCCTGGAGGACGGCCCGCAGGGCACGACCTGGAAGCGCGGCTGAGGTCCGCCGGGCCGCGTCTCTCCCATCCAACGAAAAAGGCGCCTTCCGCCGTCGCGGAAGGCGCCTGAGTTCGGTTCCATATGCACCACCACGCGGGGGAGCCGGTCTGAACACGGATCAGACCGCCCGGAGGCCGTGCCGACTGGGAAAGTCCCAAAGTCGAATTCTGAATACCGCATTCCACGAAACAGCGCTATGCTTTTCTTGTCATATCGCCGGGATCGGAACGCAGCGCCGCCACCTCGCCATCGGAGAACAGGCGGGACCGGGTGAGGAAGCGCACGCCCTCCGGCGCCTCCAGCGAGAAACTGGCGCCGCGGCCCGGCACCACATCGATGATGAGCTGGGTGTGCGACCAGTATTCGAACTGCGCCGCCCCCATGTAGAAGGGACAGCCGCCGATCTCGCCCAGCCGGACGTCCTGCCCGCCGGGGCGGAACTCCCCGTCCATGAAGCACATCGGCGCGCTGCCGTCGCAGCAGCCGCCGGACTGGTGGAAGAACAGCGGCCCGTAGAGCCCGCGCAGCTTTTCGATCAGCGCCAGGGCCGCCGGTGTGGCGACGACTCGTTCGACCATGGGCGGACACTCCCGAATGAATAGCGCGTCGGATGAGAAAAAGGGCCGGAGGCCGAATGGCCGCCGGCCCAGAAAGTCGTCAGGGAGGAGACAGGACGCTTAGAAGAAGCCCAGGGCCTTCGGGCTGTAGCTGACCAGCAAGTTCTTGGTCTGCTGGTAGTGGTCGAGCATCATCTTGTGGGTCTCGCGTCCGATGCCCGACTGCTTGTAGCCGCCGAAGGCCGCGTGGGCCGGGTAGAGGTGGTAGCAGTTGGTCCACACGCGGCCGGCCTGGATGGCCCGGCCCATGCGGAAGGCGCGGTTGCCGTCGCGGCTCCACACGCCGGCGCCCAGGCCGTAGAGCGTGTCGTTGGCGATGGCGAGCGCCTCCTCCTCGGTCTTGAAGGTGGTCACGGACACCACCGGCCCGAAGATCTCCTCCTGGAAGATGCGCATCTTGTTGTGGCCTTCGAAGACCGTCGGCTGGACGTAGTAGCCGCTCTCCAGCTCGCCGCCCAGGTGGGCGCGTTCGCCGCCGATCAGCACCTTGGCGCCCTCGGCCTTGCCGATGTCGATGTAGGAGAGGATCTTCTCGAGCTGGTCGATGGACGCCTGGGCGCCGATCATCGTCGCGGGGTCGAGCGGGCTGCCCTGCTTGACGGCGGCGACGCGGGCGACGGCCTTCTCCATGAACTTGTCGTAGATCTTCTCCTGCACCAGGACGCGCGACGGGCAGGTGCAGACCTCGCCCTGGTTCAGCGCGAACATGGCGAAGCCTTCCAGCGCCTTGTCCAGGAACTCGTCGTCGTCGGCCATCACGTCGTTGAAGAAGATGTTCGGCGACTTGCCGCCCAGCTCCAGCGTGACCGGAATGATGTTCTCCGCCGCGTACTGCATGATCAGGCGGCCGGTCGTCGTCTCGCCGGTGAAGGCGATCTTGGCGATGCGCGGGCTCTGGGCCAGCGGCTTGCCGGCCTCGATGCCGAAACCGTTGACGACGTTGAGGACGCCGTCGGGCAGCAGGTCGCCGATGATCTCCATCAGCACCATGATGGCCATCGGGGTCTGCTCGGCGGGCTTCAGCACGACGCAATTGCCGGCGGCCAGCGCCGGGGCCAGCTTCCACACGGCCATCAGCAGCGGGAAATTCCACGGGATGATCTGGCCGACGACGCCCAGCGGCTCGTGGAAGTGATAGGCGTAGGTGGTGTGGTCGATCTCCGCGATGGTGCCTTCCTGGGCGCGGACGCAGCCGGCGAAGTAGCGGAAATGGTCGATGGCGAGCGGCAGGTCGGCGTGGGTCGTCTCGCGGATCGGCTTGCCGTTGTCCAGCGTCTCGGCCAGCGCCAGGACGTCCAGACGCTCCTCCATGCGGTCGGCGATCTTGTTCAGGATGCGCGCGCGCTCCGCCGGGGAGGTGCGGCCCCAGGCGTCCTTGGCCTTGTGGGCGGCGTCCAGCGCCTTTTCGATGTCCTCCGCGGTGGAGCGGGCGACCTCGCACAGCGTCTTGCCGGTGATCGGGGTCAGGTTGGTGAAGTACTGGCCCTTCGTCGGCGCCACCCACTGGCCGCCGATGAAGTTGTCGTAGCGCGGCCGGATGGCGACCTGCTTGCTGAGCGTTTCCAGGGCCTGATGGATCACGGCGGTTTCCTCCCGAAGCGGATTGCCCGAACTGAAAGTCGTGGAATGACGTTTGGCGGGGTTGTGTGCCCTGTGTCCGTTCGACCGATGATCGGTATCCGTCACAGCGCCCCGCCGTTATCGCGGTTTCGGGGAAGGCCGGTAAATTCGACTTTGGTTGCAGACGCGGCGCCCCCAGATTCGGGACTGACCGATGCCCGTCCGATGATACCTTGGGCGGAGATCCATCCGTTTCCCGGCGAGACTTCAGGACATGACGACCGACATCCGGCTGCGCTTCCTCCACCCCTCCGGCGCCATCGGCCCCGGCAAGGTGTCCCTGCTGGAGGAGATCGACCGCACCGGCTCGATCTCGGCGGCGGCGCGGGCGCTCGGCATGTCCTTCCGCCGCGCGTGGTTCCTGGTGGAGACCATGAACTCGGCCTTCCGCGAGCCGGTGGTGCGCACCAACGTCGGCGGGCGGGAGGGCGGCGGGACCGGCCTGACCGCCTTCGGGCAGGAGGTGATCGCCCGCTACCGCCGCATGGAGGAGGAGGCCCGCCGCGCCGCGGCACCGCATCTCGTCTGGCTGGACGAGGCGCTGAAGCCGGAGGCGGCGTCTGAAGAGGCTGCGGATTCCGCTGTTCCAAAGTCCAATGGCCCGGACTCCGGCGATCCGTAAAGTCTCCCTCGACGCCGCGACCTTCCGCCGCGGCGAGATGAAGGAGGCTCCCGACCCATGCGCACCGCCGCCCGCACCGCTGCCCCTGTAGCCTTGGCCGCCCTGGTCCTTCTCGCCGCGGCGCCGCTCCCGGCCCTGGCCGACGGCGATCCGGCGAACGGCGAGAAGCTGTTCCGCCAGTGCAAGGCCTGCCACACGGTGGAGGCGGGGAAGAACCGCGTCGGCCCGACCCTGCACGGGCTGTTCGGGCGCAAGGCCGGCACGGTGGACAGCTTCGCCAACTACTCCGAAGGCCTAAAGTCCTCGGGCATCGCGTGGGACGCCAAGACGCTCGACCCGTACCTCGCCAACCCCAAGGCGGTCATCCCCGACAGCCGCATGGCCTTCGCCGGGGTGGCGAAGCCGGAGGACCGGGCCGACCTGATCGCCTATCTGGAAGCCGCGACGAAGTAAGCGCCGGCGGAACGGAAGCGGGGCGGGAACCGCGGCGGCGCTCGCCTGTTGCCCGGTTTCCATTCCCGCAGCCGGAGAACGGCCATGGTCGACGACACCGCAGGACAAAAAGGCGCCGAGCCCAAGGACATTCACAAGACCGACATCGGGCGGCTGTGCGACGAGCAGAGCGGTGGCGGCGGGTCCAACCCGGACACCCGCTATCGCGGCATGCCGGGCGGCCATCCCGGCGGTTCCCGCGACGGCGACTGCGATCCGGTGTCGCACGCCGATCCCGAGAAGGCGGAGCCGGACACCGCCGGGTCCGGGAGCAAGCCCGCCCCCCGCTAGGCCGATGGCGTAGCCTTTCCGGGGCCGCCCCGAATTGGTCGTAGCCGCTGGCCCGGTCCCCCGCTAAAACAGGGGCTCCCTCACCGGCACAACACGGGCTGCGACCGGCATGCTGAAGCGCCTCTACGACTGGACGATGGCCAAGGCGGCCTCGAAGAACGCCACCACCTGGCTGGCGGGGGTTTCCTTCGCGGAAAGCTCCTTCTTTCCGATCCCGCCGGACATCCTGATGGTGCCGATGGTGCTCGCCAACCGGCAGGCCGCGTGGCGGATCGCGACGATCTGCACGCTGGCCTCGGTGGTTGGGGGCGTCGCCGGCTACATGATCGGCTATTTCCTGTACGAGGCCATCGGCAAGGCGGTCATCGACTTCTACCATCTGGAAGCCCAGTTCGAGACGCTGCGCCATACCTTTGTCGAATACGGGGCGGAGATCCTCATCATCAAGGGCATGACGCCCATCCCCTACAAGCTGCTGACCATCACCGCAGGTGTGGCGAAGCTGAACATCTGGGTGTTCATCGGCGCCTCGATCCTGTCGCGGGCCATCCGCTTCTATCTGGTCGCCGCCCTGCTCTACTGGTTCGGCGAGCCGGTGCGCGCCTTCATCGAGAAGCGCCTGACGCTGGTCACCACCGCCTTCGCCGTCGCCCTGATCGGCGGCTTCCTGGCGATCAAGCTGATCTGATCCACGGCAACCCGACCACAGCACCGCGACGCCGGGCCGCCCTGTCCTGTTGATGCCGCATCGAGGCATTGACGGGAGAGGATGGATGGACAGCGTGCGCGGGGCCGTGGTGGTCGTGACCGGAGCGTCGAGCGGGATCGGGCGGGCCACCGCCCTGACCTTCGCGCGGGAGGGCGCCCGGCTGGTGCTGGCCGCCCGGCGGGAGGCCCTGCTCGGCGAGGTCGCCGAGGAATGCCGGGAACTGGGCGGCGAGGCCGAGGTGGTGCCCACCGACGTCACCGACGCCCAGGCGGTCCTTCGGCTGGCCAACCGGGCGATGCAGTTGCACGGGCGCATCGACGTCTGGGTGAGCAACGCCGGGGTCGGCGCCGTCGGGCGGTTCGAGGACACCCCGCTGGAGGCGCACCGCCGCGTCGTCGAGACCAACCTGTTCGGTCCCTTGTACGCCGCCCACGCCGTGCTGCCGCTGTTCCGCCGGCAGGGCCACGGGGTGCTCATCAACACGGTGTCGGTCGGGGCCTGGGCGCCCGCCCCCTACGCCGCCGCCTACGCCGCCAGCAAGTTCGGGCTGGAAGGGCTTCTGGAAAGCCTGCGGGCGGAGCTGGTCGACGCGCCGGGAGTCCATGTCTGCGGCGTCTATCCCTTCTTCACCGACACGCCGGGCATGTCGCACGGCGCCAACTACACCGGGCACCAGCTGGACGCGGAGAGCCCCTTCTACGGCGACCCGCAGGACGTGGCGGACACCGTGCTGTCCCTCGCCCTGCGCCCGCGCGCCCAGGCGATGGTCGGGGCGATGACGCCGCTGACCCGGCTGGGGCACGCGGTGGCGCCGCGCTTGATGGAGAAGATCGCCGGCCACGGCGCCCACCGCCATTTCAGCCGGACCCCGCCCGCCGCGCCGAGCGACGGCAACCTGTTCAGCCCGGTCGAGCGCGGCCGCGGCGTCACCGGCGGCTTCCGCACCCCGCCGCCCGGCTGGGTGTCGCCGCTGCTCGTCGCCGGGGTCGCGGCCGCTGCGGCGGCGGCTTACGCCGGCTACGCGCGGAGCAAGAACGGAAACCACTGAGGGCTTTGCGTCCGGGAGCGGGTTGGTCCAGAATGCCGGCCCGTTCCCCCAAAGCCCCCGAGTCCATCATGCCGAAGCCGACGACCCCGCGCGGCCGTCCGCCCGTCCCGTCCCCTGCCCGCCGCTCCCGTCCGGGTCCGGCCCGCGCCGGCAACGACGTTCGCCGGGAGGAGGTGCGGGAGGAACCGGGAAAGCTGTTCCGCGTCGCCGGCCTGTCCGCCGTCTCCGCCCTGTTCGCCCACGACGCGGCGCGGGTGGAGCGGCTGTTCTTCGAGGAGCGGCTGAAGGCGAAGACCGGTGATTTCTGCAAGGCGATGGCGGCGGCGCGCAGGCCCTACCGCATGGTGGAGGCCGACGAGCTGGCGAAGGTCGCCGGGACGGTGCTGCACGGCGGGGTGGTCGCGCTGATCGCGCCGCGCCCGGTGCCCGCCTTCGACGTCGAGGCGGCGAAGCGCTGGGCGGCGGACGGGCAGCCGCTGCTGATCCTGGACGGGGTCGGCAACCCGCACAATCTGGGCGCCATCCTGCGCACCGCCGCCTTCTTCGGCCTGCGGCGCGTCGTGGTGTCGGACCATCCCGGACAGGCCCTGCCGTCGGAATCCGCCTACCGGGTGGCCGAGGGCGGCTTCGAGTGGGTGGAGCTGTACCGGGCAACCAACCTGCCGACGGTTCTGAAGCGGCTGCGCGAGTCCCACCGGGTGGCCGGGACGGCGCTGGGGCGCGGCCGGGCGGTGGTCACCGACCCGGCGGTCCTCGCCGCGGGCGGGCGGCCCGCCGCCGTCGTGCTGGGCAACGAGGAGGACGGGCTTCCCCCCGCCACCCTCGCCGCCTGCGAGGACATCCTGACCCTGCCCGGCACCGGCCGCGTCCAGTCGCTGAACGTCGCGGCGACCGCGGCCATCCTCATCCACGCGCTGGCCAAGCCGGGCTGACGGTTGGGCCGATCAGCCGCCCAGGGCGATGATCAGCACCAGCGCCACGACCAGGACCGAGACGATGGGCAGCATGTCCACGCCGTCGCGGTCCCAGGTCGGCGCCCGGCGGGAGCCGTGATGCCCGCCGTGGGCGTGGCCGAGCCCCTCGTCGGCCCAGCCATGTTCGGACGGGCGGGCGCCGGGGGCGGAGACGGCGGGGGCCGCCGGGCTGGCGATGGTGACCACCCCGGCCCCGCGCTCGTAGTCGCCGCCGCCGCGTGGACGCTTCAGCCGTGCGTCGGTCAACTCCACGTCGATTCCCGCGGCCTCCAGCCGCTCCACCACCACGGCGACCTCCTCCGGGGTCATCGTCTCCACCGGCACGTCCTGGCCGAGCTGCTCGACGCTGAGCCGGTTGCCATGCTTGCGCCCCTTCTCGATCAGGCGCTGGAGGGTGGCGTCGTCGATCGTCATCGTTCTCTCCCCGCGGTTCCACCTTGGACTGAACATTCCGAAGGGTAAACAGGCGGGGCCGCGGAAGGCTCCCGCGCAAAGGCGGCGACTTGCCTCCGGGGCGGGGCGACCCGACATAATCCCCAAATCCCCATCCCCAACTCCTACGCCATCGGAGAGGCCGAGATGCTCGGAATGTTCATGCGCAAGCCCCTGGCGCTGCCCAGCGCGGAGGAGGCCCTGCCCGGACGCGACACGCCGGTTCCCGTGCCGCCGCGCCACCATGTCAACGGCAACCCGCTGACCCCACCCTATCCGGAGGGGCTGGAGGTCGCCGATTTCGGGCTCGGCTGCTTCTGGGGGGCGGAGCGCAAGTTCTGGAAGGTGCCGGGCGTCTGGACGACCATGGTCGGCTACCAGGGCGGCCACACGCCCAACCCGACCTACGAGGAGGTCTGCTCCGGCCGCACCGGCCACACCGAGGTGGTGCGCGTCGTCTACGACCCGTCCAAGGTCGGGTTCGAGGAGCTGCTGCGCGTCTTCTGGGAGGCGCACGACCCGACCCAGGGCATGCGCCAGGGCAACGACGTCGGCACCCAGTACCGCTCGGCCATCTACACCCACACGGACGCCCAGCGCGCCGCCGCCGAGGCCAGCCGCGAGTCCTACCAGGCCCGCCTGGAACAGGCCGGCTTCGGCCCGGTGACGACGGAGCTGCGCGAGGCCCCGCCCTTCTACTACGCCGAGGACTATCACCAGCAGTATCTGTCCAAGAATCCCGCGGGCTATTGCGGGCTGGGCGGCACCGGGGTGACCTGCGCGGCGTGACGGGATGACCGTTCCGGAGTGAAGCACGGAGACACGGAGTTCCGGGCGCGGGTCCGGTTGCGCCCGTCTCCGTGCCTCCTGTGATAAAACACACCGTCCCGCGCCGCCACTGCGGCATCCGGGCGACAGGGTTAAGCCGGCTTGAACGGGGCGGTCCCTTGCGGTTGCGCCTGCCCGTCCCTTCCGGGTATGGTTCCGGCGGTCCATGAAAGCTCCAGGGGGTAGCCCCGCGGGGCGCCGCCCGAGACATTCCGCGCCCAATCCATGATCAAGGAAAGAACCGAGCTGGCGACGCCGCACCTGAGCGGCCTGCTTGACTTCTGGCTCACCAAATGCATCGGCGGGAAACCGCCGGTGTCCAGCACCATCGCCCCGGCCGACCTGCGCCCGTGGAAGGATAATATTGTGATTTTCGAGGTCATCGGCGACGACGACTTCGTCTATTCCTATTACGGCCAGTCGCTCGCGGCGGCCTTCGGGCACTCGCGCCTGGGCGCCACGCTGGACGATCTGCCGGAGGAGCAGCGGGCCATCCTGCGCCCCGAATACGCCGCGCTCCTGCGTGAACGGCTGCCGGTCGCCCGTGTCTACACCGCCGACTTCAGCGGCGTCATGCGGACCTGGGAGCGGCTGGCGCTGCCGATGTCCAGCGACGGCGAGACCATCGACAAGATCCTGGTCGCCGCCTACGAGCAGCCGCCCGCCGAGCAGTCGCCCAACGAACCGCCGCCCGATGAACCGCCCCGTGCCGTGCCCACCCCCGGAGCGGCGGAGGATGAGCCGGAGGCGGTGATCGACGGTCCGGATGATGACGGGCCGGATGATGACGGGCCGGCGGCGGACGACACCGCAGGCGACATGGTGGACAGCGAATCCGAGTCCCTTGCCGACGAGGGCGTCGGCATCGACGACGATACGGACGGAACCGCGGACACCGGGATCGAGACCGGAACCGAAGCCGACGATACCCCCGACGACGACGCCGAAGACGGCGAGTCCTTTTCCACCGCACAGAAACCGGGAGCCCCGGCATGACGCCGCGCACGCCCCACCTGACCGCGCCCGTGACCCAGTCGGGAGTCGTCACCGCCGACGAGTTCAATCTGTGGTGCGCGCTGAACGGCCGCCCCTTCAACCTGATCCCCAACGCGCGCCCGGACGGGCGGCGGCTGTGGGACGTCGAGGTGCTCCCCGGCACCCCGCGCGCCGGCACGGTCTATTCGACCAACCTCGCCGACGAGGCGCTGGCGGTGGTCGCCGGCTTCGCCTTCCTGTCCGGCGTCGAATGGGCCTATGAGGCGCGCCCCGCGGAAACCGCCGTCCCGCCCCCGGCGTCGGACGCGGCGGTGGACGCCCCGGACGAGGTGGAGGACGTCCTCATTCCCGACGCCGAGGATCTGCCCGAGGACGCGGAGGCGGAGGACGCCGAGGACGACGCCTTGGCCTACGGGGACGACGCGGCCTATGAGGACGACGTGGAGGGCGTCGGCGACACCGTCGCCCTCGACAACGACGACGACGATCCCGAATCCGACGAGGCCGCGCCGTCCGTCGGCGAGGACGATCCCTACGCCCTGCCCGGCACCGCGCTTCTCCAGAACCCGCCGCCGCGCCCGCCTCAGCAGCATGACGAAACCGTCCTGGCCCGCAACGCGCGGATGCTGGAGACGGTGCTGCGGAACTTCCGCGTCCGCGGCGAGATCATGGATGTGCGCCCCGGCCCCGTCGTCACGCTCTACGAGTTCGAGCCGGCGCCGGGCACCAAGTCGGCCACGGTCATCAACCTGACCGACGACATCGCCCGCTCGATGAGCGTGGTCACCGCCCGCATCGCCATCGTGCCGGGCCGCAGCGTCATCGGCGTGGAGCTGCCGAACCCGGTGCGCGAGATGGTCTATCTGCGCGAGATGTTCGACCACACGGCCTTCGCCGAATCGCAGGCCCATCTCGCCATCGCGCTGGGCAAGGACATCAGCGGCGAGCCGGTGGTCGCCGACCTCGCCCGCATGCCGCACCTGCTGGTCGCCGGCACCACCGGCTCGGGCAAGTCGGTCGCCATAAACACGATGATCCTGTCGCTGCTCTACCGGCTGCCGCCGGAGCGCTGCCGCTTCATCATGGTGGACCCGAAGATGCTGGAGCTGTCCGTCTATGACGGCATCCCGCATCTGCTGACCCCGGTGGTGACCGACCCGAAGAA
Source organism: Azospirillum formosense (assembly GCF_040500525.1). Classification (NCBI taxonomy): domain Bacteria; kingdom Pseudomonadati; phylum Pseudomonadota; class Alphaproteobacteria; order Rhodospirillales; family Azospirillaceae; genus Azospirillum; species Azospirillum formosense. The sequence goes on along the minus strand of NZ_CP159402.1, from coordinate 398,541 downwards.
GGCGGTGATCGCGCTGCGCTGGGCCGTGCGCGAGATGGAGAGCCGCTACGAGGCGATGTCAAAGCTCGGCGTGCGCAACATCGAGGGCTACAACGCCCGCATCGCCGAGATGATCGCCAACGGCGAGCCGATGCCCCGCCGCCATGTCCCCGGCGAGGCCGAGACCGTCTTCGACCTGACCCCGCAGGAGCCGACGCCGCTCCCCTACATCGTGGTCATCGTGGACGAGATGGCCGACCTGATGCTGGTGGCCGGCAAGGAGATCGAGGCGGCGATCCAGCGCCTCGCCCAGATGGCGCGGGCCGCCGGCATCCACCTGATCATGGCGACGCAGCGCCCGTCGGTGGACGTCATCACCGGCACCATCAAGGCCAACTTCCCGACCCGCATCAGCTTCCAGGTCACCTCCAAGATCGACAGCCGCACCATCCTCGGCGAGGCCGGGGCCGAGCAGCTGCTCGGCCAGGGCGACATGCTCTACATGGCCGGCGGCGGCCGCATCACCCGCGTCCACGGCCCCTTCGTCTCCGATTCGGAGGTCGAGGAGATCGTGCAGTTCATCAAGTCGCAGGGCGCCCCCAACTACGTCACCGCCATCACCGAGGAAGAGGATGAGGCGGTCGCCGACGAGGACGACGAGAGCGGCGGCGGCAATTCCGGCGACGACCTCTACATGCAGGCCGTCAACCTCGTGGTGCGCGAGGGCAAGGTGTCGGTCAGCTTCATCCAGCGCCAGCTCCAGATCGGCTACAACCGCGCCGCCCGTCTGGTCGAGCGGATGGAGACGGAACGGGTGGTCGGCCAAGCCAACCACCAGGGCAAGCGCGAGGTGCTGCTGTCCCCCGCCGGCCTGTCGGCCAAGCGCGCCGGGGTCTAGGGAAGGGAGAAAGGCGATGAAGGCGCATTTCGAACGGTTCGCGCGCTACAACCGCTGGGCCAACCGCCGCCTCTACACGGTGGCGGCCGAGCTGTCGGACGCCCAGTACCGCGAGGACCGCAGCGCCTTCTTCCGCTCGGTGCGGGGCACGCTGAACCACATCCTGGTGGCCGACCGGGTGTGGCTGCGCCGCATCGAGGGGGCTGGCCCGACGCCCGTCGCCCTGGACGAGATCCTGTATGACGGCTTCGACGAGCTTCGCGCCGCCCGCGAGGCGGAGGACGAGCGCATCGTCCGCGTCGTGGCCGAACAGGAGGAGGCGCGCTTCGCCACGGACCTCCACTACCACTCGCTGGCCGGGCAGGCCTTCACCATGCCTTTCTCCGCGGTGCTGGCCCATGTCTTCAACCACCAGACCCATCACCGCGGGCAGGCGCACACCCTGCTGACGCAGTTCGGGCTGGCCGCGCCCAGCATCGACTTCGCCTATTTCCTCTTGGACAAGTAAGAAGCCTCGCAGCGTCACATCCGCGACGGCGACAGGCGGAATTCGACCACCCGGCTGGTGCGGGCGAGCTTGTCGATCAGCTCCATCGGGTCCGGCGTGCCGTTGGCCTGGAGCGTGAGCTGGTACTCCAGATGGCCGCTGCCGTTGCGCAGGTGGAAGGCCCAGGACACGATCTCGTAGCCGTGCTCCAGCGCCTTGACGCGGAGCATCTCCGCCGGGGGCGCCTGGTCGCGCTCGAAGACCAGCATTACCTGGACCACCGTGTGGTGGGGCAGCACCGCTTCCAGCCGGCGGAAGGCGCTCATCACCAGGATGACCAGAAAGGCCGCGCCGATGGCCGCGGCGTAAAAGCCCAGCCCGATGGTCACCCCGATCGCCGCCGCCGTCCAGATCGACGCCGCGGTGGACAGGCCGCGGATGGAGAAGCCCTCCCGCATGATGACCCCGGCGCCGAGGAAGCCGATGCCGGTCACGATGCCCTGGACGACCCGCGTCGGGTCGCCGCCCCCGCCGGCTCCGCTCCCGATGCCGCCGTACCACAGGCCGGGATAGGCGTTGACGACGGTCAGCGCCGTCGCGGCGAGGCAGACCAGCGCGTAGGTCCGCATCCCCGCCGCCCGCCCGTGGAAGGAGCGCTCGTACCCCATCAGGATGCCGAGCCCCAGAGCCCCGACCAGATGCAGCAGGATGACACCGTTGACGGCCAGCTCGGCCGGCGACCAGTAGGCGGACAGGTTCTGCATGAAGACCCTCCCCCCAGGACGACCGGTCCCGGGACGCCCAGTGTAGCGCCGATTGGTTGGCGAAGGATCACCCTACCCCCCACAAATCCCTACCCAAGCGCGCCCAGCGTCCAGCGTGCGAACAGGGCCACCAGCATGCCCTCCGCGGTGGCCAGCATCAGCCGCAGCATCAGGCTGACGAGGTCGGTGAAGCGGTCGCGATGGGGAAACACCTCGGCCAGCATGCCGGCAACGGCGCGGCGCAGGTTCAGGCTGACCAGCCCGATCACCAGAGCCACGGCGGCGGTGCCGACCACATAATAGAGCGCGCCCTTCCAGCCGGCGAAACTCTGCGGGTTCTCCATATAGAAGAGCGTGCCGACGACGATCCACACCGCGGACGGCCAGACCCCCACCATGTCGGCGCCGGCGCCCGGCTTGGAACCGCCGGGCGCCGGCATCGGAGACTCCGGCGGGGATTCCGGCGGGGGTTGCGCGCTCCAGGGCACCGCCGCCTCCGTCAGCCCCCCGGCACGTGCCGGAAAGCCAGCACGCGGGCCGGGCGGCCGTCCTCGTCGGACAGCGGCAGCAGCAGTTCGACGAAGCGCGCCCCCGGCAGCATCGGGTCGTCGCGCACCAGAAGGCCGCGCGGTTCCCCTGACTCCAGGCAGGCGCGCAGGTCGGCGTTGAAGCGCGCCGCCGCCTCGGCGGGGTGGCAGTCGCTGACCGGGCGCGGCACCGCGCGCTGGCCGATCCGGCGCTGCACCGCCCGCCCGCAGGCGCGGTAGAGGAAATCCTCGCCGCCGCGCAACGGCTCCATCAGGCACAGGCGCGGCACGCATTCGCGGATCTGCGCGGTGTCGATGTCGCGCGCCTCCGGCATCGCGCGCCCGCGGCGGACGCGGCGCCAATGGACGTAGAGCAGGCTGGCGATCTGCGGAATCTGCTCGAGGTCGAGCGGCTCCGACCGGCAGACCGGCGGCGCGGGCGGCGGCGGCGGAACGGCGGGGGCGGCGGCCGTGACCACGCGCACCGGCGCCGCGGCCACGGCCTCCGGGACCGGCTTCGGCGCGGGAGCGGGGGTGGGGCGGCTGGCGAAGACCGGCTGGCGCTCCGGCCGCCCGCCATGCTTCTTCAGCATCGGCAGCGGCGCCCAGGTCGCGCAGGTGTGGTAGGAGCGCGTGACCTTCCGGTAATCCTGGCTGGTCGCCGTCCGGCACTCCCCCTCCGCGCTGTAGCGGTCGACGTGGACGAGCGTGTTGTCGTCCGACAGGGCGCGGTCGCCCCCCCACGAAACGCAGGCGGCGCAGGCGCGGCTGTCCTTGGCGAAAGCGTGGGTCATCGTGGGGCGCGAACTCCGGCGGCAATCAGGTCAAGGTGTGCGGGCTTCTCCCGCTGGTCGATGTCGGAAAGCGCCGGGTTTCCGGCGCACCCCGATTGATGACGCCCTTTCGGCGCAGGTTCAAGCCTTGCCTCGCCGCCCGCTGGCGATGTTTCAGACATGTGGCCCGCGCATCATCCCACCCCTTCCCCCGCGCCGCCTTGTTCCCTATAAAGGGGCCTCGCAACGACATATTGATCCGTGCCCCCTCACACCCGCGCCCCGAAAGGGGCCAATGGCGCGAGGGGGCTTTTGCTGCACGAACGTCGAGAAGCGGACCCATGCCCAAGCGCACTGATATCAAATCCATCTGCATCATCGGCGCGGGGCCGATCGTCATCGGCCAGGCTTGCGAGTTCGATTACTCCGGCGTCCAGGCGTGCAAGGCGCTGCGCGAGGAAGGCTTCCGCGTCATCCTGGTCAACTCCAACCCGGCCACCATCATGACCGATCCGGGTCTGGCCGACGCCACCTACATCGAGCCGATCACCCCGGCCGTGGTGGCGAAGATCCTGGAGAAGGAGCGCCCCGACGCCCTGCTGCCGACCATGGGCGGCCAGACCGCGCTGAACACCGCCATGGCCCTGTCCGACGACGGCACGCTGGAGCGGCTGGGCGTGGAGATGATCGGCGCGAAGCGCGACGTCATCGCCAAGGCCGAGGACCGCATCCTGTTCCGCGACGCCATGGACAAGCTGGGCCTGGAATCGCCGCGCTCGCGCCTCGTGCGCAACATGCAGGAGGCGACCGAGGCGCTGGAGTTCGTCGGCCTGCCGGCGATCATCCGCCCCAGCTTCACGCTGGCCGGCACCGGCGGCGGCATCGCCTACAACCGCGCCGAGTTCGAGGACATCGTGCGCGGCGGCCTGCGCGCCAGCCCGGTCGGCGAGGTGCTGATCGAGGAATCGGTGCTGGGCTGGAAGGAGTACGAGATGGAGGTCGTCCGCGACAAGGCGGACAACTGCATCATCGTCTGCGCCATCGAGAACATCGACCCGATGGGCGTCCACACCGGCGATTCGATCACCGTCGCCCCGTCGCTGACGCTGACGGACAAGGAATACCAGATCATGCGCAACGCCTCGATCGCGGTGCTGCGCGAGATCGGGGTGGAGACCGGCGGCTCCAACGTCCAGTTCGCGGTGAACCCGGCGAACGGCCGCCTGATCGTCATCGAGATGAACCCGCGCGTGTCGCGCTCCTCCGCGCTGGCGTCGAAGGCCACCGGCTTCCCGATCGCCAAGATCGCCGCGAAGCTGGCCATCGGCTACACGCTGGACGAGCTGACCAACGACATCACCGGCACCACCCCGGCCAGCTTCGAGCCGACGATCGACTACGTCGTCACCAAGATGCCCCGCTTCACCTTCGAGAAGTTCGCCGGCACCGAGCCGCTGCTGACCACCTCGATGAAGTCGGTGGGCGAGGCCATGTCGATCGGCCGCACCTTCCAGGAGTCGGTGCAGAAGGCGCTGCGCTCCATGGAGACCGGCCTGACCGGCTTCAACGAGGTGCGCATCGGCGACAGCGACACGCCGGACGCCGCGGCCATCCGCGGCGCTCTGGCCCGCCCGACGCCGGACCGCCTGCTGGTCATCGCCCAGGCCTTCCGCCACGGCTTCACCGTCGCCGAGGTCCAGCAGGTCTCCAAGTACGACCCGTGGTTCCTGGAGCAGATCAAGGCCATCGTGGACCGCGAGCAGGCGATCCGCAGCGGCGGCCTGCCCGCCGACAAGGCCGGCTGGCAGGCGCTGAAGCAGATGGGCTTCTCCGACGCCCGTCTGGCCGAGCTGGCCGGCAAGAGCGAGGCCGAGGTCGCCGAGGCCCGCCGCGCCGCCGGAGTCACGCCGGTCTTCAAGCGGATCGACACCTGCGCCGCCGAGTTCGCCTCGCGCACGCCCTACATGTACTCGACCTACGAGACCGACGGCACGGGTGCCGCCGAGTGCGAATCGGACCCGACCGAGAGGAAGAAGGTCGTCATCCTGGGCGGCGGGCCGAACCGCATCGGCCAGGGCATCGAGTTTGACTATTGCTGCGTCCACGCCGTCTACGCGCTGCGCGAGGCCGGCATCGAGACCATCATGGTCAACTGCAACCCGGAGACGGTGTCCACCGACTACGACACCGCCGACCGCCTGTATTTCGAGCCGCTGACCGCCGAGGACGTGATCGAGCTGGTCCGCGTCGAGCAGCGCAAGGGCACGGTGCTGGGCTGCATCGTGCAGTTCGGCGGCCAGACCCCGCTGAAGCTGGCCGACGCGCTGGAGAAGGCCGGCATCCCGATCCTCGGCACCTCGCCGGACGCCATCGACCTCGCCGAGGACCGCGAGCGCTTCCAGAAGCTGCTGCACCAGCTCAACCTGCTCCAGCCGGCCAACGGCCTCGCCCGGTCGCTGGAGGAGGCGGAGACGGTCGCGGCGCGGATCGGTTTCCCCGTCGTCATCCGCCCGTCCTACGTGCTGGGCGGCCGCGCCATGGAGATCGTCCACGACATGGCCGGGCTCAAGCGCTACATGGGCAACGCGGTGAAGGTGTCGGGCAAGAACCCGGTGCTGATCGACAGCTACCTGCAGGACGCCATCGAGGTCGACGTGGACGTGGTGGCCGACGCCACCGGCCAGGTCTACATCGCCGGCATCATGGAGCACATCGAGGAGGCCGGCATCCATTCCGGCGACTCGGCCTGCGCCCTGCCGCCCTACTCGCTGCCCGCCGAGACCATCGCCGAGATCGGCCGCCAGGGCGAGGCGCTGGCCCGCGCCCTGCACGTCGTCGGCCTGATGAACGTCCAGTTCGCGGTCAAGGACGGCACGGTCTACATCCTGGAGGTCAACCCGCGCGCCAGCCGCACGGTGCCCTTCGTCGCCAAGGCCACCGGTACCGCCATCGCCAAGGTCGCCGCCCGCGTCATGGCCGGCGAAAAGCTGGCCGACTTCACGCTGAACGGCCCGACCCCGCCGCACACCGCCGTGAAGGAGGCCGTGTTCCCCTTCGCCCGCTTCCCCGGCGTGGACATCGTGCTCGGCCCGGAGATGAAGTCGACGGGCGAGGTGATGGGCCTCGACCACAACTTCGCGCTGGCCTTCGCCAAGTCGCAGCTCGGCGCCGGCGTCACCCTGCCGGTCCAGGGCACCGTCTTCATCTCGGTGAAGGAGCGCGACAAGCCCTCGGCCGTGCAGATCGGGCAGAAGCTGCACGCCATGGGCTTCCGCGTCCTGGCGACCACCGGCACCGCGGCGGCGCTGCGCCAGGCCGGCGTCCCGGCGGAGTCGATCAACAAGGTGGTGGAGGGCCAACCGCACATCGTCGACGCTATGATCAACGGCGAGGTGCATCTGGTCATCAACACCACGGACGGCGCGCAGGCCCTGTCCGACAGCTTCAGCCTGCGGCGCACGGCGCTGACCTACAACCTGCCTTACTACACCACCATGGCCGGTGCACGCGCGGCGGTGGAAGCGATTGCCGCACTCCGGAACGGCAGCCTTGAAGTCGCGCCGTTGCAGTCGTACCTTAGCGGTTCCTATTAGGACGGTTTACGGCGCGGCGGACCTCCTCCGCCGCGCCGTAGCTTTCCCAGGGCGCTGCGTCGGCATGGTGATGGATTGAACGATGGAAAAAGTTCCAATGACTGCGGCGGGATACAACCGCCTGCAAGAGGAGTTGAAGCACCTCAAGACTGTCGAACGGCCCAACGTCATCAAGGCGATCGCCGAGGCGCGTGAGCACGGGGACCTGTCGGAAAACGCCGAATACACCGCCGCGCGTGAACGCCAGAGCTTCATCGAGGGCCGCGTCGCCGAGCTGGAGGACAAGATCAGCCGCGCCGAGGTCATCGACCCGACGAAGCTGTCCGGCAGTTCGGTGAAGTTCGGCGCCACCGTCACGCTCGCGGACGAGGACACCGACGAGGAGATCACCTACCAGATCGTCGGCCAGGACGAGAGCGACATCAAGAACGGCATGCTGTCCATCCAGGCGCCGTTGGCCCGCGCGCTGATCAACAAGTCGGTCGGCGACAGCGTGGAGGTGTCCACCCCCGGCGGCTCCAAGGTCTACGAGATCGTCACCGTCGCGTTCAAGTAAGCGCGGGTTCAAGCTTCAGGGGCCGGTTCGCAGGACAAGGCCCCGCCACCGACCGCGAACCGAAACGCCCCGCACCGACAGCCGGTGCGGGGCGTTTCCTTTTCACCCGTGACCCTAACCCCCGCGGGCGCCCCTACCCCCGCAGCCGCTCCGCCAGGAAGGCGCTGACCCGCTCGATGGCGTCCCTGCGGGCGGACTCGTCGGTGCCGACCGTCGCCTCGCCCGCCGGGGCCGTCGCCAGATTGTGGCGCTTGCGCAGCGGTGAATGGGGGGAGTCGAAGCCGTGATGGGCGTCGGGATAGACCACCACCTCGGTGCGCTCCTTCACCGGTTCGCGGCTCGCCAGCTCGAGGCAGCGCTCCGCCGGAGTCCATTCGTCCCTGCCGCCCAGCAGCATCAGAAGCGGGCCCTCCGGCTGCCAGTCGGCGTCGCTCAGCGGCGTCCGGCAGCCGGGGTAGAAGGCGATGGCGGCGCGGAAACCGTTCCCCTGCCCGCCCGGCCCGTAGGCGGCCAGCACCGTGCCGGCCCCCTGCGACCAGCCCATCAGGGCGATCCGCTCGCTGTCGACGTCGCTGCGCGCGCGCAGATAGGCCAGCGCCGCCCAGGCGTCGCGCTTGCGCTCCTCCGTCGCGCGGACGGGGCGGTCCTTCACCGTGCAGACCTCCGCCACGCCGCGCGGGCCGAAGCTGTCCACCATCAGCACCGCGTAGCCCTGCTCGCGCAGCGTCAGAGCCCAGTCGATGTGCCGTGACGCCACCCGCCCGGTCTTGGCGTAGAGGCCGCTGCAGCCGTGCAGAAGGACGACCGTGGGATAGGGGCCGTCGGCCTTTGGTCGCAGGAAGCGCCCGGTCAGGGCCGTCGGGGCGCCGCTGGTCAGATCGGCGTCGAGCGAGGGGAAGCGGACGATCTCCTCCGCATGGACGCCCGGCGTCGCCGCCGCGGCCGGCGGGGAACCGAGCAGGGGCGGCACGGCCAGGGCGGCGGCGAGGGCCAGTGTCGTCAGGAAAAGGCGCGGCGGAAGGGCACGGCGGCGGGCTGAGGCCATCATCGTCTCCCGGTCACGGACAAAAGCGGCGAAGTCGGTTGCGCGCAAGTTTAGCACCTTCGCCGTGTGGAAGCATCGCACGTGCGAAGACGGGCAGGAATCCATTTTTCGAAATGCTCGGCGTCACAAGATTGCGCGGGGACGCCCCTTCCCGAAACGCGAACAGCCGGCCCCACATCCCGTGCGCGGGGTGTGGGGCCGGCTGTCCGTGAAAGGCTATGCGTCGGTGCGGCGCCGCGTCAGCGGCGCGCCACGCGGGTCGAGGACTCGTCCTCGTCCTCGTCGTCGTCATCCTCCAGGGAGTCGGGGATGTCCGGCGAGTCGACGTCGATCGGCACACCGGGCGTGTGCTTCGACGTGCGGATCGACAGGGCCGACTTGACGTGCGCCACGTTGGGCGCCGCCGTCAGCTTCGTGGTCAGGAAGCGCTGGTAGTCGTCCCAGTCCTCCGCAACGATCTTCAGCAGGAAATCATACTCGCCGGCCAGCATGTTGCACTCGCGCACCATGGGCCAGGAGTTGACGAGTTCCTCGAATTTCTTTAGGTCCACTTCAGCTTGGCTGGACAGGCCGACCTGGGCGAACACGGTGACACCGAACCCGAGCGCGTCGGGGTTGATGTCGGCGTGATAGCCGCGGATGAAGCCCGCCTCTTCCAAGGCGCGGACACGCCGCAAACACGGAGGGGCAGAGATGCCGGCACGCCTCGCGAGTTCTACGTTGGTCATCCGGCCGTCATTTTGCAGGTCGCGCAAAATCCGCCGGTCAATTCGGTCGAGTTTGACCCGCCGCATGGTTTGCTCGGTCGCTCCGGGGGTGATTTGAAGAAAGGATATTACACGGCGCAGCCATCCACGCCAAGCAAGAAACCCGTATCGGCGTCGGTGGAAAAACTTTCTATCGATGTATCCAGCTCCGACGCCCACCAGGGCGCGACAACCCGCCGCACCCTCAAAACCATTCGTGTGACGATGCAGTCCTCCCTTCCCGGTTCCCTCACCTGTTGGGTCGTCTCGGACGGCAAGCCCGGCATGGAAAACCAGTGCATCGGCCTCGCCGAGGCGCTGGGCCTCACCCCCGTCGTGAAGCGGGTGCGGCTGCGCAGCCCGTGGCGCCAGCTCAGCCCCTTCCTGCGGCTGGGCAACCGCTTCGCCGCCGGGCCGGAGGGCGACCCCATCCGCGCGCCCTGGCCCGACCTGATGATCGGGTCGGGGCGCCAGGCCATCGCGCCGCTGCTGGCCGCCAGCAAGCAGTCGCGCGGCCGGACCTTCACCGTCTACATCCAGGATCCGCAGATCAACCCGCGCCATTTCGGCCTCGTCGTGGTGCCCCGCCACGACCGGCTGCGCGGCCCCAACGTCATGGCCACCCGCGGCGCCCTGCACCGCGTGACGCCCAAGCTGCTGGCCGAGGCCGCGCAGCGCCACGCCCCCCGGCTCGCCGACCTGCCGCACCCGCGCGTCGCCGTGCTGATCGGCGGCACCAACGGCGTCTACGCCCTGACCCCGACCATCATGGGCGACGTCGCGGAAAAGCTGTCGGAGCTGGCCCGCAGCAAGGGGGCCGGGCTGATGGTCACGCCGTCGCGCCGCACCGGCGCCGACAACGAGGCGATCCTGCGCGCCCGCCTGAACGGCCTGCCGGCGGAGGTGTGGGACGGCACCGGCGAGAACCCCTACTTCGCCTATCTCGGTCTGGCCGACGCCGTGGTGGTGACCTGCGACAGCGTGTCCATGACCTCGGAAGCCTGCTCCACCGGAAAGCCGGTCTACGTGATCGAGCTGGAGGGCGGCTCGGCCAAGTTCCGCAGCTTCCACGAGGAACTCTACAGGGAAGGCATCACCCGGCCCTTCACCGGCGCCCTGGAGCACTGGACCTACCCAACGTTGGACGACACCCGGCAAGTCGCCGAAGAGTTGCGACACCGTCTTCTGGCCCACCGCGCCAAGCACGGTGCCTGAAATCCGGGGCACCGCGCTTCCCCGCGATACCCCGATCAGTGTTGTTTGCTTGCGCTCGTCAGGAGGGATTCCTGTCAAACGGTTCATGAACGTTATTTCATTTAATGCGTGTTTCACCCCGTGGTAATTCCCTTTTACCGACGGGACGCATTGGATTTTTTCGCATGGTTTCGCCTGACGCGGTCCAGGACGCCTTCATCCGCTGCCTGGACAACGCCCCGATCAAGGATGAGCCCTATCGCCACTGGCTGCTGTCGCGCGCGCTCACCGACGAGGCCGCGGACGGCATCGCCGCCCTGCCCTGGGCACCGCCACCGGTCGGCGACACCATGGGCAAGCGCGACACCAACAACGCCACCCGCAGCTATTTCTGCGCCCGCAGCCGGGCCGAACACCCCGTCTGCGACGCGGTCGCCACGGCCTTCCAGCGGCGGGCGGTGACCGAGGCGATCGAGCGGACCTGCGGCGTCGCTCTGGCCGGCACCTCGTTGCGCATCGAATACTGCCAGGACACCGACGGCTTCTGGCTGGAGCCGCACACCGACATCGGCGTCAAGAAGTTCACGATGCTGATCTATCTCTCCAAGGGGCCGGACTGCGCCGACTGGGGCACCGACGTGCTGGACGCCACCCGCACCGTCGTCACCCGCGCGCCCTACGCCTTCAACGGGGGTTTGGTCTTCGTTCCCGGAACGAACACGTGGCATGGCTTCGCCCCGCGCCCGATCCGCGGCGTCCGCAAGTCGATCATCGTGAACTATGTCGGCCCGGAATGGCGCGCCCGCCACGAGCTGGCCTTCCCCGACACGCCCGTGGCCTGAACCGCCGCCGTCTGAATTGCCGCCCCCCGTTGCCGCCCCCCGTTGCCGTCGTCTGAGTTGCCGTCTGGAGACCGCCCCATGTCCATGCCCGCCTCCATGCTGGATCTGGACCGCTTCCGCGCCACCCCGCTGCATCACGAGCCGTTCGACTTCCTCTGCGTCCCCGGCTTCGTGAAGCGGGAGCATCTGGAGGCGCTGCACCGCGACTACCCCAAGGTGGACAAGCCCGGCTCCATCCCCCTGGGCGTCTTCCCGCAGGGTCCGGCCTTCGACGCCCTGATCGAGGAGCTGCGCGGCGAGGCGGTCTGCCGGGCCTTCTCGGAGAAGTTCGGGGTGGACCTGTCGCGCTACCCGACCATGTTCACCGCCCGCGGCATGTGCCGGGCGACCGACGGCAAGATCCACCCCGATTCGGCCAGCAAGATCGTCACCGTCCTGATCTACATGAACCCGCCCTGGGAGGCGTCGGGAGGGCGCCTGCGCGTGCTGCGCAGCCCCAACCTGGAGGATTACGCCGCCGAGGTGCCGCCGGACGAGGGCACGCTGCTGTGCTTCCGCCGCTCCGACACCTCGTGGCACGGGCACCATTCCTTCGAGGGACGGCGCCGCGCCGTGCAGATGAACTGGGTCCGCAACAGCGTCTACATCTGGCACGAGCAGTGGCGCCACCGCGTCGGCGCCTGGCTGAAAAACCGCAAAGCTGCGGCGCCGACCCGCTATTGAAGGGCGTCCCCCAGGCGGCCGGGGTGAAACATCGGCCCCATGAGGGGCCGGCATGGCAGGCTTTCCGATGACAGCGCGCCGGATCTGGACCATATGTTCGGCGCGGCCCTATGGTCCGCACCAGACCAGATCGTGACGGACAGAGCGATGCCCAGCACCCACCACACCAAGGTTCTCATCATCGGCGCCGGCCCTGCCGGCTACACCGCGGCCATCTACGCGGCGCGCGCCAACCTGCAGCCGCTGATGGTGCAGGGCATGCAGCCGGGCGGCCAGCTCATGATCACCACCGACGTCGAGAATTATCCCGGCTTCGCCGACCCCATCCAGGGGCCGTGGCTGATGGAGCAGATGCAGAAGCAGGCGGAGCATGTCGGGACCAAGATGGTCTTCGACCTGATCACCGACGTCGACTTCAGCCAGCGCCCCTTCGTCTGCAAGGGCGACTCGGGCGACACCTACACCGCCGACAGCGTCGTCATCGCGACCGGCGCGCAGGCGCGCTGGCTGGGCATCTCCAGCGAGGAGATCTACCGCGGCTTCGGCGTGTCGGCCTGCGCCACCTGCGACGGCTTCTTCTTCCGCGGCAAGGAGGTCGCGGTGATCGGCGGCGGCAACTCCGCGGTGGAGGAGGCGCTGTACCTCACCAACCACGCCTCCAAGGTGACGGTCATCCACCGCCGCGACAGCTTCCGCGCCGAGCGGATCATGCAGGACCGGCTGTTCCGCAACCCCAAGATCGAAGTGGTCTGGGACAGCGTGGTCGAGGAGATCGTCGGCGAGGGCGACGGCTCCCTGGGCAACCCGCGCGGCGTCACCGGCGTGCGCGTGAAGAACGTGAAGTCGGGCGAGGAGCGGGTGATCCCGGTGGCCGGCGTCTTCGTCGCCATCGGCCATGTCCCGGCCACCGCCGTCTTCCAGGGCAAGGTGGAGACCGACTCCGAGGGCTACATCGTCACCGCCCCCGACTCGACGGCCACCAACGTGCCGGGCGTCTTCGCCGCGGGCGACGTGAAGGACAAGGTGTACCGCCAGGCCGTCACCGCCGCCGGCATGGGCTGCATGGCCGCCCTGGAGGCCGAGCGCTGGCTGGCCCACCACGCGGGCGAGCCGAGCCCGGCGGGCAACTGGTAAGGCGAACTGGTAAGGCGGCAAGGGAGAGCGAAGGGGGCCGGGCGACCGCCCCCCTGCTACCGCCGGTTCATCAGCCCATCGACGCTGAACCGCCCGGCCCCGGCGGCGATCAGCGCGAGGAAGCCGCCGATGATGGCGAGGTTCTTCATGAACTGGATGCGCTGCATCCCCTGGGCCTCCGGCGGGTAGGCCCAGTAGCGGTGGGCGATCAGCGTCGCCATGATGGTGAAGAGGACCACCGCCGCCGCGGCCAGCCGCGTCCAGGCCCCCAGCACCACGGCCAGCCCGCCGAAGCACTCCACCGCACCGCCCAGCGCCGCCAGCAGCATCGGCATGGGCAGACCCTGCCCCGCCAGGCTCCCGGCGAAGCCGCCGAGGTCCATCAGCTTGCCGAAGCCGCTCTGCACGAAGATCGCCCCGATCAGCAGCCTTGCGGCCAGCAGCAGGGCATCCTGCCCGCCGCCCGTCGCCGCCCGGTCGGCTCCCCGCGCTCGGTCGTCATTGTAGGAGGCCATGGCGCCCTCTCCCGCGTCCATCGGACATCCAGGGAGAACGCGCGGCCCCGCCCGGTTGTTTCCTCGCGCGTTAAAAGGACGGGGCGCCGCCCCGAAGGACGGCGTCCCGTCGAATCGCAAGCCGCTGGGCCTTGCCGACTACTCCAGCATGGAGCGCAGCATCCAGGCGGTCTTCTCGTGGATCTGCAGGCGCTGGGTCAGCAGGTCCGCGGTCGGCTGGTCGTTGGCCTCCTCGGCGGTCGGGAAGACCTTGCGGGCGGTGCGGGCGACGGCCTCATGCCCCTCGACGAGCTGGCGCAGCATCTCCTGCGCGTTCGGGACGCCCTGCTCCTCCTTGATCGAGGCGAGCTTGGTGAACTGCGTGAAGCTGCCCGGCGCCGGATAGCCGAGGGCGCGGATGCGCTCCGCCACCTCGTCCAGGGCGGTCCACAGCTCCGTGTACTGGGTCATGAACATGGTGTGGAGCGTGTTGAACATCGGCCCCGTGACGTTCCAGTGGAAGGAATGCGTCTTCAGATACAGGGCGAAGGTGTCGGCGAGCACGTTGTTCAGGCCTTCGGCGATGGCCTTGCGGTCGGCTTCCGCGATCCCGATGTCGATCTGCATGGTTTCTCAATCCTCCGAGGGGTTGTCTTCCATTCTTGGCTGCAATCGAGGCTACGCCCCGCTGCGCCCCGGGTAAAGACCCTACTTTAGAAACATTCTAAAAAGCAGCCCTGCGCGACCCGCATGCCCCGGCCTGCCGTGAAGGCCACCCCGACAAGCTTGGGCGCGCCCGGTGCGGGTCAAGATGTGCGCCGCAACAGCGGCCGTATCAAGCGCCCCGAACACGCGGCCGGGCGGCGTCAATGGTACAGGCCGGCATAGGCGACCAGCTCCTGGCCCGGCACCCGCTTCACGAAGGTGGTCTTCGGCTCGATCCGGTTGCTGGCCGGGTTCAGCCAGCGGTATTCCACCCAGCCCTCGCCGGCGTCCCGCGCCACCGACAGGATGTCGCGGACGATGTCGCGGCCGTCCGGGTCCTTGACGTTGATCACGCTGATCCCGACCCCGGCGGGCCGGGGCGGATAGACCTTCCACACCCCGGCGAAGTCGATGACGGTGACGTAGAGCGCGCCGTGCCGGAACTCGCCCTCGCGGTTGAGCACCGCCGCCGCCGCCTCCAGGCCCCGCGCGGCGATCAGCTCCGCCGCCTTCAGCGCGATCGCGCGGACCTGCTCGCGCTCCGGATCGCCGGGCTGGGCAAGGGCACCCGGGGGATGGACCCCGGCGACCAGAAGCGCGGCCAGAAGGACCCACAGGGCTCGGAACGGCGGCATGCGGACGAAGGCGCTGATGGCAGATCCCATGGCAAATCCCCCGGACCGGCCAATGCGGAAATGTCTTGCGGAGAGGGGCGCCGATCGGTCCGCCCACTGTCGAAAGAAAGTCGCCCTCCGGCAATCCGCAATCCTGCGGCCTATTGCCGCAAAGTCCCGCGCGCGCCACACTGTCACCCCAGAGTCCGGCACCAAAGGCCCGCCCGGCCTCCGCCGATTCCCCGGCCCCATCCAACGGAGCGCGCCGGCCCGGACCGCATTTGGGAGGAGCATCGCATGCGCATCGCAATCATGGGGGCGGGCGCGGTCGGCGGCTATTTCGGCGCGCGCCTCGCGGCGACCCGCGGAGCCGAGGTGCATTTCATCGCCCGCGGCCCGCATCTGGAGGCCATCCGCCGCGACGGTCTGCGCGTCGAGAGCGAGGCCGCCCCCCTGCACCTGACCGACGTCAGCGCGACCGACGACCCGGTGGAGATCGGGCCGGTCGACCTCGTGCTGTTCGCGGTCAAGCTGTGGGACACCGACCGCGCGGCGGAGGCCTGCCGCCCCCTGGTGAAGCCGGGCACCGTGGTCGTCACCGTGCAGAACGGCGTCACCGGCATGGACACGCTGTGCCGGATCCTCGGGCGGGAGCATGTGGCGGGCGGCGTCGCCCACATCGGCGCCACCATCGCCGCCCCCGGCGTGATCCGCCACACCGGAACCCTGGCCCGCCTGACCTACGGGGAGCTGGACGGGCGCCCCTCGCCCCGGCTGACCGCCTTCCACGCGCTGGCCGAGGCGGCCGGGTTCGAGGCGGTGCTGTCCGCGGCGATCCTGCGCGCGCAGTGGGAGAAGTTCGCCTTCCTGGCGCCCTTCAGCGGAGTCACCGCCCTGACCCGCCAGCCCGCCGGGGTGATCCGCCGCGTTCCGGAGAGCCGCGCCCTGTTCCTCGACGCGGTGGCGGAGGTCGCCCGGCTCGCCCGCGCCCGCGACGTCGATCTGGGCACCGGCATCGTCGCCCGCGTCGAGGCGCTGCTGGACGGCCTGCCCGCCGCCATGACCTCCTCCATGCTGAACGATCTGACGCGGGGCGGGCGGCTGGAACTGCCCTGGCTGTCCGGGGCGGTGGTCCAATTGGGGTCGGAGCTGGGGGTGCCGACGCCCGTCCACCGGGTGGTCGCGGCGGCCCTGGCACCCTACGCCGACGGCCCGCCAGGATGAGACACCCCACCGGGGCGGCGTGACGTCATGCCGCCCCTTTTTTCCATCGACAGGTCCCCCGCCACGGGTGGACCATAACCTTGAAAAGGCACTGTTTTCAAAGCACCGGACCAGTCCGGCACCCTGTCAGGGCCACGCGCGCCGCCGGTGCTTCCGGCCACAGCGTCCCACCCGGCCCACCCAGGCCACCCGGCGTTCCGGCCGATGCCCACACGGGAAGACGCCATACGGGAGGTGTGCATGCCCCATACTCAGATCCGGACGGCCCGCTGCGCCGCGCTGGTCGGCCCCTATCTCAGCGGCAAGACATCGCTTCTGGAAAGCCTGCTCTCCGCCGCCGGGGCGACCACGCGCAAGGGCAGCGTCCGCGACGGCAACGCGGTCGGCGACAGCTCCCCCGAGGCCAAGGCCCGGCAGATGAGCGTCGAGGTCAACGTCGCCTCCTTCGAGTTCCTGGGCGAGCGCTGGAGCGTGCTCGACTGCCCCGGCTCGGTGGAGCTGGCCTGCGAGACGCAGAGCGCCCTGATGGTGGCGGACGTCGCCGTGATCGTGGCCGAGGCGGCTCCGGAAAAGGCCGTGCTGCTCGCCCCCCTGTTCAAGTTCCTCGACGACAACCGCATCCCCCACCTGCTGTTCATCAACAAGGTGGACAGCCTGGGCGACCTCAGGGTGCGCGACGTGGTGCAGGCCTATCAGGCGGTGTCGGCGCGCAAGCTGGTGCTGCGCGAGGTGCCGATCCGCGAGGGCGGGAAGATCACCGGCTTCGTCGATCTGGTCAGCGAGCGCGCCTGGCACTTCAACCCGCACAAGCCGTCCAACCTCGTCCAGATCCCCGACAGCCTGAAGGACCGCGAGCACGAGGCCCGGCAGGAGATGCTGGAGGCGGTGGCCGACTACGACGACGCGCTTCTGGAAAAGCTGCTGGAGGACGTCGCTCCCGACACGCAGGAGGTCTACGACCGGCTGGCCCGCGAACTGGCCGACGACCTGATCGTCCCGGTCTTCTTCGGCTCGGCGGAGAACGACAACGGCATCCGCCGCCTGCTGAAGGCGCTGCGCCACGAGGGGCCCGACGTCGCCACCACGGCGGAGCGCGCCGGCATCCCGGCGGACGCCACGGTGGCCGCCCAGGTCTTCAAGACGCTGAACGGTTCGCACGCCGGCAAGATCAGCCTCGTCCGGGTCTGGCGGGGCACGGTCAACGACGGCATGACGCTGGGCGGGGAGCGGGTGTCCGGCGTCTTCCGCATGATGGGCCACAATCAGGAGAAGCTGTCCCAGGCGGCGACCGGCGAGGTGGTGGCGCTCGGCCGACTCGACAAGGCGGCGACCGGCGACCTGCTGACCGACAAGGGCAACGCCGGACGGTCGGCGCTGTGGCCGGAGCTGCCGCCGCCCGTCTTCGGCCTCGCCCTGCACGCCCAGAACCGCAACGACGAGGTGAAGCTGACCGCGGCCATCCAGAAGCTGGTCGAGGAGGACCCGTCGCTGCGCCTGGACCAGTCCACCGACACCGGCGAGCTGGTGCTGTGGGGCCAGGGCGACATCCATCTCCAGATCGCCATGGACCGTCTGCGCAACAAGTTCAACGTCACGGTCAAGGGCGTGCCGCCGCAGGTTCCCTACCGCGAGTCGATCCGCAAGGGCACGTCCCACCACGCCCGCTACAAGCGGCAGACCGGCGGCCACGGCCAGTTCGCCGACATCCATGTGGAGGTCAAGCCACTGCCCCGCGGCACCGGCTTCCAGTTCGAGGACGGCATCGTCGGCGGCGTGGTGCCGCGCCAGTTCATCCCGGCGGTGGAGACCGGCGTGCGCGACTACGCGGTGCGCGGGCCGCTGGGCTTCCCCGTGGTCGATTTCGCGGTGAAGCTGACCGGCGGCCAGTTCCACGCCGTGGACAGCTCCGAAATGGCCTTCAAGACGGTGGCGCGGCAGGCGATGACCGAGGCGCTTCCGGCCTGCGAGCCGGTGCTGCTGGAGCCGATCCTGACCGTCTCCATCGCCGTGCCCAGCGACTTCACCTCGAAGGTGCAGCGGCTGGTCAGCGGACGGCGCGGGCAGATCCTCGGCTACGACGCGCGCCCCGGCTGGCAGGGTTGGGACGAGGTGAAGGCCTATCTGCCGCAGGCCGAGATGCACGACCTGATCGTCGAGCTGCGCTCCCTGTCGCTCGGCGTCGGCACCTTCACCTGGAGCTTCGAGCGGCTGCAGGAACTGACCGGCAAGGCCGCCGACAAGGCGGTGGAGATCCGCAAGGAGACGCTGGCCGCGCAGTAGCCGGCGGCGTGGGGAAGTGCGCGGGGCCGGGGGCGTCCTCCGGCCCCTTTTTCATGGCCGGACGGCGCGCAGCGGCCTTGCGGGCGAAAGACCGGCAAAAGAAAATCAGCTCAACAATAAATCAGCGCGCCAAACAATAAGTAAGTCTTTCATAACCCGCCATGTGATGAGGGCAAGAGAGCGATGCATCGATTGCGCTTCTGGTATTTGGTATACCAAGATACAGTGTCTTCATCGAACGACGGAGATGATCATGACCTACGCGACTGTGACCCATCTGCATGCCAACCAGAACGGCACGAAGGGTTCGACTTTCCTGCAGGCCTTCAAGTCCTTCATGAACGCCTGGTGCGAAAAGTCCCGTCTGTACGGCGTCCTGTGAGCATGCCTTGCGGACATCCGGACGACACCGGACGACGAAAGGGCCGCGATCCAGTCGCGGCCCTTTCTGATTCCAGCGTCTTGTAAATCCGCGCGTTTGTTGTCTTACGACGCCGTCACACCGATACGGCGTCAATCCGACGTCTCCGTCGCGATCCACAGATGACGGCGGGTCCCGCGCGGAGGCCGGTTCATGTTGGCTGGCCGCCCCCAGGGCCGCACGGGAGCGATGAGGGCGCCCGGGTCCCGATGGCTTCCCCACACCGCTGTCAGCAGGGTCGCGATGCCGGTTGCGGCGAAGGTGGCAAGGCACAGCGCCACGGCGAGTGTGATCGGATCCAGAACCATGGAGGCTCCCGCAGAAACTGGTCGGCGCGCCGGCTTCGGGCAGCGCAATCCTCTGAGGCAACACCCCGACAACAGATTGGCCGGCGCGCGTTGCACGGCTTCCCGCTCGCCTTACCCTTCAGCATAGATGCTTTCAGTTCCGCGGGACCCGCGCTTTTTTCACAGGGCGGCAAACCACAGGAACCGGCGCGGATCCTTCGCGCCGAGCCGTCCGGGTTTAAAATTCACTACGCCACTGGATTAAAAACCTAGCTGATGCGTCTCCTGCGCCATCGCCACCGCGCGATCTGGCGAGCGCGACCATCAGATTTCATCCCGGGAAATTTCAAAAAAATTTGGTCTTCATAATACTGACACGAGAAAAGGCTGTCCCTGACTCAACAGGGACAGCCTTTGGGGAGGCGACGCAGCGGGCGGCCCAAGCTCGCTGAGTCCATCGGCATATGGATGCATCCTTTACCCTGCGCAACCAGCCAATTTGACCATGAATTCCTTTTCATGATTCACGGAATGATCATAGCCGATGTGGGTAGAGGTGGTTTTAGTCCCGAGTTTCCACTTTTTTTCTGTGTCTGAAAAACGCCCCGATCTTCCAGATTTTTTTTCCTACGCCTCGCTGATATTTGGCATACCAAACTATGGCGTGCAGGAAACCAGCCCCTGCAGAAAAGCACGGATCGGAAAAGGAGCCGGACGGAACCGGGCCGAAAATTTCTCGAACGGCCCGACGCCAATCGACAGGCCAATCCTAGGGAGGAACGGGAATGAGCGTCAGCTCGACGAACAGTGCGGCCATCGACGCCGATGGCCTTTACGGCGGCACCGCCGCGGATGGAAGCGCCAAGAAGGTCATCCGCTTGGAAGCCCCCGGCACCGGCTTCATGGACACCTGGAAGGCCATGGGGCCCGGCATCGCCGCGGCGATGACCGGCATCGGCGCCAGCCACATCATGCACGCGCCGACCGCCGGCGCTCTGTACGGCTACGATCTGCTGTGGGTGATCCTGGCCGCCTACATCATCAAATACTGCGCCTTCGAGTTCGCCCACCGCTACACGATGGTGAAGGGCGAATCCATCATCAACGCCTACCACCGCGTCGGCACCTGGCCGCTGTGGTTCATGATCTTCCAGGGCTTCGCCAACACCGTGGGCATCGCCGGCCGCGCGCTCGGCTGCGCGGCGCTGATGTGGGCCGCCTTCCCCTTCATGTCGATGCAGCTCTGGGCGGTGGCCATCCTGCTGCTGACCGTCGGCATCCTGTGGATGGGCAGCTACAAGGCGGTCGAAGGCATCTGCAAGATTCTCATCATCGTCTTCGCCGTGTCCTGCTTCGTGGCCTTCGCGCTCCAGGCCCCGCCGCCGGGCGAGTATCTGTCGCGCCTGCTGCCGACCCTGCCGCCGATCGGCTCGATGATGCTGTTCGGCGCCATGTTCGGCTATTTCCCGACCACGCTGGAAGTCGCGCCCATGCAGTCGAACTGGGCCGTCGACAAGAAGGCCGGCATGGTCAAGGTCAACGAGATGCGGGCCCAGGGGCACACCGTGCACATGGACCCCAACTACATGAAGAACAGCCTGATCCTGTTCAAGCGCGACATGAACATCAGCTACGTCATCTCGATGCTGTCGGGCATGATCTTCCTGATCGTCGGCGCCGTGGTGCTGCACCCGCAGGGTCTGGTGCCAAAGGGCTCGGAGATGGGCGTGACCATCGCCAGCATCTACACCGACACCTTCGGCGCGTGGATCTTCCCGGTCATCATCGCCGGCGGCGTGGCCGCGCTGTTCTCCACCGTCTTCACCTACTTCGACGGCCAGGCCCGCCTGTTCGAGGAATGCGTGGTCCGTCTGAAGCGCGACTGGGACACCGCGGCGATCCGCAAGCTGCTCTACCGCGGCATGCAGGTGGTGTGGCTGGTCGCCGGCATCGCGGTGGTCTATGGCCTGCCCGAGCCGATCTTCGTGGTCCAGCTCGCCTCCGTGATGGCCCTGGTCTTCTCGCCGGTCCTGTTCTGGCTGACCATCAAGGCGGTCAAGGACAACTTCACCAGCGATTTCGAGCGTGATCTGCTGCCGAGCAAGTTCCAGTTCGCCTGGGCCTGGGGCGGAACGATCAGCCTGGTCGGCTTGACGCTCTACGTCCTCATCACGAAATTCCTCATGTGACGACGCGCGGCTGAAAATGATGCGCAGCCAATAGGAAACTGCGTTGGCGTCATGGCGAAGCCGCCATGACGCCACATTCTTTTCACAAATTGCTTCCTCACGGACTCCGCAACAACTCCGCACTTCCGGCCAACCAGGAAAGGAAACAAGCGCCATGGATGCTCACAGGCAACCCGCCGGCCGGCGCCCGGCTGCTTTCATCCGGGACTTCATGAGCAACGAGGCGTCGGGCGGCATCCTGCTGATGGTCGCCGCGGCGCTGGCCCTGGTGGTGGCGAACTCCCCCCTCTCCACCGCTTACTTCGACACGCTCCACACCTACGTTCTGGGACTCAGCATCGGCCATTGGATCAACGACGGTCTGATGGCGATCTTCTTCCTGCTGGTCGGGCTGGAGATCAAGCGGGAGATGCTCGACGGCCAGCTCTCCACCTGGTCCTGCCGCATCCTGCCGGGCGTCGCCGCGGCGGGCGGCATGCTGGTGCCGGCGCTGGTCTATCTGGCCTTCAACGCCGGCAACCCGGCCACGGTCAACGGCTGGGCGATCCCGGCGGCGACCGACATCGCCTTCGCGCTCGGCGTGCTGTCTCTGCTCGGGCCGCGCGTTCCGGTCTCGCTCAAGATCTTCCTGACCGCCCTGGCGATCATCGACGACCTGGGCGCCGTCATCATCATCGCCCTGTTCTACACCGCCGACCTGTCCCTGCCGGCGCTCGGCGTGGCGGCTCTGCTCCTGGCCGGGCTGATCGGGCTGAACCGCTTCGGCGTGCGCAGCCTCCTGCCCTATCTGGTCCTGGGCGCGGGCCTGTGGGGCGCGGTCCTGCTGTCGGGCGTGCACGCGACGCTGGCCGGCGTGACCCTGGCCCTGACCATCCCGCTGCGTCCCGCCGCCGGAGCGGCGGCGGACCCGCACGCGCCGCTGCTGCGGCTGGAGCACGGCGTCCACCCCTGGGTCGCCTTCCTGATCGTTCCGGTCTTCGGCTTCGCCAACGCGGGCGTGTCCTTCGCCGGGATGGACGCCTCGATCCTCACCGGTTCGCTGCCGCTGGGCATCGCGCTCGGCCTGTTCCTCGGCAAGATGGTGGGGGTCTTCGGCACCGCCTGGCTGACCATCCGGCTGGGCTTCGCGAACATGCCGGCGGGGGCCAACACCGCGCAGCTCTACGGCGTCGCCCTGCTGTGCGGCATCGGCTTCACCATGAGCCTGTTCATCGGCGCGCTGGCCTTCCCGACCTCGCCGGAGCTGGGCGACGCGGTGAAGGTGGGTGTCTTCGCCGGCTCGATCCTGTCGGCGACGGCGGGCGCCGTGGTCCTGCGGCTGGTGTCGGCCAAGGACGCCGCGCCGGCCCTGCAGGCCGCGGGCGTCGACCGCGGCGCGTAAAGCAAAAGCGCACAAACGAAAAGAGGGGGCCTTCCGGCCCCCTCTTCCTTTTTCACCGGTCGCAGATGCCGGAGATCAGTCCTTCAGATTGCCGCAGGCGCGCTGGATGCGCTTGCAGGCCTCTTCCAGGGCCTCGGTGCTGGTCGCGTAGGAGATGCGGAAATGCGGGGCGAGGCCGAAGGCCGAACCCTGGACGACCGCGACGCCTTCCGACTCCAGCAGGTAGGTGACGAAGTCCTCGTCGGTCTCGATCACCTTGCCGTCCGGCGTCGTCTTGCCGATGGTGCCGGCGCAGGACGGGTAGACGTAGAAGGCGCCTTCCGGCTTCGGGCAGGAGATGCCCTTGGCCTGGTTCAGCATCGACACCACCAGATCGCGGCGCTGGGCGAACACGGCCGCGCGCTCCTTGATGAAGTCCTGCGGACCGTTCAGCGCCTCGACGGCGGCGGCCTGGGCGATCGAGGTCGGGTTGGAGGTCGACTGGCTCTGGATCACGCCCATCGCCTTGATCAGCGCCTTCGGGCCGCCGGCGTAGCCGATGCGCCAGCCGGTCATGGCGTAGGACTTCGACACGCCGTTGACGGTCAGCGTGCGGTCGTACAGCGCCGGCTCGACCTGGGCCGGGGTCACGAACTCGATGCCGTCGTAGAGCAGGTGCTCATACATGTCGTCGGTCATCACCCAGACCTGCGGGTGCTTCACCAGCACGTCGGTCAGGGCCTTCATCTCGGCGCGCGTGTAGGCGGCGCCCGACGGGTTGGACGGGGAGTTCAGGATCAGCCACTTGGTCTTCGGCGTGATCGCCTTCTCCAGGTCGGCGGGCTGCAGCTTGAAGCCCTGCTCGGCCGGGCAGGAGACGAAGACCGGCGTGCCTTCGGCCAGCTCCACCATGTCCGGGTAGGACACCCAGTAGGGGGCCGGGATGATGACCTCGTCGCCGGGGTTCAGCGTCGCCATCAGGGCGTTGTACAGCACCTGCTTGCCGCCGACACCGACCGTGATCTGGTCGGGGGCGTAGGTCAGGCCGTTCTCGCGCTCGAACTTGGCGCAGATCGCCTTCTTCAGCGCGGGCGTGCCGTCCACGGCGGTGTACTTGGTGTCGCCGGCCTGGATGGCCTTGATGGCGGCGTCCTTGATGTTGTCGGGGGTGTCGAAGTCCGGCTCGCCGGCGCCGAGGCCGATGACGTCGCGACCGGCCGCCGCAAGCTCGCGGGCTTTCTGGGTGACGGCGATGGTCGGCGAGGGCTTGATGCGCGACAGACGGGACGCGATGATCGACATGGCGTACTGGCCCCTATGACGAAGGTGGCGGAAGGTTGGGGTGAGAACTTGGTATGACCGCGCGAACGCGACGCGGGACCTTACTTCCGCCTTATTGCTCTTGCAAGCCGATCACTCCCCGAGCGGGGCGGATTCCCGGCAGGCGGACGCGCCGTGCGGCGCGAAACCCGTCCGCTGCACCGCACAGGCCCGGCTTGACAGCCCGCGCCGCGGACGGGGTATCGTACCTCTTTCTCATCAAACCCATCATCCGGAGGATCTGAATGCTCACCCGCGTCACGCTGGCCGCCACGGCCGCCCTGCTTCTCGTCGGCGGCACGGCGATGGCCCAGGATTCGATCAAGGCGCGCAAGGACGGTTTCCAGACCAGCAAGAACGCGATGGCCGAGATCAAGGACCTTCTGGGGAGCGACAAGGTCGCCCAGGTCGGCCCGGCCGCCCAGCGCATGAGCGCCTTCGCCGCCCAGATCCCCACCCTGTTCCCGGCGGGCAGCGACAAGGGCGACACCAAGGCCAAGGCCGACATTTGGGCGAACAACGCCGACTTCACCGCCAAGGCCCAGGCCTACGAGGCGGCCGCCAAGGGGCTGGAAGCCGCCGCCGCCTCCGGCGACAAGGCCGCCACCGCCAAGCAGTTCGCCGCGGTGGGCGGCGCCTGCAAGGCCTGCCACGAGCGCTACCGCGCCGACTGATCCGGCCGGTTCGCAGACAGCCCCTTCCCCGCCGGTCGCGGGGAAGGAGCCTTGCGACGAGACTTCAGCCCGCCTGCACCACCGCCGCCACCAGGCCGGCCGCCGCGGCCAGAACCGCCAGGGCCAGAGCGGCCGGGCGGCGCTTGGGCGATTCGACCGGCGCATCCGCCGGGATCGCCTTCCGCCCCGTGACCATCGGGCGGATCAGATTGTCCCGCTTCACGACCAGATAGGCCAGCACGGCCAGCACATGCACGCCGATCAGGATCAGGATTCCGTCGGCCAGGATGCGGTGCAGCGTGCTGAAGCCCGCCACCACGCTCCCCGACGCCTGCGCCACCAGCGGCCCGTCCACCAGGATGTCGTCGGTGGTGAAGAGACCGGCCACCGCCTGGAGCGTCAAAGCGCCCAGCAGCGCCAGCACCATCAGCCCGCCCATGGGGTTGTGCCCGACGACCGGCGCCGGCTCCCGGCCGCCGCGCCCGGCGCGGACCATCCCGCAGGCGTAGGCGAGGACGGCGCGCGGCCCCTTCACGAAGTGGCTGAAGCGCGCGGTCTGGCTGCCGATCAGCCCCCAGACCAGCCGGAACAGCAGGAGCGCCAGGATCGCCTCCCCCGCCAGCATGTGGATGGTCATGCGGTCGGTCTTGGCGGAGACCACCGCGACCGTCACCAGAAGGACCAGGCTCCAATGAAACAGGCGGGTCGGCAAGTCCCAGACCGCCACCTCGCGCCGGGCCTTCGTCCGATTTGTGGTATTACCAACAACCATGAATCGCCCCTCGCTTCTTCTGTTCTTCCTTAGACTATGCCCCAAGGCGGCGCCTTTTGCCCAGCTTTCGGGAAAAAAGCGACAATCGGGGGGTAACCGAACGTCACAGCACTGTCATTGCACTTGAAGAAGCGGGCGGACGACGGATATGACGTACTCTAAAATCCGGTCCGATCACGTCCCAGCCCCATCCCAACCCCATCCCAAAAAGGATGCCCGCGTCATGCCCGACAAACAGCTTCTCCACCTCGTCTTCGGCGGCGAACTCGTCCGCCCCGATTCCGACCAGTTCGTCGACCCGACGAAGGTCCACATCGTCGGCATCTTCCCCAACTACGACGAGGCGTACAAGGCGTGGCGCGGCGCGACCGGGATGACCATCGACGACGCCCACACCCGCTACTTCATCGTGCATCTGCACCGGCTGCTCGATCCGTCGGCGGACGGGCACAAGCACGGTTGACGGACGGCGGCGGACGACGGCGCGGGGAACCCTCCGCGCCGCCGCTGTGTTGAGGCCTCCCGATGGCGGTCTTCTTCACCAGCGACACGCATTTCGGCCACGCCGGCGCGATCAGCCGCTTCCGCCGTCCCTTCGCCTCGGTCGCGGCGATGGACGAGGCCATGGCGGCCAACTGGAACGCCACGGTCGGCCCGGACGACACCGTCTGGCACCTCGGCGACTTCGCCCTGCACCGCAAACCGGACGTCATGGCGGCGCTCCTGGAACGCCTGCACGGCACCAAGCACCTGATCACCGGCAACAACGACGGCCCCGCCACCCTGGCTCTGCCCGGCTGGGCAAGCGTGCAGCCCTACGCGGAACTCCTGCTGGGCGAGCGGCGGCTGGTGCTCTGCCATTACGCCTTCCGCACCTGGAACGGCATGTACAAGGGCGCCCTGAACCTGCACGGCCACAGCCACGGCCAGCTGAAGGGCATGCCCCGGCAATTCGACGTCGGTGTGGATGTGTGGAATTTCCGCCCGGTCACCGTCGATGAGATCCTGGCCTCACGGCAACGGACGAACAAACGGCAATAGTCCACGCAAGACCCGCCGGGGCCTTCCGCAAGGAAGGCCGACGCAGCGGGAATGGCGTGGATGACATCCGATGAAATCGGCCGGGCCGGCTTGGTCTAGAGACCGGCTCCACTCAGCAGCGTGCTGAGAAAAACTGGCGGAGGGAGAGGGACACTCCACCATTCACCCTCTAAGCCTATGAAACCCTTGATATTCATGGCTTCTTAAGGTCCAACGTGTACCCCATACGTGTACCCTATGAGCTTGGGAGCGGGCGTTGGACACTCGGTATTTGGTGCAGCGGAGACAGACTTGGTATGTGCGCGTTACGGTCCCACCACGGCTGAGGGAGGCTGTAGGGAACACCCATGTCGTACGGTCGCTGAAGACACGGGACTTGGCTGAAGCCCAACGCCTACGCCTTGTCGCTGTTGCCCAGATCAAGGCGGAGCTTGACGCCATCGGTAAGGGGGAGGATGGAAGCGCCGTTGCCGCCGCCCTCATCTGGCGTGACGTGTGGATCAACTCCGATGCCAGCGCCCAGGACAATGACCATGGACACACCGAACAGCAGGGCATAGAAATCGCCATCGAAAGCCATGCTGAGAAGATAGAGAAGGCCCAGGGGATCGAGGCGGCTAAGGATTTCTATAAGATTGCCACAAGCAATTCGCCGCTTCTGTCCGAAACAAGAGACTTGTGGCTTCCTGAAGCTAGCCGCACCATTACCAAGCAGACGGCCCGACAATACGACTCCGACACAAGCCGCTTCCTTGAATGGGCAACAAAGAAGCGCGTCCTATTGGTGTCGGACGTGACCAAGCGCCTTGCTGGTAGCTACGTGAGCGAGGCATTCCCCGATGTGGCGGCTAAGACAGCCAACCGGCACATATCATCCTTGTCTATGTGGTGGCGCTGGCTCGAACAGAAGGGCATGACAGACGCAAACCCATGGCAGGGACAGGTTCTGCGGGTCAGGGGAAAACGGGCGAACAGGGAAGATAATCGGCGGGCTTACAATGCCGATGAGATCAAGACCCTCCTTTCCGGCCTGAAGAAGCGGCCCTTGGATGCCCTGTTCCGCCTGGGCCTGTTCACGGGTGCCCGCCTGGATGAACTCTGTTCTCTTCAGGCTGGGGATGTGGTGGAGCGGGAAGGAAGTTGGTGGCTTTCCATTACGGAGGGGAAGACCGAAAACGCCGTCCGTATGATCCCTGTCCATTCCGCTATCGAACCTCTTGTGGTCACGCTGAAGCAGGAAGCCGCCAGCGCCAAGGGCAATGCTGACGGTTGGCTTTTCCCGGACATCACACCGGGCGGACCAGACAACAAGCGGTCATGGAACGTATCGAAGAAATTCACCAGAGAGCGGCGAAAGTTGGGAGTGGACACGCCACAGACAGTATTCCACTCCACACGCAAGAACCTTTTGGAAGCGTTGGAAGCGGGCGAGGTGCCTCTATCAACGGCAAAGCTGATAGTCGGTCATGAACGTGGGGACATTGCTTTCGGCGGATACTCCAAGGGAACCTACGTGGACCTGAAGTCGGCCATTGAACGCGCTGTGTTCCCTCCTGGGATCATGGAGTCGATGTAGCGTAAGCCCCACACCTTCCCCGCCCGTAGATCGCTCATGACAGGCGGAGGAAGGTGACCAGGGGAAACCGACTATCCTCGTACAGCCCTTGGGCGGCGGTTCTTCATCTGTGTAGGCCAGTCAGCCCAACGGCAATTCTCAGGAGAATAGTTGCCGTCTACGTCGATACGGTCAATCGTGAAGCCTTCGGGACGCTCGCCCATGTCTTCTCGAAACGCCTGGAACGAATTGCGCCACCGCTCACAGACGGTTATTCCCCGTCCCCCATAATATTCCCAACTCGTGTTCTTCGGATTTTCGCACCTCTGAAGCATTCCGCTATAGGTCGGGTACAAAGGGTGGCTCGACAAAACCTCCGGTTTCTCAGGGCATGGATTGAAACACGTATATCCAGGCTGGCGTATGGATGCCGCTTGTCTTATCTCCGTGGCACCGCACTCACAACGGGCCTCGACAAGCCGATTTCCGCACTTGTCAGAACCGGCCTCCGCAATAACAGTCACCTTTCCATATGACAGTCCAATCATCGGTATTCTCGCAACCCGACGAGAGAGCAAAATATTGTCGTTGGCTATTCGCGGCGTGTTGTCGTTGGCTATGCTAGGAGAATTGCTCCTTCTCCATGTTCTCATTTTGATCCTGTAGCAGCTTTTACACCGGGCTTCGTGTCGATCATTAGCCTGACGGAAATAGAAATCACTGATCGGGAGCGTTTCACCGCAATCCCTGCAAACTTTGGTTTTCATAGTGGGTAAACCCTCAGAGTTGTTGTTCTCTCAGGGTGGTGGTATTGGGCGAGGGGATTTTAACGAGCGTGAAGCGGTGAAATCCTGGGCGGCAGGACATAATCAGCGTAAATTCCACTGGCTATTCACGCCTCACAGGATTGGATCATCAACCAGTCAACGGCTGTTTAGCGGTAATTCGTGGAGCGCCTTTTCCTGAGGGACCGGAGGGTGGGCGGAGTCTCTAACATCCCTGGGACTCCTACCGCCCTCTTCCTCCCCGGTTCAGGCATCCGCGCCAAGGATGCGGTAGACGCTGGCTCGACCGATCCCGAGTCGCTTGGCTATCTCCGACGCTCCGACCCCCTGGGCCTTCAGGGACAGCACCTCTTCCGTATTGATGGACGGCTTGCGGCCCTTGTAGACACCTTCAGCCTTAGCCTTGGCGATGCCCTCCAACTGACGTTCGCGGCGGATGTTGGTTTCGAACTCGGCAAACACGCCCAGCATATCGAGGAAGGCTTTCCCGGCTGCGGTACTGGTATCAATGGGCTGTTCGGTAGCCTTCAGCGAAACGCCCTTGGCCCTCAGTTCCCGCACGATGTCCTGAAGATCGCCAATGGAGCGGGCAAGCCGGTCTATGCGGGTGACCATGAGCGTATCGCCAGCGCGGAGGAACTGAAGAAGGGTTTCCAGTTCGGCCCGTCCGTTCCGGCTCGTGCCGCTGACCTTCTCCGTACGGATCACATCGCAGCCCGCGCTCCGAAGGGCCTCTTCCTGAACGGTCAAATCCTGATCGGAGGTGCTGACCCGCGCATAACCGTAGACCGCCACGATGCCCCCTCAGTGTCTCGTTTGCCTCTAGACCCTCTCTTGATACGGTGTATCGGAATAGAAAGCAACCCAAATAAGACACGGAAAGCCTGGGCGTGGCTGTCTCACTGAGGCGACTCGCTTGGGTATACCGAAACGGGACGCCACACCGCCGCACAGCCATATGCACCCCCACGCCCATCCACACCGCGCTCACTAGCAATAGGAGTCCTTCTTTACAGCCAAAACATAATGAGTAAAGTGAATACACCAACGAACTGGGATAAGGGAGCAACCACATGGCAACCCCCGGCGGTATTGCGTCACGAGTATTGATGGTCCTCGCTGGTACCGGTGCGCTGATAGCGGTAATCGGGGCTTTCGTTGTCCTTGGCTATCAAACCCCCGACACTTGGGCAGTGCTAGCGGCAAGCTTCGCTGTAATTACCTCTATAATTTCAGCATGGACAGCAATGTCTGTTCTAGAAATCGAGCGAGACAAGAGAAGGCCAGATGTCACCTGCTACCTTGACTTCACGAGCCGTCAGGGATTGGTGATATTTCGGATGGAAAACCAAGGCGGAGGCATCGCCTATGATGCTCAACTCACTTGGAGTGATCCCATGACCGACGATGACGGAAAAATCATTGGCTTTGGGGAGAATAACGATAGAACCACAATCACCGCCCTTCGCCCAGGGCAAAGCTTTGCCAAGGTGATTGACTCAGCACACCACAGCGTTGGCAGGCACGGCGACAAGATTTACCAAGGCCATGTATCTTTCCGCGACGCAACAGGCAGCAAACACCGCAACGCTTTTTCCATTTGCGTCGAAGACTTCTTCGGAACCACTATTGATAGTGATGACACTCGCAATGCCGCCGTTAGCATTCAGCGCATTCCAAAGCATCTTGAGCAGATCGAACAAAAACTAAACCAGATCAACAATGCTATTGGACGCTTCAATAACATGGCACGCGAGAGTCAGCCATAACTAGCGCCTGGGTCACCAGCGTTAAGTCTCTGTATATGCCTACCATACACAGGCACCCCCACCCACCAGCACACGTTTGACTGACCCAGACCAACCATTTGTGAATTTAAATCAATTGCCTAGGCGGGTTAGTGACTTAGAACGAAGGCTCTTTTCGCTCTTGCGCCACGTCTTGCACGGACTGGCGAGACTTTCCACCCAAACATACCCAACGCCAAAGCAATATTAGAAAGACAGCGGCGACGAAATCACCGCCTACGATCTTTAAAAACTTATCAAGGTTATCGGGCTCTCGGCTGAGATCGCTCCAAGCCATGGCGGCTATACCTAACCCGGCGAGTCCTATCAAGGCCGCCCCAAGGCGGTAGAGGAAACCCAACATAATAACCTCCGTCTGCTTCCGACAGATCAGCAACGCTAGCTTGCTCTGTCAAGGCGTTCTAAGCCTGTTCTGAGAGCAATGGGAAGCATTATCACAGGTAAGCATAGCAATCGTGGCGCCGCCTCAAACGCTTACAGCCAGCGCCTACGCCACTCCTAATCAATAGAGGGGTGCAGGGCTGGCAGTTGGCTGCCTCACGGTCGTAATAGGTTAAGCGATCTCAGCCGAAGAAAGACGCTCCCAACGGGAAAGCCAACCGCCCTCGCGGCTATCCCATACCCGCGCCCACCGCCAAAAGCGTAGATACAGCCAATTGCCCTCAGACAAACGCCGCCAGTCGACCTCAACCATCGGCAGGGAAAGGAGAGCGCCACGGCTACTAATTGAGCATTCAACCTTCATAGTCATTACAAAACCTCAGAGGATACGGCACGACCCTACGTATCAAGGTGACAACTCATAGGTCAAATTGAATATAAAGTTAATGTAAATTAATCACTCTACAGTTGGCAACTATCCCTACATGTCGATTAATACATGGCTGCATTTCCCGATAACCGCACTCTTCGCGGCGCTTTCGGCCTGCACCTCGATAAGCTGGGCCTGGGCAAGCTGCTTCTGTTCGTACTCAGCAGCCCATGCTCGGGCGGCCTCGGCGGGATTGGCGAAGTTCGGGAGGGCCGGGGCCGGGTTGGCGGCCACAAGCTCACCCTTCCGCCAAGCGGCGAACACACGGACCAAGGCGGCCCGAACCTCTTTGGCCCGCTCGGTGCGGGAGAACATGGCGACCAACAAGGCTTGTTCTTCGTTCAGATAGAAGGCTTTGCCGGGGCGTCCGCCAAGGGGACCGGGGTTTGCGGTTACCACCCGCAAACTCCCAAAGCCTTCCAGTTCGGCCCGATTGTCGTGGATCACAGCGCGGATATCACGGTGCCGCTCAAGGCCCAGGGCCGCCGCAAGATCGGTATCCAGAACGCGGGGCTCACCTTCAACGGCGGAAACGGTAATCAGAGCATTCATGGTCGGTGTGTCAGGCATCGCAATAAGGGGCTTCAACCATTTCCTGCCCCGCGATGTACCCACCGTCCTTTCGGATCGCGGGCAGCACGTCCCGCGACACCCAATCTTGGAACCGCTTGGCTTCCGGCTTGTCGGAACGCATGGTCAGCTTGTAAAGGCCAGACTCAGAGACGGCACAAAGCCGGGCGGCCCGTTGTCCCTTAATTCCGGTAAGGGACAGTTCGGGGTTGGGAATGACGCGCTTTTCATCGTCGCCAAGGCGCTTCAGATGAGCGGAGACGTTGGCAACCTGAAGCCCCAGAACGCGGCACACGTCCGCGGCCACGAACCACGGGGCACCGTCGATTTCCACAAGGCGGACGGTGGTTAGAACCGATAAGGCGCTTGGGCACCCCCAGATAACGCAAGGGCCGGGAAGCCGGGGTAGCGTGCCTGTAGCCACTGAAGGGTATCGGCCCCTATCGGTGGGCCGGGCTTCCAACCTGTCGAGTTATTCCATGGAACCCGCTGGGGCATTGGGGCCTGCATGAGCGGCATATCAGGAGCGTTCATCAGCGCCGCCCCCGCCTGTCTGAGCCAATCAACGTTGGAGAGGGTCCGCAGCTTGTCCTCGGACGGCTCTGGGGGAAGAGGAAACGAGTCAAACATGGTGGTGGTAGCCTATGCCTTCGGCATTCCTAAGGAAACTCTCAGCAAGAGTATAGGCGAACACACTGTAGCTGAGGCGCTTACCTGCTGCCTCCTCTGCTATCTTGAGAGCCTTATTCCAGGCTTCGCGCTCACAGCCTCCTAGGCGAAGGAAGATTGGCTTTCCTCCCTTCCCATATGCTTTAGTATTTTTCATATCCATATTTCCGATTGCTCTACGTAAAAATTATATTCGAACACATTTATAGAAACCATCCCATAGTCTCGCTCTTTGAAGCTGAAGCTGGATGATAGGTATTGTCTGGAATGTAGCTTCTGTAGATACTAAAGGACCCAAGGCTCTAAGGATCATCTACAGTTATAATATTATTATATGTGGTTGGCTATC
Organism: Azospirillum formosense; assembly: GCF_040500525.1. Classification (NCBI taxonomy): domain Bacteria; kingdom Pseudomonadati; phylum Pseudomonadota; class Alphaproteobacteria; order Rhodospirillales; family Azospirillaceae; genus Azospirillum; species Azospirillum formosense. The sequence continues at coordinate 365,352 of NZ_CP159402.1, read as the reverse complement.
CTAATGTATCCATAGTACTCTATAGACCCCCTTTCCCCCTTCTCTCAGGGTGGTGGTATTAGGGTGGATGGTTGTCCGATCTCCGGTCTATTGGTTCCCTCTGTTCCTTCGGCCGCCTCGCTTCTCTCAGGGTGGTGGTATTCTATGGTTGTATCAAAGCGGCAGCATTCACAACCATATTGATACTGGCCTATACATTGGACCGCGGCGACGATACTAAAAGGTGGCGATGGGGCCGAACGTCAACGCTGGGGCCTATTTCCCGCGCCTTGAATGGCCTCTTGGGTGTTTACGCTACGGTCGGTAGCTGAAGGCCGCAAACGCGCCTTGCGGGCCTGTGGAGGGCGCTATGGGCGACCCTCTTCAATTAGCGATGCCCAGAGGGATTATTGCTATATGGGCGATGAATGCGCAATAAAAGAAGGGGCCTAGGCGCTCCCTCAGAAGCCCTCAGAGCCTATACGCGCCACTCCCCCAGTACCTCCGGTATACCTTTTGGAACAAGGTACGGGGACCTTCAATAAGCGTGACACTGAACCCCCGCCCCCGTCAGGGACGTTATAGAAAAACTTAGGGGGCCTCTCCGTTTGGAAGGGCCGGACCATCAAACCACAACACGGCCCAAAAGTCGGTATTCTTGAAGTGACCATTCAGAAAGGGCGGGAGGGCTTTGGTTCCATGTAGGGAAGTTAGGGACTCCTGCGGCAATCGTGCCACTTTGCATCTGCGGTTGCCTCAGCTTCCGATGGGGGGCGAGGCGAGGGGTTCGCCTTTCAGCCCTGGCAAGGGCCTCAGGAAGCCCGTTGTAGAGTCGCTGGGTTCGGTCTGAGGATTGGGGAGCTACCCATGTAGCCGGGAAGCGCAGAAGCCTCTCAGCGAGTCGCTATGGAGGCGAATTTGGAAGCTGTTTAGACAGCCGCTGACGGCTTGAAGGAGGGGCAAACGTGTACCCTATCCGTGTACCCTACCCGCCTATTTCCCTGGGACAACTTCCCAGGAAAATCAAACACTTAGACAGGTAGAGAAAAACTGGCGGAGGGAGAGGGATTCGAACCCTCGATACCCTTTTGGGGTATACACACTTTCCAGGCGTGCGCCTTCGACCACTCGGCCACCCCTCCGCAGAGGCCGCGTTTATATCCAGCCCGAAGGCGGCGCGCAAGCCCCTGAAATCACTTTTTTGGAAAAATCTTGCACCGTCTTCCGGATGATCCGCCTGACGGATCGACGCCTCTCGCCCCTCAGCCCAGGCTGTGAACCAGATCGGCCACCGTGCGGCACAGCAGGTCGATGTCCTGGTCACGCGACAGCCGGTGGTCGCCGTCCTTCACAAGCGTCACCCGCACGTCCGCGCTGGCCAGGCGATCGGCCAGGGTCAGGCTGACCTGCCAGGGCACATCCGGGTCGGCCATGCCGTGCAGCAGGCGCACCGGCTTGTCGAAGGCGATCGGCTGGCGCAGCAGCAGGTGGTTGCGCCCGTCCTCGATCAGCGCGCGGGTGATCGGCTGCGGTTCCGGGCCATAGTCGGACGGGCGCAGCCAGCGGCCCGTCTCCAGGATCTCGCGGCGGACGGACTCGTCGAAGAGGTCCCACATCAGGTCCTCGGTAAAGTCGGGGGCGGCGGCGATGCCGACCAGACCGGCCACCCGCTCCGGACGGCGCAGCGCGGTCAGCAGCATCATCCAGCCGCCCATCGAGGAGCCGACGAGGATCTGCGGCCCCACCGTGACGCGGTCCAGGACGGCCAGCGCGTCGTCGGCCCACAGCCCGATGGTCCCCTCGTCGAACCGCCCGCTGGAGGCGCCGTGCCCCTGGTAGTCGAAGCGGGTGAAGGACAGCCCCTCGCCCGCCGCCCAGGCCTCCAGGGCCAGCGCCTTGGTGCCGGTCATGTCCGACATGAAACCGCCGAGGAACATCACGCCGGGGGCCAGCCCTTCCGGGTCGCGCCCGGGGGTGTGACGATAGGCTATGGTCGCGGCGCCGCGCTTCAGGCTATGGTGCGCGCCGCCCGGCGACGGGACGGGGCCGGCTGCGGGTTCGGTCATATCGGACACCTCTGTGGGCCAGGACTTTAGGAATCTGTGACTATGGACGTCGAATCCCAGCTTAGCACCGGCGAGGACCCGCGCAACCCGGCCGACGCCTTCGCGAAGGGTGCCTTCGCGTCCGCCGGCCGCCGGCCCGTGGTTCTCCAGGTGCTGCCGGCGCTGGTCACCGGCGGGGCCGAGCGCGGCTGCATCGACGTGGCGATGGCGTTGGCCCAGGCCGGGGCGCTGCCGCTGGTGGCGTCCGAAGGCGGGCCGATGGCGGCGGAGCTGGACCGCGCCGGCATCCGTCACATCACCCTGCCGCTGGCCTCCAAGAACCCGCTGGTCATCCGCCGCAACGCGCGCACGCTGGAGGCCATCATCCGGGAGAACGGCGTGGACATCGTCCACGCCCGCTCCCGCGCCCCGGCCTGGAGCGCCTGGCTGGCCTGCCAGAGGACCGGTGCGCGCTACATGACCACCTTCCACGCCCCGTACAATTACAAGAACGGGCTGAAGCGCTGGTACAATTCGGTGATGGCGCGGGGCGAGCGGATCATCGCCATCTCCGGCTTCATCCGCCGCCACATCCTGGAGAATTACGCGGTCGATCCGGCGGTCATCCGCACCATCCACCGCGGCATCGACCCGCTGTCCTTCGCGCCGGAGCGGGTCAGCTCCGCCCGCATGGTCCAGCTCGCCCAGAAGTGGCGGCTGCCCGACGACAAGCCGGTGATCCTGCTGCCCGGCCGCCTGACCCGCTGGAAAGGCCAGACGGTGCTGATCGACGCGCTGGCCAAGCTGGGGCGCAAGGACGTCTGCGCCCTGCTCGTCGGCTCCGACCAGGGCCGCACCGGATATCGGCAGGAGCTGGAGGAGCAGGTGCGCCGCGCCGGGCTGGAGGGCGTGGTGAAGATGACCGACCATTGCAACGACATGGCCGCCGCCTACCGGCTGTCCACCGTCGTCGTCTCCGCCTCGCAGGAGCCGGAAGCCTTCGGGCGGGTGATCGTCGAGGCCCAGGCCATGGGCCGCCCGGTGATCGTCTCCGCCATCGGCGCCTACCAGGAGACCGTGATTCCCGGCGAGACCGCCTGGGTGGTGCCGCCCGCCGACCCCGAGGCGCTGGCCAAGGCGCTGGACGAGGCGCTGTCGCTGACGATGGAGCAGCGCGACGCCATCGGCGCCCGCGCCCGCGCCTTCGTCGCCGAGCGCTACACCAAGCAGCGCATGTGCGCCGACACGCTGGCCGTCTATGCGGAGCTTCTCGACGAGCCCAAACGCGCCCCGCAAGGCCGCTGAGCCGCCACCCACTCCTCCCGCCCGACACACCACCGGACCTCATGACCGACATCGTCCAGCTTTCCGGCATCGCCCCCGTCATCGACCGTTACGACGGGGTCATCCTCGACCTTTGGGGCGTCCTGCACGACGGCGAGCGGCCCTATCCCGGCGTGCCGGAATGCCTGGACCGGCTGCGCGCGGCCGGCAAGGTGATCTGCCTGCTGTCCAACGCGCCGCGCCGCACCGGCGGCGTCATCGCCAAGCTGGACGGCATGGGCATCGGGCGCGAGCGCTACCACCATGTCATGACCTCGGGCGAGGCCGCCTACGATGCGCTGCGCGACCGCGACGACCCGTGGCACGCCGCTCTGGGCCGGCGCCTCTACCACATCGGCCCGGACCGCGACATGGACGTGTATGAGGGGCTGGACTACACGCTGGTCGCGTCGCCGGACGAGGCTGATTTCGTGGTGAACACCGGCATCGTCGACTTCGGGGAAGCGCTGTCGGTCTACGAACCGGCGCTGCAGGCCTGCCGCCGCCGCAACCTGCCGATGGTCTGCGCCAACCCCGACCTGATCGTGATGGTCGGCGAGGAGATGGTCATCTGCGCCGGCACGCTGGCCCTGCGTTACGAGGAACTGGGCGGCGACGTGTTCTGGCACGGCAAGCCGCACGCCCCGGTCTACGACCGTTGCCTGTCGCTGATGGGGATCGAGGACAAGCGGCGCATCCTGGCGGTGGGCGACAGCCTGCGCACCGACGTGGCCGGGGCCAACGCCGCCGGGATCGACGTGGCGCTGGTCACCTTCGGCATTCATCGGGAAGAACTGGGCGGCGCCTGGGGCGACGCCGTCGATCCGGCCAAGCTGGCCGCCGCCGCCGCGGCGTCCGGCCACCAGCCGACCTACGCCCTCCCCAGCCTGCGCTGGTGAGCGGGGGCGACCGCCGTCCCGCCTCTCAGTCGAAGGGCGGGATGGCGTCGTCCATGGCCTTGCGCAGGATGCTCGACGGCCCGTCTTCGGAAAAGCCGCGGTTTCCGATGGCGTTGCGGAAATAGCTGACGATGAAGACGCGGATGGAGGCGGTCAGATTCGCTTCGCCGCGCCGCTGATCGATCTGGGTGCAGATGTCGTTGAGCGTCAGACCTTCACGCTCGCAGATCTCCTTCAAGGAGTCCCAAATATAGGGCTCCATCCGAAGACTGGTGCGTCGGCCGGAAACCTTGACATTGCGACAGACCAGGACCGGCCCTTCCTTGTTCCCCTGTCTGCCCGCCATATCGTGCCCTTGGTCCCCTGCCGTTGCGGAAAGGCGCTCGCGTTTCCGGCGAATATACATTCACTTGTATGATGATATTGCAAGCAGCGTGTGGGCACAAAGCCAATTTCGACCGAGGGTCGCGATCCCGGACGGCGTTTCACCGTTCCAGCCCCCGCGCGGCGCCGGCCCGGGCAAAAGCCGCTTCCCTTCGCCGGCGGCTTCGCTGTACCAGTGCCTGGACGAACCGGCACAAGCTGTAGTGGTCATTTCCGGTGGAGAACGAGCGATGGTGCGACCGGCGGCATGGGGGATCGCGGTGACGCTGATGGCCGGGCTGGCGCCCGTGTTGGCTCCCGTTCCGGCCGCCCGCGCGTCCGACCCGCCGATCGACCGCATCCGCGCCGAGGTGTCGCGGCTCGTCCCGCCCCTCTGGACCGTCGAGGAGATGACGGCGGAGCCGATCGCCGCCCCCGCCCCCGACGGCAAGGGCGCCGCGAAACCCGCCGACTCGCGCGCCGCCGTCCGGATCGCGGCCAAGCTGCGCCTCGCCAAGCCGACCTACGCGGTGGAAAGCCGCGACGGGGCCGTGACCTTCATCCGCCCCGTCGCCGAGGCCGGGCTTGAAAAGACGCTCGCCGCCACGGCGCTCGCCACGCTCGGCCCCAACGGCTGGAGCGCGCGCATCGAGCTGCGCAATCCGGAGGTGCTGGAGGACATCGGCCAGCCTCTGGAGGAGCTTCCCGGCCGCCCGGTGCTGGCCGGTTCCGCCGAGGCCAACCGTTTGCGCGACCAGATCGCCCGCGACGCCGAGGCCCGTGGCGCCGAGGCGGACGCTCGGCGGCGCCGCGAGGAGGATCTGCTCGCCCGGCAGGCCGCCGCGACCAAGGCGGAGGAGGAGCGCGCCGCCGCCGAACGGCGGCAGGAGGAGGCCCGGGCGGCGCGGATCGCCGACCTGCGCGCCCGGATCGTGGGTGCCGACCGCCCGGCGCGGATCGCCGCCTGCGAGGCGGCGCTGGGCGGCAACGACCCGGCGCTGCGCCAGATCGTCCTGGAGGCGGCGCTGCAGAGCCGCGACCCCGTGCTGGGCAATCTGGCGCTGAAGGACTGGATCGCCCGCCGCAAGGCGGTGCCGGTGCAGCTCTACGCGACGAAGGAGGACCCGCATTCCGAAACGGTGCTGAACAACCTGGGTCCGCTGACGCTGGAGATCGATTCCTTCAACCCGGTCAGCGGCGCGCTCGCCGGACGGCTCGGCGCTCCCGGCTACAGCATCGCCAAGCCCTCCGCCGCCGTCGGCGCGCTGGCGCAGACCACCCTGACGGTGAACGCCTACGGCTGCGCCCTGTCGCTGCGCCTGACCGAGCAGCAGACCCTGGACGGGCTGTTCCGCTGCCAGACCCTGCCGGCGCTCATCGCCCGCGTCGCCGTGGATTGAGGCGGCGGATGCGCCGGTTCGTCCTTCCCCTTCTCGGTCTGCTGGCTTTGTTCGACGGCCCTCCGGCGCAGGCCGACGAGGCCGAACCGGTTTTCACGCCGCGCCCGCCGCCGACCGCCGCGCTGCCGAGGCTGACTCCGCTGGGAGCGGCGGGGACGGCCGCGCCGCAGGGCTTGGCGCCGTTGCGTCCGGTGCCGGTGCTGACCGCCCCCGCACCACCACCGCCGGCGACCGCAGCGGAGCCGGACGCCACCGCCTCTGCTCCGGCGGCGGAGCCCCTGGCGCCGACCTCCGCCGACATGCGTGCCGTCCCCCTGCCCGCCCGCAAACCAGCCGGCCCGGCCCCCGCGACGGTCGCGGAAAGCGCGCCGACGAACCGCTTGCCGACCAACCGCTTGCCGACCAACCGCTTGCCGACCAACCGCTTCAAGGGCGGCTACGCCAAGGCGTCGAAGGAGGACCGCGGCTGCGCCCTGCCCGGCTCCATCGCCGAGGAGCGCGGCGCCGACGCGCGCCGCCCGGCCATCGCCGCGGGGACACGGGTGCGCGTCCGCGCCGCCGCGAATTTGCGCGTCGCCCCCTTCTGCGACGCCAAGGTGGCGGACGTCCTGGAGAAGGGGGAAACGGTCACCGTGATGGCCGCCTTCGGGTCTTGGTACGAGGTCGGACGGAACGGGCGGGCGCTGGGCTTCGTCGGCGCGTCCCTGCTCGCCGGGGCAAAGGGCCGCTAGCCTTTCACCCGCGCCGCCTCGACCATGAAACGGCGCCAGATCTCCGCCGGGACGGAGCCGCCGGTCACCCCCTTCATCGGCGTGTTGCCGTCGTTGCCGACCCACACTCCGACGGTCAGCCCGCGCCCGGCCACGCCGTCGGCGAAGCCGATGAACCAGGCGTCCCGGTAATCGTTGGTGGTGCCGGTCTTGCCCCCCGCCCCCCGCTTGGCGAGGGCCGCCGGCAAACGGGCCGTCTTGCCGGTGCCGTCCCGCGTGACCGCGGACAGCATGGATTTCAGGGTGGCGGCGGTCTGCGGGTCGATCACCCGGTCCGCACTCGGCGGGGTGTAGCTGTAGATCGTGCGCCCGGCGGGGTCGCCGATGCGCTGGAACAGATGGCCGTTGACCTTGCTGCCGCCGTTGGCGACCGCCGCGTAGGCCTGGGTGATCTCCAGCAACGACACCTCGCTGACTCCCAGCGCGAGGCCGAGATCCGGCTCCAGCGGCGACTCGACGCCGAGACGGCGGGCGGCGGCGGCGACCTCCTCGGCATGGCCGCGGGTCAGCCGGGCCGAGGCCGTGTTGGTGGAATAGGCGAAGGCGTCGGCCAGCGTCAGCGAGGACGGGTAGCGGTTGTCGAAGTTGCGGATGGCCCGCCCGTCCGTGAACTCCATGCGCGAGCCGTCGACGCGCGAGTCCGGGGTCAGGCCGCGCTCCAGAGCCGCCAGGAAGACGAACAGCTTGAAGGCCGATCCGGGCTGCCGGCGGGCCTGGAGCGCGCGGTTGAAATGGTCGCGCCGCGCCGCCGCGTCGCGCCCGCCGATCATCGCCAGGATCGCCCCGTCGCCGTCCAGCGCGACCAGGGCGACCTCGGCGTCGCCCAGGCTCTTGGCGTGGCGTTTCAGGGTGGTCTCCACGCTGCGCAGGGCGGCGGCCTGGAGATCGCGGTCGAGCGTGGTGCGCGCGGTGAAGGTCGGTCCCGGCAGGTCGCCGCCGTAGCGGTCGGCGGCGAAGCGGTCGAAGCGGGCCTTGGCCGTCTCGCGGAAATGGCCGGTGGACAGCACCGCCGCCTTGTTGGCTGCGGCCAGCATGGGACGCTGGCGCTTGGTCTGCTCCGCCGTGCGCTCGGTGATGAAGCCGGCGTCGGCCATGGCGTCGAGCACCAGCGCGGCCTTGGCCTCCGCCTTCTCCAGGTCGGCGAAGGGATTCAGGCGGGACGGGGCGGGCAGCGCGCCGATGAGCATCGCCGATTCCTTCAGCGACAGCTTGCCCGCCGGCTTGCCGAAGAAGACGCGGGCCGCGGCGTCCACCCCGTACGCGCCGAAGCCGAAATAGGCGCGGTTGAGGTACAGGTACAGGACGTTCTTCTTGCCGAGCTGTTCCTCGAAGTCGCTGGCGCTGTACAGCTCGTACGCCTTGCGGGACCAGCGGTTGTAGCGGTTGAGGAAGATCAGCTTCATCGTCTGCTGGGTCAGCGTGCTGCCGCCCTGGCTGAAGCGGCCGGAGGTCACCGCCACGGCCAGCGCGCGGGCCAGACCCTGGAAGTCGATGCCGTCATGCTCCAGGTAACGCCGGTCCTCCTTGGCGATCAGCGCCTGGATCAGGTGCTTCGGCATCTTCTCCAGGGTCAGCGTGTCGCCGTACGTCTCGCCGATGGAGCCGATGAAGCGGCCCTGCCGGTCGAGGAAGCGCACGCCGTGGCCGCGGTTGTAGGCCAGCACGTCGTCGACGGTGCGGAACTCGTCCCCGAACAGCTCCATCGCCTGGGCGGAGGGCGGCGCGGACAGGCCGGACAGCAGCGGCAGCGCGAGCGTCAGAGCCAGGGCGGCGCGGCGGAACAGGGAGGGTCGGGGCATCGGCCGGATGTTGGAGGCGGAACGAGCCTCACGTCGGCGCGCCGCCCCGCTTGCACAATGCCGCTACCCCGTAATTGCGGCCCCCGGCTGCAACGCCGCCGCGCCGCCGGAACGGCCGGCAACAAAAAAGCCCGCCGGAACCGGCGGGCCTTTTTGGGGACGCGTGTGCTCTGCGGACGGCAACCGGGCCGTCGCGCCGAAGGGTCACCTCGGCGCCCTATCTCGGCGCCAGGACCATGACCATCTGGCGGCCTTCGAGCTTCGGCATCTGCTCGACCTTCGCCAGTTCGTCCAACTCGTCGCGCACGCGGACCAGCACGTTCATGCCAAGATCCTGGTGCGCCATCTCACGCCCGCGGAAGCGCATGGTCACCTTGACCTTGTCGCCTTCCTCAAGGAAACGGCGGGCCGAGCGCATCTTCACGTCGTAGTCGTTGTCATCGATGTTGGGTCGGAGCTTGATCTCCTTCACCTCGATGATCTTCTGCTTCTTGCGCGCCTCGGCGGCCTTCTTCTGCGCCTCGTACTTGTACTTGCCATAGTCGAGGATCTTGCAGACAGGAGGCTCCGCCTGGGGGGCGATCTCGACAAGGTCGAGACCCGCATCCTCAGCGGCCAGCAGCGCATCGCGCAGCGAAACGACGCCCACCATCTCGCCATCGGCGCCGACGAGACGGATGGAGCGAGCCGTGATCTCCCGGTTCACCCGCGGTCCATCGCGGGTCGGAGCGGCTTCTGACGGTATCCTGGCTATGGACGCTTCTCCATGACTGGAAACCCACCGGGGCGCGACCTCCCGGAGGAAGGCCCGCCCGAACGGTGCGGTCGGTTAGAACGGCGAATCGAAGGCGGCGGCACCCGCGGGGGACCTCGCCTCCTCAACCAGTTTATTGAGCGCGGCGTCGAGGGCAAGAACTTCCTGATCCTTACCACCGAGGGTACGGAGAGCGACCGTCCGCTCCTCCGCCTCGCGCTTGCCCACAACCACCAGGACGGGAACCTTCTGAAGGCTGTGTTCGCGGACCTTCAGGTTGATCTTCTCGTTCCGGGTGTCGAGTTCGGCGCGGATGCCACGGCGCTTGAGCAGGCTGAGGACCTCCTGCCCGTAACCGTCGGCCTCGTTGGTGATGGTGCAGACCACCGCCTGCACCGGGGCGAGCCACATCGGGAACTTGCCGGCGTAATGCTCGATCAGCATGCCGATGAAGCGCTCCAGCGAGCCCAGGATGGCCCGGTGCAGCATGACCGGACGGTGGCGGGCGCCGTCCTCGCCGATGTAGGAGGCGTCCAGCCGCTCGGGAAGGTTCGGATCGTACTGGAGCGTGCCGCACTGCCAGGTGCGCCCGATGGCGTCGGTCAGGTGGAACTCCACCTTCGGGCCGTAGAAGGCGCCCTCGCCCGGCAGGTCCTCATACTCCAGCCCGGCGGCGTCGAGCGCCTGGCGCAGCGCGCCCTCCGCGCGGTCCCACAGGTCGTCGGAACCGGTGCGCACGTCGGGGCGCAGCGCCAGCTTCACGGCGATCTTGTCGAAGCCCAGATCGCGGTAGACGCCGAGCTGCAGCTTGAAATACTCCGCCGCCTCGCTCGCCACCTGATCTTCCGTGCAGAAGATGTGGGCGTCGTCCTGGGTGAAGGCGCGCACGCGCAGGATGCCGTGCAGCGCGCCCGACGGCTCGTTGCGGTGACAGGACCCGAACTCCGCCATGCGGATCGGCAGATCACGGTAGGAGCGCAGACCGTGCTTGAAGATCTGCACGTGGCCCGGGCAGTTCATCGGCTTGATGCCGAGCATCTTCTCGCCGTCGTCGGCCGAGACCTTGAACATGTTGTCGCCATACATGTCCCAGTGGCCCGACGCCTTGAACAGCGAGCTGTCGATGAGCTGCGGCGTCTTGACCTCGACGTAGTCCGCCTGGCTCAGCTTGGTGCGGATGTAGGTCTCCAGCGTGCGGAACAGCGTCCAGCCCTTCGGATGCCAGAAGACCGAGCCGACGGCCTCCTCCTGCACGTGGAACAGGTCCAGCTCCTTGCCCAGCCGGCGGTGGTCGCGCTTCTCCGCCTCCTCGAGCTGGTGCAGGTAGGCCTTCAGCTCCTTCTCGTCGCGCCAGGCGGTGCCGTAGATGCGCTGGAGCATCGGGTTGCGGCTGTCGCCGCGCCAGTAGGCGCCGGCCACCTTCATCAGCTTGAAGCCGTTGCCGACCTTGCCGGTGGTCGGGGCGTGCGGGCCGCGGCACAGGTCCAGCCAGTCGTCCTGGCGGTAGATGCTGATGTCCTGGTCCGCCGGGATCGCTTCGATCAGCTCGGCCTTGTAATGCTCGCCGAGCTTCTTGAAGTAGGCGACCGCATCGTCGCGGGTCCAGACCTCGCGCACGATGGGAACGTCCTTGGCGACGATCTCGCGCATCTTCGCCTCGATCTTCTGCAGATCGTCGGGCGTGAAGGGCTCCTCGCGCGCGAAGTCGTAATAGAAGCCGTTGGCGATCGCCGGACCGATGGTCACCTGCGTGCCCGGATAGAGCTTCTGCACGGCGTCGGCGAGGACGTGGGCGGCGTCGTGACGGATGACCTCCAGCGCGTCGGGATGACTGCGCGTGACGATCTCGATCTTGGCGTTGGTGGTGACGGTGGTGGTGAGGTCCTTCACCTCGCCGTCGAGCTTGACGGCAAGCGCATCCTTGGCAAGGCGCGGCCCGATGGACTGGGCAATCTCAAGCCCCGTCACCGGCCGGTCGAACTCCCGCACGCTGCCGTCGGGCAGCGTGATGGCGATGTTGGACGTCACCGAAGTCACCATTTGACTGTTTGCATCGCACCCGGCGGATGCCGGGAGGCGAAATCTCTAATGCGGGCGGGCTTTCTGTCAAGGGCGCCGGGGGCATTTCCGGCCTGAATTCGCCACCCGAACGGCGAATTTCCTTGCAAAATTATTTCACGGCGGTTTGCGCGCCGGGCGCGGCTCGCCGAACAGGTAGCCCTGGCCGAAATCGATGCCGCGGCTCAGGATCGCGTCGAGCTGCGCCTCCGTCTCGATCCTCTCGGCGATGAGGTCGATTCCCGTGCCGTCCAGGCGGCGGCGCAACTCCTCGATGCGCGGCGCCAGGACGGGGTCGAGCAGCAGACCGCAATCCAGCTTCACACAGCGGATCTCGTGGCGCAGCAGCGTGTCCACGTCGATGTCCAGGTCGGTCACCCGGTCCATGGAAAAGCGGAAGCCGATGCGGGCGAGCTGCGACAGGATGCCCATCGTGACCGCCCCGCCCGCCCGCAGGTCCTGCTGGCTCAACTCGAAGGCCAGCTTGGGCACCAGCGTCTGGTTGCGCTGCATCAGATCCAGGAACTGCCGCATGAAGGCCGCGTCGCTGAGCGTGGCGGCGGACATGTTGCAGAAGAAGCCGATGGCGTGCTGGCGCCGCTCCGTCTCGCGGATCAGCTGGATGCAGCGGACCAGCAGCAGGTTGTCGATGGTGGCCATGAGCCCCGCGCGCTCGGCGATCTCCAGATACCGGTCGGGCAGGATCAGCGCCCCGTCGGCGGCCCGCACGCGCGAGAACACCTCGAAGAAGCGGTGCTTGCGCTGGGGCAGGCTGACGATGGGCTGGAGGTGGATGTCGATCCGGTCGGCGGCCAGCGCCTCGCGCACCGCTTCCAGAACCGCGGCCTCGTCCATCGGCGGCGCCTGGGATGCCGGCACGCCGTCGCGCGGCGCCGGCCGGGCCAGGCGGGATGCCGGCGGCGGCTCGCGCCCTGCCGACGGCCGGGAGTCGCCGAGCCGGGCGACCAGCGCGTGCAGGAGCCTGACCTCCTGGAGGACGGCCTCGTGGGCGGCGGCGGAGGGACCGGCGTCGCCGGTTTCCGCAACGGGCGCGATCCGCCGCTCCAGCCGTTCGGCCAGCGCGTCCACGCTCTTCTGGAGGCGGTCCAGGCGGTGCAGGGTGTCGCGCTGCCGGCGGGCCAGCCGGCGGTGCAGGTCCAGTGCGCCACCCGCCAGAAGCACCAGCCCGCCGCCGATCCAGCCCATCGCCGGGTCGGTGCCGGGCTGCAGTTCCGGCAGACCGAGCGCGACCGAGACCGCGACCGAGACCGCCGCCGCGGCGACGGCCAGCCCGTGCAGGAAGGCCGCCAGGGCCGCCATGCGCCCGCTCAGCGGTGATCCGCCCCCACCGCGTCGCTCAACGAGGCGAAGCCGTCGCGGCGCAGCAGGGCGGCGAGGTCGCGCCGGATCGCCAGCACCAGCGCCGGCCCGGCATAGACCAGCGCGGAATAGAGCTGCACCAGCGAGGCGCCGGCGCGGATCTTGGCGTAGGCGTCGGCGCCCGACGCGATGCCGCCCACCCCGACCAGCGGCAGCTTGCCGCCGGTCAGCCCGTACATCTCGCGCAGGACGGCGGTCGAGGGCGCGAACAGCGGCTTGCCGGACAGGCCGCCGGCCTCCGCGCGCAGCGGCTCGGGGATGTCCGCCGGCCGGGCGATGGTGGTGTTGGACACGATCAGCCCGTCGATGCCCGACTCGAGCGCGACCGCGGCGATGTCCGCCTTGTCCTCGTCGGTCAGGTCCGGGGCGATCTTCAGCAGGACGGGCGGCGCCTTGGCCAGCCGGCAGGCCGACCGGGCGTCCAGAACGCGGCCCAGCAGGGTGCGCAGCGGGTCGCGCCCCTGGAGCGCGCGCAGGCCCGGCGTGTTGGGGGAGGACACGTTGACGACCAGATAGTCGGCCAGAGCCGCCACCCGGGTCACGCCGAGGACGTAGTCGTCCGCCGCCTCCACCGTGTCCTTGTTCTTGCCGAGGTTGGCGCCGACGAGGCCCGGCGCCTTGCGCCCGCCGGACAGGCGTCGCTCCAGCCTTTGGGCGAAGGGCTCCAGCCCCTCGTTGTTGAAGCCCATGCGGTTGATGACGGCCCCCTGCTCCGGCGCGCGGAACAGGCGCGGCTTCGGGTTGCCGGGCTGCGGGCGGGGGGTGACGCTGCCCGCCTCGACGAAGCCGAAGCCCAGCCGGAGCATGGCGTCCACCACTTCGGCGTTCTTGTCGAAGCCGGCGGCGAGGCCGACCGGGTTGGCGAATTCCAGCCCCATCACCGTGGTCCGCAGGATGGGATCGTCCTTTTCCCGCACCGGCGGCATCAGCCCGCTCGACAGGGCCTTGATGGTCAGCCCGTGCGCCGTCTCCGGATCGAAGCTGCGCAGGACGGGGCCGACGATGGGAAAGAGGTCGATCACGGTGCGGTGTCCTTGAAGGCCGCCGGAAAGACGTGGCGGCCGTCCGGCCCCAGCGGCAGCGGGTCGGCGCGCAGCACCGCCGCGGGCGGCAGCGGGCCGTAGAGATGGGGGAAGAGCTGGCCGCCGCGCGACGGTTCCCAGCGGAGCGCGTCGCCCAGCGCGGCGCCGTCCACGGTCAGCAGGACGAGGCCATCCTGCCCGGCGCGGTGCTTGGCGGCACTTTCCTCGACCTGGGCGCCGGTGGAGAAGTGGATGAAGCCGTCCGCCGCATCCTGCGACGAGCCGTGGTAGGCCCCGGCGGCGAGCGCCCGCTCCCACTCCGCGGCGCGGCACATATGAAAAATGATCCGTTCAGTCATGGCACGGCGACCTTACCGCAAAGCCGCCCGCCAAAGCCAGCCGTGGCAAATTCGGGACGGCCGGCGGCGCGTTGATAACTTCAGAATCGGTCGTTGCGCTGTTTGCTTCGCAATTTGCAAACGCGGCCTCGGGAATCCCCCGGCATTTTGCAGAAGGAAAATTCGCCGTTTCGCCGCATCGCACCCCGCCGACCACACGGAAAAGCCGCAGAATCAAGGATTCTCCAGGGCGTCCGCCGCTCCGGCGGCAACTTATCGGAGTTGGCATCGGGTTTGCTGAGAGATGGGCAAGCAAGGAGATGCCCCATGAACGCGATTGCGATGAATGTTGTGAAGGAACGGCACCCGGTGGAACACGCGCTCGATTCGCACATCCATGGGGTGATCGTGTCCAGCGTGGACAACGCCCCCCTGGCCGCCGCCGTCGAGCCCAGCAGCACGCCCGTTCCGCTGAAGCCCTCGGCGGCGATGCTGGCCGCCGGGTCGCGCGCCGGCGGCGTCTCGGTCGAGACGGCCTGGAAGATCTATCTGGCGATGATCAAGGAAGCCGCCTGACCGGTCCGTTCCACAGTCTCCTTCCGCGGCGGCGGTCCGGACCCGGATGTCCGGCCCGCCGGGACGCGGCGGGGAAACGCCGGCGCGTCACCGGGGCGTCATTCGACGTCGTTGTAGAACTGGAAGCCGCCGATCTCGGCACAGACGCTGCGCCCTTGCGCCCATTGCGGGTTTCCGCCCGCCCGGTGCAGATGGGTCGCACCGCCGGTTGGGTCGTCGAGCAGGCCGGCCACGGCGCGGCGGGCGATCCGCTGGGCGGCGGCGAAGACCGGGTCCGACGCGCTCACCGACAGCAGCCCCAGCCGCCCCGGCGCGTCGGGGTCCCAGCAGGCGAATTGTCCCGGCAACCGGCAGACGCCGGCCACGTCGTTGCCCCACCACCAGCCGCCATGGTCGCGCGCACGGCCGACGCGGTTCATCACCACCGCCGCCACCGCCTCCATGGCCCGCACGGAGTCGCCGCGCGCCTCCCCCCACAGGGTGCGGGCGAGTGTGTCGACGGCCTGGCCGGAGGCGCCGGCGGGCGTTTCCGGCGGCGGGACGGCCGGGCCGGGTTCCGGCTTGAGGATACGCGCCCTCATCGGCGGCCTCCGTCGCCGTAGGGCGGGGCGAACGGCGCGCAGCCGTTCTCCAGCTTGGTCTCGATGCGCAGCAGATGGTCGGTCAGCCGCCGCTCCACATCCTTCAGCATCGCGACCGAGACGTAGGTCTTGGCGACCTCCAGCTTGTAGGCGGCCAGACTCTCGCGCACCTGCGCCTGGGCGGTCTCGGCGCGCGCCCGCACCGTCTCCAGCGCGGATTCGGCGTCGCGGCGCAGCCGGGCGATCAGCCAGAACAGCCCGCCCATCACCGGCAGTTCGACCGCCGTGATCCACCAGGACAGGTCGATGGACTCCTGCATCTCCGTTCTCCAAAGGAAAAAGGCAAAAAGAAAGGGCCGCCCTCCGGTCAGGGAAGGCGGCCCGTCGAGCCAGGGGACGCCGCGGGAACGGTCACACGTCCCACGCCTCCACCGGGGGCGCCGCCGCAGCGGCGCGCCAGTCCGGCTTGCGGCCCGGCGACGGCTGGCGGTCGAAGCGGAAGGGCTCGCAGGACAGCGCCCCGGACACCGCGTCCAGCCCGTCGTCGCGGCCCGCGTAGCGTCCGTCCGGCGACCATTCGCGCATCTCGCGGATGAAGGGCGTCTCCCACACCGTGGCGTGGGCGAGCAGCCGGCGGTCGGCCAGCAGGGCGTCGAACGCCTCGCGGATGCGCAGCGCCTTGGCGCGGCGGCTCGCCTCCTCGACCACGGCGGCGCCGACCTTCTCCGCGCGCAGCGCCTTGCGCAGCAGGCCGGGCAGGAAGCGCCCGATGCCGTTGATCTCCACATGCACCGCCGGCAGATGGTGCCGCTCCAGGAAGCGGGCGACCTGGAGGCATTGCTGCTCCGCCTCGGTGTCCGGATCGCCGGGGTCCACCGACAGGTAGAGCAGGCGGTGCAGGTAGAAACGCCCGTCCGACCCGCCGAACACGGCGGCGACGACGCTGGAATCGCCCGGCTTGCCGCCCTCCGCCGCCGGGCGCGCGAAGGCCGGGTCCCACCAGCAGGAGGCCGAGGCCATACGCAGGCCGTTCAGCGTCAGCACCGCCCGCCCCGCCGACTCCCGGTACTCCAGTTCGCCGTCGTAGCGGCCCAGCCGGTCGGGGTCGAGGAAGCCCTCTGCCTCGTTGACCGGCTGCAGCAGCATCTGGCTGGTGAACTTGTTGGGGCCTGTCGACTTGCGGATGCGGTTGACGTGGGCCTCGCCGAAGCGCTGGGGCCAGGCGTAGCGGCGCCGTCCGTCCGGGCCGTCGGTGTAGACCGGCAGGACCAGCCGGGCGAAGCCGTCCAGGAAGGGGCGCGTCTCCCCCGCCTCCGTCCGCGGCTCCTCCGCGTAGATGGAGTAGTAGCTGTGCGGCGTCCCGACATAGAGCTGCACCCCGCCCGGCACCAGCAGATAGTCGATCTCCGCCAGCTTTTCGCGCAGGTCGGCGCGCTTGCCCGGACTGCCGGAGGTGCGCGGCACCTCGACGTCGTCGCAGATCACCACGTCGGCGCGGCTGCCCGTGATGTTGCCGTCCACACCCGCCGCCATCATGGAGGGGTCGCGCAGCTCCAGCGCCCGCATGACGGTGAACTGGTCGGCGGCCCACTGGTCGCGCTCCTTCGCCGGCGGCTTCAGGCCGCGGGTGTCGGGGTGGCGCTCGATGATGCGCTTGACGTTGCGCACCATCTTCTTGGCCAGCTTGAGGTCCGCCGCCAGGACGAGCAGCCGCCGGTTGGGGTCCTGGTAGAGCATCCAGGCGGCGAACAGCCCGACGATGGACGACT
The DNA here is from genome assembly GCF_040500525.1 of Azospirillum formosense. Classification (NCBI taxonomy): domain Bacteria; kingdom Pseudomonadati; phylum Pseudomonadota; class Alphaproteobacteria; order Rhodospirillales; family Azospirillaceae; genus Azospirillum; species Azospirillum formosense. Next base: position 348,296 of record NZ_CP159402.1, on the reverse strand, counting down.
TGCCCGCCCCGCGGAAGGCCATCAGCAGCAGGCGCGGCCCGACGCCAAGCGTTGCGACGCCAAGCGCTTCGACGCCGGCCGACTGCCGCTCCAGCCACGCCGCGATCTGCAGATGGTGGCGGGGGGTGGTCAGCTCCGATTGCCGGTTCCAGTCCTGGACGAAGGCGAAGAAGCCCTTCTTGCGCGTTTCCGCCGCCTCCATCACGCCACCCGTCCCAGAATGTGCCAGCCGGCGCCGTTGGACATGGCCGTGACCGCGCTGCCGGTGGCGCCCAGGGTCACCGGGGCGTTGTCCGGCCCGCCGCCGCCCAGCACGGTGACGGTGACCGGGTTGCCCGACACGTCGGCCTTCTTGACCGTCACCGTGCGCCCGACCGCGTGCAGCGCCCCCGGCGGCGGCAGCCGCACCGTGACCGCGCCGTTGAAGGCGCTGACCAGATACAGCGCCTGGGTCAGGTCCGGCTCGAACAGGCCCGGCTGGTCGTGGAAATGGGCGTTGCCCGGCCGGTTGTTGCCGGCCACCACCCACCAGCCCGCCCCGTTCGACACCACGGTCACGAAGTCGTAGCGGTTGCCCAGCGCCGCCGTCCGCCCGTCCGGCCCCGGCCCGCCCTCCTCGGTGAGGATCAGGCGGTGGGTGGAGGCGTCGGTCCGCTTCACCGTCACGGCATGGCCGTTGGCCGCCCCGGCCGCCGGCAACCGAAGCTCCACGTCGCCGCTGTAGGCGCTGGCCAGATAGACGGAGCTGGTGAGATCCAGCGCGATCACCCCGCCGGCCGGCGGCTCCACATATTCGGTGTCGTAGCGCAGGGCCTCGACGACCAGTTCGGAAACGCGGCTGCGCGCCAGCCGGTTCTTTTCCGGATAGCCGGCGTTCACCGCCGTGTAGCGACCGCCGGATTTGTCATAAATCGCCGGCCCGGCGGACATCGACAGCAGATTGACGATGGCCGTCTCGACCGACCCGGCGTCGAGCTGCACGTTGGGCACGCCGCCCAGGGATTCCGCGTAGAAGTTCAGGATCAGCGTCTTGTCGGTGTTGGCGCCGACGCGGAAGCAGGCCAGCGCCATGGTCGACAGGTTGGCCTCGCAGTCCTGGAAGCTGTTGTTGTACTTGCCCTGCTCCACGAAGAAGCCGCAGCCGGCGATGGGCGCCGACAGGGAATAGACGCGCACCATGGAGAAGCGGTTGGCGTTGGGCGTGTCGCCCTCCCCCGTCCGGGTCAGCCACACCCCGTGCAGCGACGGGCGGGCCACCAGCACGCGCGACACCATGTTCCAGTAGCAGGGCCAATTGGGGTCGGTGTAACCGTCGAACAGCAGCCCGACCCGCGGGTCCCAGATGGTCAGGTCGCTCAGTGTGTTGTGCACGCAGGGGCCGTCCCGCCCGAACAGCTTCACCGCGGCGTCGCCCCGCTCCAGCCGCAGGCCGCTCACCGTGGCGTAGCCGTCCGGCAGATGGATCAGGTCGAACCCCGCCGAGGCTCCGGCGATGACCGACCTCTGCCCCGCCCCGTGCAGGGTCTGGCCGTAGCCCACCGTCAGCGTGTCGGTGATCCGGTAGGTGCCCGGCGGCACATGGACGGCGTCCGCGCTGGTCAGCGCGGCCTGGATCGCCCGCGTGTCGTCCACGATTCCGTCGCCGACCGCGCCGAAATCCTTCACCGACAGGGCGTCGGCCAGCTTCTCCCGCACGGGACGGCGCACCGCGCCGGCGCCGGGAGCGACGAAGGTGGACAGCGCCTCCTCGTCCACCGGCTTGCGGGCGGTTGGGTTGCCCGCGGAGTCGAAGGCGAGGAGCTGGCCGGCCCGCACCGCCCGCTCCGGCAGCCGGTTGGAGGCCGGCAGATCGGTGTCGGTGTAGCGCAGCATCAGCTCCTGGTCGCCGGCCACCTGCTGGAGCGCCGCGGTGAGCTGGTCGAACTCGCGGTTCAGGCTGGCGGCCGGAAGCGGCCCGCTCTCCAGGAAGTCGCTGATCCGCTCGATGGGCAGGCGGCGGCGCAGCAGAACGGGCGTCCCCGCTTCCGGCGGTGTTGCGAAGGCCACCGTGCCGCCCGCCGTTTCCCCGGCGCCGCTCACCGCGTAGCCGGTGGTCTGCCGCGCCGCGCCCAGGAAGACCTGGAGGTCGCCATCCTCGAAAATCGGAAATGGAAAGACGAAGTCGGTCTGCACGCCGTCGGCAAGATACTGGACGCGCGGGTTGCCGCGCGGAACGTCGAATGCGCTGGGCATGGGGGCGCCCCTCCTGCTGCGTGGATGGACCGGGAGGTATCAATAAAAGCGGCTCATGAACTCCAGCCGCTGGCGCTCGGCGAGCTGCGCCTGTTCCAGCAGGTTGCGGCGGCGCACGCTGTCCACCTCCTGCTGGATGGCCTCGCGCTTCAGCCGGTCGGCGCCTTCGGCCTCCCCGCGCTCCGCGGCGCTGTCCTTGACGACGCCGAGCAGGATCGCCTCGCCGGACCCATCCGCCGCGCTGACCCCGTTGGAGCCGAGCGTCGCGCGGGTGCGCGCCACGGTGCGGCGCAGGGCGTCCACCCGCCGCCGCTCGTCGGACTGCGCGGCGGCGGAGATCTGGGCCAGCCGCGTGCGGGCGTCCCCCTCCTTGTCGGCCAGCGTGGCGGCCTGCCCGGCGCGGAGCTGCCCGGCGGCCAGATTCTGGCTCTGCGCCAACCAGTCCATCTCGCGGGCGCGCTGCCGTTCCGCCTCGGCGCGGGCCTGCTCCTCCTTCCGGCGCTGAAGCTCCTGGTCCTGGCGGCGCAGTTCGTCCTCGCGCTGCCATTGCAGGCGCTGCTGCTCCGCCTGCTGGGCGTAGCGGCGCTCGTCGGCGGCCTGCTGCCGGCGCGCGCTGTCCGAGGTGCCGGAAACGCGGTCCACCGTGTCGGCGACGGCGTTGGCCAGCGGCAGCGCCGTCGTGGCCAGGGTCGTGATTCCGCCCATCAGTCGTTCACCCTCAGTTCCATGGTTACGGACAAAAGCGTGAAGGGCAGCGGCGCGTCCTGCCGGATGCTCCACAGCGGCCGGTCGCTGTCGCGCCGCCAGCCCAGCGCCCGCAGCTTGCGGTCGCCGGAGACCAGCGCCGGAACGCCGCCCGCCGGCTGCGGCCCCGTCCGGTGCAGCGGCAGCTCCTGCAGCCCGCGCCCCAGATCGGCGTGGAGCGCCGCCGTCTCCTCCAGCCGGAAGCCGACGGAGACCAGCCGCACCGCGTCCGTCCCGCCCGCCTGCCCGATCAGACTGACCGGCAGCGGGTCGATGCGGTGGCTGTAGGGCAGCCCGGCCTCGACATGGCGTGCCGGCGGGTCGAGCACGATTTTGCCGGCGGCGACGGCGGCGGAGGCGCGCACCGTCCCGTCGGCGACCACCGCGACGGTCCGCCCCTCCAGATGGTCCAGCCCGCTCCACACCGCGGTCGGGGAGTCGTGGTCGCCGACCAGGGCGGCGTCGAGGTTCAGGGCGTCGTCGAAGCGCTCCACGCTCCACCGCCCGGCGCGGTCGACCAGCGCGTAGACCTCGTCCCCGACCACCGCGACGGAGCGCACCGCCCCGTCGGTCTCCAGCCGGGTCCAGGCGGTCACCTGTTCCAGCCGGTAGACGGTCAGGGCGCACAGCGCGCCGTCCTCCATCACCACGAACATCAGGCGGCGGCCCTGGTCATAATCCTGGTCGCACGGCTTCACCACCAGATGCCGGGCGAGCAGCGCCAGATCGTTGGCCTGATAGGCGGCCTCGGTGTCGGTGTAGAGGAATTCGCGGATCTCCCGCCCGTTGCGCGACACGAACAGGGTGGCCCCGTCCACGTCGCGCGGCGGCACGGAGCGGTCGACGGGCGAGCCGATGCGCGTCTGCCGGTGGACCTGGATGTTCTGCGGCGTCAGCGGGTCGCCCGACACCATGTATTCGGCACCGGAGGTGAAGACCTGGAGATGCCGCCCGGAGAAGACGGCGCGCACCGCGTTGACCTGATCGGACAGGATGCCGAACTCGATGGCCTCGTCGTCCTGCCCGGAGCCGAGGTCGAAGTTCCACAGGTCGGCGGAGCGCGACAGCCACAGCCGGTTGGGCAGGTCGCGCGACCCGCCGATGACCAGCCGGTCCTGATGGAAGGCCGCCGACACCGGCCAGCCGCGCAGCGGCGAGAAGGACTGCTCGTCCCAGGCCGTCGTCGCGGCGGTTCCGGCCAGCGTCTCCAGCGCCGTCGCGGTGACCTGCGTCGCCGACACCACCCCTTCGACGCGGAGCTGTTTGCCCTGAATGCGCAGGCGCGTGCCCTCCTGCTTCGGATCGAAGACCGGGGCGGAGGCGGTCACCGTCACCAGCCCGTCGGTGCCCGACGGGGTCAGCGTCACGGCGGGATCGGCGAAGCGGTAGAAGGGCATCGCCACCCGCTCCCCCTCCGCGACGTAGCTCCAGCCAGTCAGCGCCCAGGCGTCGGCGCCGCTCCGGGTCAGCTTGCGCGGCGGCACGTCCGGGTGGCAGACCAGCAGCGTGTCGGCGCTCTGCGTCCAGGTGATCTGGGGAAGCTGGGCGGCGGTCCAGGGAGCCGCGACGCTGGCGATGGGCGCGTCGTTGCCGTAGACGTCGATCCGGCCGTCGGAAAAGACCAGCAGATAGGTCTGCTCCGTGTTGAACTCGAAGGCGACCAGCCGCCCGTCGCCGCGGGCGGGATCGACGAAGGCGAGGCCGGAGCGGCGCGTCACCCCGCCGGTCGGGTGGATGAACAGGTTGCGCAGGGCCAGCGCCCCATTGTCGTAGGCGCGCAGGTCGCCGCGCCCGAGCAGCCGGCGGGAGATCTCCCCCGCCGTGAAATTGGTCTTCACCTGACGGATCCGCGCCATCAGCCCCTCGCGTCGATCAGGGTGAAATCCTCGAAGCCCGGCTGGCTGTCCTGCAGGGCGTCGATCTGGCGGGCGCGGCGGAACTCGCTCTCGGCCAGCCGCTGCAGCAGCTCCGCCCGGCTCGTGCTCTCGGTCAGCGGAATGCAGAATTCCGCGGCCAGCCGGGCGATCAGCGCCTGGTCGAAGAAGGCGGGGAAGTCCTCTTCCGCCGGGCGCCCGACATAGGTCAGCACCACCGCGTCGGACGCCGCGTGCAGCGCGCGCCCGGCGATGCGGTAGTCCAGCCCGCGGCCCCGCCCGCCCGCCCCGGCGCCGAGCGCGCGCAGGAAATCGGCGGGAAGCTGGAAGGCCGCGCCGTAATCGGCGACCGGGTCGTCGGCCAGCCGCGCCAGCCGGGCCTGCCGGGTGGCGAAGCTCCAGGCGTTGGCGGAAAGCAGCGCGTCGCGCGCCGGTTCGTAGAGGCCCGCCGCGACCTCCGCCTCGGCGGTGCCCTCGTCGAAGGCGGTGATCGCCGTCGCCCCGATCTTGAGGAGCGCGCGGCTGCACAGCCCGATGGCCGTCAATGCCATGGGTTCGATCCTTCGAAACAGAGGAAGGATGCCGGGGCGCTTGAACGCCCCGGCTTGGCGTGAGCCGTGATCAGGCCTTGATGACGTAATTCAGGATCAGGGTCGGCTGCATGGTGTTGTGCGGCTGGCCGCCGCCGACGCCCGAGGATTGCTGACGCTGGGGAATGGCGCCGTTGCCGCCCGCGAAGTTGTTTCCCATCTTGAACCACCACACCTCGTGGCTGTGGTTCGGCATCTCCTCGATGGTCAGGGTGTGGACCTGCTCGCCGCCCGCCGCACCGAGGGTCGTGCCGTCGATGCCGGCTCCGGCGGAGGTCACGCGGTTGGCCGCGGTGCCGCCCATGCCGTCCAGGCCGGCGGGCACGCGGCCGCGCAGGTCCGGGACACGAAAGGTGCCGGCGGCGTCGGAGGCGCCGCTGAACGCCCGGCCCAGGATCGCCGCAAGGGCGGGGTGGCTGGCCTCGTCGAGCAGGCTGCCGTCGCAGAACAGATAGCCGTCGGGGGCGCTGGCGCCGCCGAACGCGAAAACGGCGCCGGTGGGAACCAGCCAGGAACAACCGGACGAAACGGTCATGATGCTGCCTCCAGAATGTGGGTGGGAAGGGGGTCGTCAGTCGGTGTTGGACGCGCCGAAGGGCGACAGATTGGCGACGTCCACCACCCCCGCCGCGTTGGCGGCGACGACGAAGACGCCGGCAGCGGGCGTCCCGCCGGTGCCGGTGTTGGCCAGGATCATGTCGCCGCTGCGCAGCAGGTCGGACGCGCCGTTGAAATAGCCGCTGTTGTCCACCAGCGTGGCGGCGTCCGGCGTCGTGTAGTGCCACAGGGTGAAGCCGTTGGCGTAGGCGAGGACGCTCAGGTCCTTCGGAAGATAGGGCATGGGGAAAACTCCAGATCGGTCGTCGGCGGGGAGCGTCAGGTGTCCGGGGTCAGGCTTCCAGACAGCGCATGGTCACGACGCCCGCCGCGTCGATCAGGCCGGCGCCCTGCGACATCATGTTGTTGACGAAGTGCGCGGCCCTATCCCCGTGCCACGAGATGTCCGTCTTCACGTCGGCGCCGGAGGCGTGGCCGACGGCCGTCTTGTGGTACCAGTGGCACAGCCGCACCCCGCCCTCGGCCTTCAGGCCGGAATGGGGCATCCACAGCGTGCCCAGCCAGCGCTTGGCCTGCGTGCCGCGCCAGGGCAACTCGTCGGCGCCGACATATTCGGTGCTGGCGAACTCGTCGATGCCCAGAAGCTGGCTCCACTGCTTCCAGCCGACGACGGCGTAGCGCTGCCCGTCGTCCGGCACGTCGGACTCGCCCAGCTTCTCGAAGGCCGTCAGCACCTTCGCCTTGGTCATGCCGTCCCCGGCGCCGCCCGCGAAGTTGGTGGACCGGTTCAACTCGCCGAGGATGAGTTCGTCGGTCTTGCGGCCCAGCGCGTAGGCGCCGGCGCTGGCGATGATCTGCCGCTCGTCGATGTTGGTCTTCAGCTCGTCCAGCCGGTCGACCCAGTCGCCGGCGTAGAAGTCGTAGAGGGTGCATTCGACCGGCGTGTGGTCCAGGTTCATCACCGGGACGGCGCCGTGGCGCGCCTTGGTCGACGCGGTGCCCTTGCCGACCTTCTGGAAGACGGTGGAGGCGCCCTGGACGTTGTTCTTGGTGCGCACCGTGTTGCGCAGCTTGGAGCCCATGCGCTGGTAGGCGTCGTGCACTTCGCGTTCGAACTGCTTGACGAAAGCCTGAGCGACCGAGGTGGACATTGGATTGTATTCCTTTCGCGTTCTGCGGGGTCCCGTCCGGCGGGAAGCATTCCGCCACCCGGTTGTCAGGCGCGCCCGATCCCGGAACAGGATGAGGGGACGCGCGCCCGGCCGCGGGCGAAGCGCGAAAAAAGAAAGAGGCTGGCCGGGCCTTTCGGTTGTCCGGCCAGCCTTTTTCAGGACAGGCGTGGAGGGGAGGTTCGGGATGCTGCGGCCCGTCGTGTGAGGGGACGCACGAGGGGCGTTGGCAAGACCGTTTCTAGGACATTCGCCCTTTCATGTCAAGAATATTTTCCTTATTCAAGCGCTCCTCGCTTGCCGCGTTACCCCCTTGGAGCGCGGAATATCCCCCGGAGCCACGCTGTTGAATGGTTGGCCTCAACGGCCCGAAAACACGGCATAAAAAAGGAATACGCTTCATGAAGACGATCATCACCGCCTGCGGCGTCGCGGCGCTTCTGCTGGCCACGCCGGCCCTGGCCGAAAGCATGTCCGGCACCACCGCCAAGGAGGTTCCGAACAACAAGGCGACCGGGCAGGTCGCGGCCACCCACGGCTCGCTCGACCCGGCGGTCGCGAAGATGACCGCGGCCCAGCTCAAGGGCAAGGACGTCTACGGCAGCGACGGCAAGGACATCGCCGAGATCGAGGGCATCGTCCGCAAGGGCGGCCAGACCTACGCGGTGATCGACGTCGACCACGTCGCCGACATCAGCGACAAGGACGTCGTCCTGCCGCTGGAGCGGCTGCACATGAAGGGCAAGCGCCTGACCGTCAACATGACGGAGAGCGAGCTCAAGGGCCTGGAGTCCTGGCAGAAGGACAAGTACGAGGACGTCAAGGGCGCGCTGCGCTGACGTCTGGAGCAGGACGGGACGGTCCGGGGGCGACGGCCCCCGGCCCTTCCCGTCGTCACGCCGTCCGGCGCAGGCGCATGGCCAGCAGATCGGCGGCCTGCCCGGCGGGGACCGGGCGACCCGTCAGCCAGCCCTGGACCAGGGTGCAGTTGTGGTGGCGCAGGAAATTGGCCTGCTCCTGCTTCTCCACGCCCTCCGCCACCACGTCGAGCCCCAGCATGTCGGCCATGGCGATGATGGTGGAGACGATGCCGTTGTCCTCCCGCGCGCTCGGCACGCCGTTCACGAAGGAGCGGTCGATCTTCAGCGTCGTCACCGGCAGCCGCTTCAGATAGCTCAGCGAGGAATGGCCGGTGCCGAAATCGTCCACCGCCACGCGGATGCCCATCGCCTTCAGCGCCGCCAGCACCGACAGGGCGTGGTCCATGTCCTGCATCACCGCGCCCTCGGTGATCTCCAGCTCGACCAGATCGGGCGACAGGCGGTGGCGGTCGATGATGCGGCGGAAATCCTCGGCGGAGCGCTGGCGCAGGTGGCGCGGCGAGATGTTGACGGCCACCGGAACCGGCTCCAGGCCGCGGTCGATCCAGTCGCGCAGCTGGCGGCAGGCCTCGTCCAGCACCCAGTCGCCGAGCGGCACGATGAAGCCGGTGTCCTCGGCGACCGGGATGAATTCGCCGGGCGGGATCATGCCGAAGCCGGGCTTGTCCCAGCGCAGAAGCGCCTCGAACCCCTCCAGCGACTGGTCGACCAGCGACACCTTGGGCTGGTAGTGGAGCTGGAACTCCCCGCGCGCCAGCGCCGCCCGCAGGTCGCGGTCCAGTGCCAGATGGCGGTGCGCCTGGTCGGCCAGCTCCTTGCGGAAGAAGGCGTGGCGCCTGCCGCCGGCCCGCTTGGCCGCGTAGAGCGCCGTGTCGGCGGAGCGGATCAGCTCCTGCGCGCTGTCGGCGTGGTCGGGGAACAGGGCGATGCCGATCGACGGGCGGACGTAATGCTCCGTCCCCATCAGCAGCACCGGCTCGTCGAAGGCGGCCAGGATGCGCTGGGCGGCGATCTCCGCCTCCTTCGCCTCGCCCACCTCGTCGAGGATCACCGCGAAATCGTCGGTGCCGATGCGCCCCACCGTGTCGCTGGCCCGCACCGTGACGACGATCCGCGAGGCGACCTCCTGCAGCAGCAGGTCCCCGGCGTGGTGGCCCAGCGTGTCGGTGATCAGCTTGAAGCGCGACAGGTCCAGGCACAGCACCGCGAAGCGGCGGCCGTGACGCCGCGCCCGCTCGATCGAGGTGTCGAGCAGCGATTCGATGAGGGCGCGGTTCGGCAGGCCGGTCAGCCGGTCGCGCGTGGCCAGCCGCAGCAGCTCCCGCTCGTGGCGCAGCCGCTCGGTCATGTCGGCCAGCGCGCAGACGTAGCTGCGCCGCCCCTGCACGTCCAGGCAGGACAGGGAGAGCGAGGCGTCGATCCGCCCGTCCGCCCGCTCGATCACCAGCTCCTCGGCGCGCTCGGTGCGGCCGCCGGTCCCCACCCCCGCCGCGGCATCGCCGGCCGGCGCACCCGGACCGAGCAGCCGGGCGACGCGCTCGCGGTCCTCCTCCGCGAACAGGTCGGCGAAGCGATGGCCGTCGAGCCGCTCCGCGGGCACCCCGAACAGCGCGACGGCCGCCGGGTTGTGCTCTTCGACCAGCCCGTCCTCGCCCACCAGCACGATGGCTTCGCCGATGTTGCTCATGATGCCGTACAGCCGCTCGTCGCGCACGATCAGCGCCTCGGCGGCCTGCCGGAAGTACTCCATGGCGCGGGCCATGGCGCCGAATTCGTCCTTGCGGTCGCGGCCGGGGATGTCGATGCCGGTCTGCCCTTCGGTCAGCCGCTCCATCCGCTCCGACAGCGCCTCGATGGGACCCAGCACATGCTGCGACAGGAACACCGACAGCGGCCAGCTCAGCACCAGAAGAACGGCGATGAACAGGACGAAGGCCAGGGCCTCCATGGCGAATTCGCGGTCGAGGTCGTCGGTCCCGCTGGCCGCCGCGATGGCCCAGCCCCAGGGCTCGAAGGTCTGGCTGGCGCGGACCGCATGGCCCTCGTCCATCCACCCCTCCGGCACGCGCCCGTCGGTGAAGACGCTGACATGGAAGGGATCGCGCCCCAGCGCCCGCAGCGCCAGCCGCGCCTGTCCCTGCCCCTCGTCCCGCGCCAGGGCGCCCGCCTCGATGGACGCGTTGATCTCGCCAAGCATGGCGTGCGCCGACCCGACCAGCGCGTGGGTCAGCCGTTCCCGTTCCGAGATCAATCCGCTGCGCAGCAGGTAAAGCGCCGGTATGGCCGCCATCAGGCAGCCGATCAGGCCGACCCAGGTCAGCCAGCGGATCTTGCGGCGCAGCGTCATCACGGTCCCGGCGGCAATCGTCACGCCCGGCTGCTTCCGGGCGGTTGTCATTCTGCGCGAAAGCGTCGCTTTTTTATTTCAAACACGCAACGTCCAAGTTGACCGCATTGGTCCCCCGTCGTCCTTTTCAAACCGGCTGCGACATTTCGCCCAGCCGGCGCGGCTTCGCGGGTCCTTCCGCAAGGCCGCGCCGGCGGTCCGGCGGCCGGTCAGCCGGTCGGATAGAGGCGCTGGAACCCGTCGGTCACCCGCGACACCACCGTCGGATCGCGGTCCCGCCAATAGCGGGGATCACGCATCAGCGCCTGCAGTTCCGCCTCCCCGCCGGCGGACGGCGCGCCGGCCGGCATGGACAGGGCGGCGGGCTCGCCGCCGGTCATCATCCGGTGAAGCGCCATCACACCCTCATAGGTCGTCGACAGGCCCTCCACCGCGGCGGGCGGCAGGTTCTTCACCGCCCAGGCGTGGAGCTGGCGCGAGACCTCCCGCCAGCGCTCGGCTCCGCCGAACTGGGCGGACAGCCGTTCGACCTCGCGCTCCGCCTGGAACTCGGCGGCCAGCTCCTGGATCAGCGGGACCAGCCGCTCGGCGGCAAGGTCGTAGACGAGCTGCGCCTGCTCCGCCGTGAAGCCGGCGCCGTGCAGGCGGCCGTTGACCGCCGGGTCCGGCTCGAACAGGCCGTGGTCGCAGGCGATGCAATAGCCCTCCGGCCCGTCCGGCACGCCCGGCGCCTTCAGCAGGCCCGCCCCCTCGCCGCCGCCGGGAGGCGAGGCGGGGGCGGACAGCTTGCGCTCCAGCTCCAGATAGGACTTCAGAAGCGCCTCCACGCGCACCGCCCCGGTCTCCGGGTCGCGGAACTTTTCGGGCACCGCGGGCGGGGCGCCGGGAACGGGCGAGGTCAGCAGGTTGTCGGCCATGGCTTGCTCCTTATCGATGAAAGACACAGGATCGATGAACGACTCAGGCGCCCTGCCCGCGGGCGGTCAGGGCGAGGATCAGGGCGACGAGACGGCGCTGGCCCTCCAGATCGCGCAGCGCGGCGTCGGAGGCGTCGGGGCCGAGCGTGCGGTCCACGGTCATCGCCCTCAGCGTCGCCAGCACCCGGGTGCCATCCGGCCCGGCGAAGCAGCGGGCGAAGCTGGGCGCCGGGTCGCCGGCCGGAACGGCCTCGGCGGGCGGCACACCCTCCAGCCAGTCCCAGCCGCTGCGGGTCCGGCCGGCCGGATCAGCCATGGGGCGCCTCCGCCCGCACCAGCTTGGCGGGCACTCCGAAGGCCTCGCCCAGCCAGCGCGCGGTCGCCGCGACGTCCACCGCGGACAGCGCCTCCGGGCCGAGCTGGCGGGCGGTGTCCAGCCAGCGCAGCGTCGCCTGCACGTCCCGCTGCGCCTGCGCCTGGGCCAGCGGGGAGCGGTGCTGCAGAGCGACCGTGCGCCCGTCGACCGCGATGTCGGGGATCTCGCCGCGGCGGCGCAGGATGCCGACGGCGCGCAGCACCAGCGGGGTCAGCAGCTCCGCCTGCAGACGCCCGTAGGTCGCGCCGAGCAGCCGCGCCATCTCGGCGGAGCGTTCGACGACCTCGGTCGCGGTCATGCGCGGCTGGTCCAGCGGCCCCAGCCGGTCGGCGAGCAGCGCGTGGCGGATGCGCGCCCGCAGATCGTCGAGCACGAGCTGCGACACGTCGAACCGCCCGGGATTGGCGAGCGGCGTCAGCCCGGCCGACCCCACCGCCTTGGGGATGATCGTCCCCGGCACCAGCCGGATGGTGGCGGGGTTCAGCACCCCGTCGTCGTCGGCCTGCCAGATGCCGGTGACGGCGACGGAGGCGTTCTTCAGCACCAGCTCGACCACCTTGTTGGCGGTCTTGATGTCGGGCAGCGCCTTCATGACCGGCGACCGGCCATAGGTTTCCCCCGGGGCCTTCAGCCAGCGGAAGTTGATGAAGGGCGATTGCGCGAAGCGCCCCTCGGCCAGCGTGGCCGGATCGGCCAGCCCGCTGTCCAGGACCACCGTCCAGCGGTAGGCCAGCCCGTCCGGCAGCACCGCCTCGACCAGCGGAAAGCGGCTGTCCGGCTCCGCGGCGCCGCGTTCCCGCACCGCGTCCGGGATGGTCACGCCGGAAAAGCGCCGCTCGATCTGGGCCAGCGTCGCCTCGCTGCGCCGGAAGGTGCCGTCCAGCCGCCCGTCCGCCCCCTCCTCCAGCACCGCCTCGGCCAGCGGCACCGCGGCGAAGCGCAGGCTGGAGGCGCCGCCGGGCGGGGCTTCCTCCATCAGCAGGCAGGCGGTGCCCACCGTCACGAGGTCGAGGAAGGCCTGATGGATCTCCACGGCGAAGTTGGAGCGGTCGACATGCGCCTGCAGGATGCCGGCGGCGCGGTCGAGCATCGGGGCCACGCGGTCGCGCTCGCCGTCCGGCAGCGACGGGCCGGGCTGCAGCCCGAACCAGCGCGACCAGGGCGGGGTCAGCTCGGCCAGCAGGCTGGCGGCGAGCTGCTCCACCGCGTCCGGCGCGGTTCCGTCGAACAGCCGGTCCACCCGCCGCTCGCCGGGCGTGCCGCCGCCGCGGAAGGGCTGGCCGTTGGGAAGGGCGTGGTCGTAGCAGTCCTGCCAGTGGCTTTCCCAGACCGACCGGCGCTCCCGCGCCGCCCGGTAGCGTTCGAGCAGCCGCTCCGGCGCGTTCGGCGACGGGGGGCCGCCGGCTTTGCGGCGCTCCCGAGCGGTGTCGGGCGTGATCTCGGGCATGGTCTCACTCCCCCAGCAGGCGCTTGCGCAGCGGCACCAGCGGACCGACGTCGAGCGCTCCCCGCCAGGAGGTCTGGACCGTCCCCGCCCGTCCGCGGTTGCGCCGCTGGATCAGCGCCTCGGCGGCCTTGGCCGGGTCCTTCTCCTCCTCGGTGGCCGGGGTGGCCGGAGCGGCGGCGGGCGGCGGCGTGGCGGCGGGCGCCTCCACCACCGGGGCGGCGGGTTCGGGAAGCGGGTCCGGGACCGTGTTCCACCAGGGCGTCGTGACGGGCGCCGGCGCCGGTGCCTCCGCGGGCGGCGGTGCCGGGGGCGGCACGGGGATGGGCTCCGGGGCGGGCGTCGGCACGGGTTGGGGGACGGGGACCGAGGCGGGCTCCGGGGCGGGCGCGGGTGGCGCCGTCGGCCGCGGCGCTTTGAACAGGTTCGCCATGGACAGGGATTCCTCGTTCGTGATGGGACGCGGCGGCACGGATCAGGATGCGGCGGCGGGCCGCGTCAGCCGCCGGTAGAGCTGCCAGGGCGTCAGGACCCCCGGCGCGTGGAGCCCCAGCAGGCGCTTGACCGCCTCCACGCAGGTGAAGGGTCCCCAGGGGGCCGCCCGGGTCAGGCCGCGCCGCAGCGGCGCCGGGGTCACCGCCATCCCCAACCCGCGGTACCAGCCCGGCAGGTCGAAGGCCGCGGGCAGGTCGAGGACCGACACGTCGGTGAAGGGCGAGAGCGGATCGACGATCACCCAGCGGCGCCCGTCGTGGAGCAGCGCGAAGCAGTGGCGGAATCCCGGCTTCAGCAGGCGCAGCCACCACAGCTCCGCCTCGCCCCGGAAGACCACCCAGGCGCGCGGCGCGTCCGCTCCCGGCCGGCCGGGGACCATCCGGCAGGGCTGCGGCATCGGCGTGCTCATTGGACGATCCCCTTCTCGCGCAGCACGGGACGGAGCCGGTCGAACGCCTCCCGCCACAGCGTGTGGGCGCGCTGCTCGCGGTAGCGCGCCGGGTCCGGCGCCATCAGCCGGCGCCCGTAATGGACCAGCACATGCAGATGGTCGCGGATCAGCAGGCGACGGCGGTACAGCCGGTCCACCGCGCACAGCACGTCGCCGGGCTCGCACGGGCGCTGGACCAGCCCCCGCCCGGCGGCGATGCGGGCGCCGGCGGCCTTGGCGTCCTGCGCCTGGACCGACCAGAACCACGCTTCCTCCGCGCTGACGAATGGTTCCCCGACGGCGTCGGACAGGACCATGGACGTGTTGCGGCGTTGGACCATGCGCGGGTCTCCCTCGGAATTGCAGCTAATGCGTTCGCGGGCGCAGCTTCGCTCTCGGGCGGAGCGCCGGATGGGCCGCGGTGCGCGCGGCTGGCGAACACATGTTCACGTTATGTACTGATTAAAGTCCTCCGTCAAGGAAAATATGAATAGGTTCCTAGGGACTGCCCGGCGCGATTATGTGATTATCCTCCCATGCTCAAACATGCGGACATCTGGCGGGCGATCGACCGCCTCGCGGCCCAGCACGGGCTGTCGGCCTCCGGGCTTGCGCGGCGCGCGGGGCTGGACCCGACGACCTTCAACAAGAGCAAGCGGACCACCGGCGACGGCAAGCTCCGCTGGCCCTCGACGGAGAGCGTGTCCAAGGTTCTGGAGGCGACCGGCGCGTCGCTGTCGGAATTCGTCAGCCTCGTCGGCGATTCCGCCGGCGCGGGTTCGCTGCAACGGGTGCCGGTCATCGGCTACGCGCAGGCGGGCAACGCCGGCTTTTTCGACGACGCCGGCTTTCCCTCCGGCGTGGGCTGGGACGAGCTTCTGTTCCCCAGCATCGGCGACCCCCACGCCTACGCGCTGGAGATCGCCGGGGACAGCATGGACCCCGTGTACCGCGACGGCGACACCATCATCGTCTCGCCCGCCGCGCAGATCCGGCGCAACGACCGTGTCGTCGTCCGCACCAAGGGCGGCGAGGTAATGGCGAAGCAGCTTGTCCGCGAAACCGCCACCAAGATCGAGCTGATCTCCATCAACCGCGCCCATCCGGACCGCAGCATCCCGCGCGCCGAGGTCGCCTGGATGGCCCGCATCGTCTGGGCGAGCCAGTAAGCGTCACGGCGGCGGCACACCGTCCTAGGATATTTTTCCTTTACAATCGCGGCGGCATGATCCAATGTCCGATCATGACCGGCATCGCCAGAACGCCTCCCGGCCCGTCCCTTCTGGAAGAGTTGGAACGTCATCACGACGACACGCCGCCGCGCGGCGCTCTGCGGACGGCGGTTCTCGGCGGGGCGGAGCGCTGCGCCACCCTGGCCCACGCCGCCGCGCTTCGCCTGCACAACCGGCTGGCCGCGGAGGCGCGTCGGGGCTCGGCGCGCCGCCGCCGCACCCTGCCCGTCGACCGGGTCATCACCGATGAATGGCTGGCCCGGCTCGTCGCCTCGCTGACCCATCACCGCAACGCCGCCAGCGCGCTGGTCCGCATCGACGGGTGAAGCGGCGCGGTTCTCAGGCCGCCGGTGGGGCTCCGGTCCCGTCCGCTTCCGGGGCCGTCCCCTCCACCGCGGCGGGCGTGGTCCGCGCCTTTTTTGCGCGCGGCTTGCGCACCGGCGCCGCGGGGGATGGGGACGTCATCGGACCAGCCGCGTCCTCCACGACCAAGGGCGCGGAGGGCACCGGCGCCTCCGCCCGCTCCGCCTCCGCTCGCTCGACGCCCCTCTTCAACACCTTGCTCTTTGAAAAGCCGGCCTCGCGCAGGGCCGTCTTCAACTCCTCCCACGCCATGCGGATGTCCGTGGCGAAGGCCCGCGCGTCGTCGTCGCGGTGGGTGCGGAAATACTCCGCCGCCTCCCGCATCTGGGCCGGCAGGGTTTCCGCCCCGGCGCGCACCGCCTCGTTGCGCAGGCGGTGGTGGCGGTCGTCCAGATAGCTGAGGACTTCCGACAGTTCTTCCGGCGTGCAGTTCTTCTGCAGCTTGTCGGTGACCGCGGGCGCGGCCTTGTCGATCTTCCCGACCAGTTCCGAGCGGCCGCGCTTCAAGTCCGGATCGTAGACGGTGCGGATCACCTGGATCACGCGGCGCCGTTCGCGGAATTGCATTCCCTTTCCCCCTCGACCGTTTCCGTCGGTGGGCCAGGCCACCGTTCGAAGGAATCATGCCGCGGAATGAACCACCCATCAAGCCGGTTTTCGGGCCGCATACCGCCCGAAAGCCGGCGTTCCGTGTGGGCCGAAAAGGGTCAGCGGAAGGCGAACTCCCAATAGAGGCCCCGCGCCCGCGCCGCCAGGGGACCGGGCTGCAGGGCGCGCTCCTCGACGCGGGTAACCGGCACCACCTTCGCGTAGTTGCCCGTCGAGAACACCTCGTCCGCCTCCAGCACGTCGCGGGGGCTCAGGCTGGCCTCCTCCACCGTCACGCCGTCGTCGCGCAGCAGGGCGATCACGCGCTGGCGGGTGATGCCGTTGAGGAAGGTGCCGTTGTGCACCGGCGTGCGCACCACCCCGTCCTTGGCGATGAACAGGTTGGCCGTCGCGAATTCCGCCACGTTGCCGATGGGGTCGAGCATGATGGCGTTGTCGAAGCCGCGCTCCCGCGCCTCCTTCAGGGCCAGTCCGGCGTTGGGGTAGAGGCAGGCGGCCTTGGCCTCGGTCGGCGCCATGTCCGGCACCGGGCGGCGGCGGCTGGACAGCCCGGCGGTGAAGCCGGCGGCGCTGGGCAGTGGCGCCTCGTAGACCGACAGCACGAAGCGCGTGCTCTCGGCGTCGGGGGCGACGAAGCCCTCCTCCGCGTAGAACATCGGCCGGATGTACAGCTCGGCCTCCTTGGGGAAGCGGCGGATGCCGTCCCAGCACAGCTCCTCGATCTCCCCGGCGGTCAGCATGGGGGCGAGGCCCATCACCTGGGCGGAGCGCACGACGCGGGCGCAGTGGCGGTCGAGGTCGGGGGCCACGCCCTGGAAGGCGCGGGCGCCGTCGAAGACGACCGAAGACAGCCAGAGCGCGTGAGTCATCGGGCCGACGATGGCGGGGTTGCCCGCGATCCATTCGCCCTGGATGTAGCTCAACGCCTGACCGGCCGTGCTGCCCATGATCCTCTCCCTTTTTGGCTTCGGGTTGGTTCTATCCGGATGGTTCGATCCCTCGAAAAGCATACCCCCTCATCGCCGCCGGTCAACCTGCGCAGACGGGCCAGCCGGACGGTTGATGAAGGACACCCTCATCACTTCGGGAGCGACCGATCCATGGGCTGGACCTATTCGAGCGCCTTTCCGCAGCCGCTGCGCGCGGCCCCGCCCTTCCCGCCGCCGGGTCAGGACCTTCCCACCCCGGGCCCTCTCACCGACAACCCGGACCTGCCGACTCCCGGCCCGCAGGAGGACATGCCCTCCCCCCTGCCCAACGACGACCTGCCGCCGTCCCGGCCCACCGATCCCGACTTCGCGTAAACGCAGACGCCGAACGGCCAAAGAAAACGGGGCGCCCCCTTGCGGAGGCGCCCCGTTCCTCATCAACGAACCGAAGCGGACGGATCAGCGGCGCTGAACCATCAGCTTCTTGATCTCGGCGATGGCCTTGGCCGGGTTCAGGCCCTTCGGGCACGCCTTGGTGCAGTTCATGATGGTGTGGCAGCGGTAGAGGCGGAACGGATCCTCGAGGTTGTCGAGGCGCTCGCCCGTCATCTCGTCGCGGCTGTCCACGATCCAGCGGTAGGCCTGGAGCAGGATCGACGGGCCGAGGTAGCGGTCGCCGTTCCACCAGTAGCTGGGGCAAGAGGTCGAGCAGCAGAAGCACAGGATGCACTCGTAGAGGCCGTCCAGCTTGGCGCGGTCCTCCGGCGACTGCAGGCGCTCGCGGCTCGGGGCCGGCGACTGCGACTGCAGCCACGGCTTGATCGAGGCGAGCTGGGCGTAGATGTGCTTCAGGTCGGGGACGAGATCCTTGACCACCGGCATGTGCGGCAGCGGGTAGATCTTGACGTCGCCCTTCACCTCCTCGATGGCCTTCAGGCAGGCCAGCGTGTTGGTGCCGTCGATGTTCATCGCGCAGGACCCGCAGATGCCCTCGCGGCAGCTCCGCCGGAAGGTCAGGGTCGAGTCGATGTTGTTCTTGATGTAGATGATCGCGTCCAGGATCATCGGGCCGAACTTGTCGAGGTCGACGACGTAGGTGTCGACCCGCGGGTTCTGCCCGTCATCCGGCGACCAGCGGTAGATCTTGAAGGTCTTCGCCCGCTTGGCGCCGCTGGCGGCGTTGATGGTCTTGCCGACGCCGACCTTGGAATTGGCGGGCAGGTTGAATTCGACCATGGTTCGTATCCTTGCCTTGCTCTTGCCGCCTTAGTAGACGCGGGCCTTGGGCGGGAACACCTGCACCTCGTCGGTCAGGGTGTAGAGATGGACCGGGCGGTACCCGATCTTCGTCTCACCCTTGTCCGACACCTCGATGACGGTGTGCTTCATCCAGTTCTCGTCGTCGCGGTCCGGATAATCCTCGCGGGCGTGGGCGCCGCGGCTCTCCGGACGGTTCTTCGCCGAGTGGAGCGTGGCGACCGCCTGGTACAGCAGGTTGTCCAGTTCGATGGCTTCGACGAGGTCGGAGTTCCAGACCAGCGAACGGTCGCTGATCGCCATGTCGCTCTTCTTGGCGAAGGTCTGGTCGATGAGCTTGACGCCCTCCTCCAGCACCTCGCCGGTGCGGAAGACCGCGCAGTTGTTCTGCATGGTCCGCTGCATCTCCAGGCGAAGCTCCGACGACTTGATGGAGCCCTTGGCGTTGCGGATGCGGTCGAAGCGCTCCAGGGCGACGTCGGTCGCGGCGGCGGACGACGACACCGACTTGCCCTTCTCGACGATCTCGGCGGCGCGGATGGCCGCCGAACGGCCAAACACCACGAGGTCGAGCAGCGAGTTGGAGCCCAGGCGGTTCGCGCCGTGCACCGACACGCAGGCCGCCTCGCCGATGGCCATCAGGCCGGGCACCACGCGATCCGGGTCCTCGGCAGTCGGGTTGACCACCTCGCACCGGAAGTTGGTGGGGATGCCGCCCATGTTGTAGTGCACCGTCGGTAGAACCGGGATCGGTTCCTTGGTGACGTCCACGCCGGCGAAGATCTTGGCCGTCTCGGCGATGCCGGGCAGGCGCTGGTGGATGATCTCCGGCGGGAGATGCTCCAGGTGCAGGTGGATGTGGTCCTTGTGCTCACCGACGCCGCGGCCCTCGCGGATCTCGATGGTCATCGAGCGGGACACCACGTCGCGCGAGGCGAGGTCCTTGGCCGACGGCGCGTAGCGCTCCATGAAGCGCTCGCCGTTGGAGTTGGTGAGGTAGCCGCCCTCGCCGCGCACGCCCTCGGTGATGAGGCAGCCGGAGCCGTAGATGCCGGTCGGGTGGAACTGCACGAACTCCATGTCCTGCAGCGGCAGGCCGGCGCGCAGCACCATGCCGCCGCCGTCGCCGGTGCAGGTGTGGGCCGAGGTGGCGGAGAAGTAGGCGCGGCCGTAGCCGCCCGTGGCCAGCACGACGAGCTGGGCGCGGAAGCGGTGGATGGTGCCGTCGTCGAGGTTCCAGGCCACCACGCCCTTGCAGACGCCGTCCTCCATGATGAGGTCGAGCGCGAAATACTCGACGAAGAACTCCGCCTCGTGCTTCAGCGACTGCTGGTAGAGGGTGTGCAGGATGGCGTGGCCGGTGCGGTCGGCGGCCGCACAGGTGCGGTAGGCCTGCTGCTTGCCGTAATGGGCGGTCATGCCGCCGAAGGCGCGCTGGTAGATCTTGCCTTCCGGCGTGCGCGAGAAGGGCACGCCGTAGTGCTCCAGCTCGATGATCGCCGGAATGGCCTCGCGGCACATGTACTCGATGGCGTCCTGGTCGCCCAGCCAGTCCGACCCCTTGACGGTGTCGTACATGTGGAAGCGCCAGTCGTCCTCGCTCATGTTGCCGAGCGCCGCCGAGATGCCGCCCTGGGCGGCCACGGTGTGCGAGCGGGTCGGGAAGACCTTGGTGATGCACGCCGTCTTCAGGCCCTTCTCGGCCATGCCGAAGGTGGCGCGCAGGCCCGCGCCGCCGGCACCGACGACGACGACGTCATAGGAATGATCGATAATATCGTAGGCGGCCATGGCTCGTCAGGCTCCGAACGAAATCTTGAGGACGGCGATGACGCAGGCGGCACCCAGCACGAAGCACAGGGCTTTCACGGCCAGGATGCTCAGGATCTTCGCCATCTCGTTGTGCACGTAGTCCTCGATCACCACCTGCAGCCCGCCCTGGGCGTGGTGGAAGGTGACCACGGCGGTCAGCACCATCATCAGCGCCGAGAAGGGCGACTGCAGCCACGCGACGAAGGCCGCGTGGTCGGCGCCCAGATGGCGGATCACGCCGAAGACGAACCAGATGGTCAGCGGAACAAGGGCGATGGCGGTCACGCGCTGGTGCCACCAATGCTCGGTGCCGTGCTTGGCGGAGCCCAGGCCGCGCGCGATCTGCAGCGGCGAGCGGAGGGTCTTGCTGTTGGACGCCATGTCTTCTCTCCTCACCACACGGCCAGGCCGATGATCCAGGTCAGCACGGTCAGCACGGCCGCCGCACCGATGACGATCTGGTTGCCGCGGTCGGCCTCGCTCAGCTCGAACGCCTTGCCGGCGTCCCACACCAGATGCCGGATGCCGTTGCACAGGTGGTAGTAGAGCGCCAGCGACCAGCCGAACATAAGCAGCAGCCCGAAGAACGAGCCGATGAAGTGCTGCGCGCGCTCGTACGCGGCGGGGCTGGTGGCGGCGGCGACCAGCCACCAGGTCAGCAGAAGGGTACCGACGGCCAGCCCCACGCCCGTGATGCGGTGCGTGATGGACAGGATCGCGGTCCTGGGGAGTTTGTAGACTTGCAGATGCGGGGAGAGCGGCCGACCGCTGCCGTTTGCCATTGCGTCGTCCTCAGTTCGGCGACCGGTCGCGGCAAGGAGGGCTGTTGCCGCGACGGCGGGTGATGCGAGACCGAAAGTTTTAAGCCCTGCTGTGTTTGGCGATTGAATTACGCCTCTACCGCACACGAGTCAACGGCAGGGACTTGGCCGTGGCCAAAATGGCGCACCGCGGGAAGTGCCTGAAAACTAACGGGCTTTGCTGCAGCTGGTATTACCAGGGCGCAAACGCCGTTTTGCCGTTCAGCCTATTACTTGTCGAAGCGGCGAACATTCTCCACCATCATCGAATACATCTGGGTAATCAGCTCCGCCGGACGCAGCCGGCCGAAGGGGATGTTCTCCTTGGCCCACTCCACCAGCCCCTCGGGCGGGCGGATGGGGGCGACCTCGTAGCCGGCCTTCTTCAGCGCGTTCATCACCGAGCGCGCCTGCTTGGTGTAGTCCTCGTTGAAGAAGGACTTGTCCGCGTCCTTGATCGCCTTGGCGATGATGTCTTCGAGCGGAGTGGCCATGCCCCGGTGTGCCGGTCGCGGTCGTTCGTGATAGGGCGGACACGGTGTCACAACGCGGGCGCTGTTGCAATTCCATTGGGAACCGCATACCTCAAGCCCTCTTCGCACCGCAGATCACAGGGATTAACCGCCATGGGCTACACAGTCGCGGTCGTCGGCGCCACCGGCAACGTCGGACGGGAAATGCTGGCCACCCTCGCCGACCGCCGGTTCCCGGCCGACGCGGTGATCGCCCTGGCCGCCGACAGCGCCGTCGGCAAGGAGGTGTCCTTCGGCGAGGACGAGGTGCTGAAGGTCCAGGACGTCGTCCGCTTCGATTTCTCGGGCGTGGACATCGCGCTGTTCGCCGCGGACGCCAAGGTCTCGGCGGCCCACGCGCCGAGCGCCGCCGCGGCGGGCGCCGTGGTGATCGACTCCAGCCCGCAGTTCCGCATGGACCCCGACGTCCCTCTGGTGGTTCCGGAGGTCAACGCCGACGCGCTGGCCGGTTACGCGGCGAAGAACATCGTCGCCAGCCCCGGCGGCGCGGCCGTCCTCCTGGCCATGGCGCTGAAACCCCTGCACGAACAGGCCACGATCGGCCGCGTCGTCGTCTCCACCTACCAGGCGGCCTCGGACGCCGGCAAGGAAGGCATGGACGAGCTGTTCGGCCAGACCCGCGCCATCTACGTCAACGACCCGGTGCAGAAGTCCGTCTTCTCCAAGCAGATCGCCTTCAACGTCATCCCCCACGTCGGCCCCTTCATGGAGGACGGCGCGACGCGGGACGAGTGGGCGCTGAACGTCGAGACGAAGAAGATCCTCGATCCCAAGATCAAGGTGAGCGCAACCTGCGTCCGCGTCCCCGTCTTCATCGGCCATGCCGCCGCCATCACCATCGAGTGCGTCGAGCCGCTGACCGCCGAGGAGGCCCGCCGCATCCTGCGCAAGGCGCCGGGCATGCAGGTGATCGACCAGCAGGAGAACGACGGCTACATCACCCCGGTCGAGGTCGCCGGCGACGACCCGGTCTTCGTCAGCCGCATCCGCGAGGACTACACGGTGGACAACGGCCTGTCCTTCTGGGCCGCCACCGACAACCTGCGCAAGGGCGCCGCGCTCAACGCCGTGCAGATCGCCGAGCTGCTGGTGAAGGACTATCTCGACGCGTGATCACGATCCGCCCCTCCCGTCCGGACGACGCCCCGGTCCTCTTTGCCGTCTGGCTCGCCGCGGTGCGCAGCACGCACGACTTCCTGAGCGAGGAGGACATCGGCTTCTACGCCGACCTCGTGCGCGACCAATATCTTCCGGCGGCGGCGCTGCTGGTCGCGGTGGACGGCGACGACCGGCCGGTCGGCTTCCTGGGCATGACCGGGCGCAAGATCGACACGCTGTTCGTCGATCCGGCGTGGCACGGCCGGGGGATCGGCCGCGCCCTGGTCGCCCGCGCGTTGGTGGATGGACCGGACCTGACGGTCGATGTGAACGAGCAGAACAGCGCCGCCCGGGCCTTCTATCGGCGCCTCGGCTTCCGGGAGGTCGGGCGCTCCGCGCTGGACGACAGCGGCCGCCCGTTCCCCTTGCTGCATCTGGCCCTTGACGGCTCCGGCCGAGGCGACCCGACCGGCGCCTGACGGCCCTGTTTGACGAACAGGCGCGCCAACGTTGCGCACGCCCAACCCACGACGCGGTCGCGGCTATCGGGCAAACCTTGCAAAGGACTGAGCAAGGAGCAACAAAAACACTTTAGCCACTACCCAAATAATCTGTGCGTTCAAAGCAAACCAAAACGCTGTTCTTCCATATGAAGAAAATATTTTTCTGTGGGCCATGGCAATATCACTGTCAGGCACACTGATGTAGGCGCGCAGCACGGAATATGTGTCCCAACAGACAAAGAGAAGACACGCAGCCACAAGGAAAAGAAATTTCCATCCTTCAAAATGACGCCCAAAGAACATATCTTCCCAGCTAAGCCTGAGCCGGAACACAAAGAAATACACCAAATACAAGACAAAGATCATGAAGAACACTAGAAAATTCATAACAAAGAACGAGAGATACCCATGAACGATGCCGAATGAACGCATCCGGCCTCCAGAAAACCCAAACCAATCAATCATCGACGATGATACATCTCCGATAAATTGGAGAACTCCCAGGTTCGCTCCATACCCACAGACTGACGAATACGCCACACAGCGGCTTCGTATCGGATTGCCAGGCAGTGAATCGAAAAACACGACACCGAGCGAGAAAACGAAAAAGCAGCCGCTGAGCAGGAAGATGCAGGCTTTGGTGCGATGCCATGACGCGACCGCATCGTTTGAAGCTCTGTGGCGCTTCCCGACGACAAGGCGCCCGGCCAGATTGGGGGAAAGCAGGAGTCCAAGGGCGGCGCCTGCCACGCTTCCTTCCCATGCCGCGACGATAAAGCCGATCAACGCTCCGACGATTGACCAGGATACGAAAAAACTGGCCTGCAGCAAGTCACCACCCCTTGTCGGCATGGAAGTCTATGCCCTCGCTTGCAAGCCAGTTCTCATCGAGCCGAACACTCGGCAAACGCGTCCTTCACGATTCCCTTGCAAACAGCCGGTACAAGGCGGAGTGGTCCAGCCCACCGTCGCCCTGCTCGGCCAGCAGCTCGAACAGCTCCAGGCTGAGGCCCAGCGCGGGAAGCTGGATGCCGGACTGCTCCGCCAACTCCTCCGCCTGTTTGAGGTCCTTGATCTGGGTGACCACACGGCCGCCCGGCGTGAAGTCGCCGGAGACCATGCGCTGGCCGTGCAGCTCCAGAATGCGCGATTCGGCGAAGCCGCCGCGGATGGCGTCGCGGACCTTGCCCGGCTCCACCCCCGCCGCCTTGGCCAGCGCCAGGGCTTCCGCCACCGCGCCGATGCTCAGCGCGACGATCACCTGATTCGCCATCTTGGCGACCTGACCGGCCCCGCTGCCGCCGACATGGGTGATGCGCTGGCCCATCGCCTGGAACAGCGGCAGGGCGCGGGCGAAGGCCTCCTCCGTGCCGCCGGCCATGATCGTCAGGCTGCCGGCCTCCGCCGCCACCGTGCCGCCGGACACCGGGGCGTCCACCCAGTCGGCTCCCTTGGCGCGGACGGCCTCGGCCAGCTTGCGGGTCGCCCCGACCGCCGTGGTGCCCATGTCGATGACGAGATGGCCGGGCCGCAGCGCGTCCATCAGGGATGCCGCCACCGCCTCGACCGCCACCGTGTCCGACAGCATCAGAACGATGGAATCGGCGCGGGCGGCGACCTCGGCCGGCCCGGCGGCGGGGCTCATGCCCTCGGCCGCCAGCTCCTCCACCGGGCCGGGGCTGCGGCTGCTGATCACCAGGGCCGCGCCGGCCTTCGCCAGATTGCGGGCCATCGGCCGGCCCATCAGGCCCAGCCCGATGAAGCCGATCGTCCGTCCCGCCAGACCGCTCTGTCCGGTCATGTCCCGGTCCGTCACAGGCGGGTGTGGCGCGCCCGCGCGCCGCGTTCGATGGCGGCGGCGCACAGCCGGTCCACGCCCAGCTTGTGCCGGATCAGCTCCAGCATGCGCAGTTCCTCCTGCGAGGCCGACGGGTCCGCCGCGGCGATGTCGCAGGCGAGCGCGTAGGCGGTCTCGGACAGCCTGGACGGAATGGCCTCCTTGACGATCTGGAGCGTCGTCTCCAGCCCGTCGGCGTCGGCCAGCAGGCCGGAGCATTCCCGGGTCACGTCGGTCAGCCGGTCGATGTCGAAATCCTTGAAGATCGGCAGATAGCGAACGTTCTCGCCGATGGCCTCAAGCTCCGCGTCCGTCATGTCGCCGTCGCACGCCGACACCAGCACCATGACGTAGATGAGCGCGCTGTGATGGTTGATCATCGAAACTCCTGCGGAAAAAGGGCCCCGCCCAATCTTGCCCGCCCCCCGCGCGCCGTCAAGGGAGCGAGCGCCGGCAAGGGAGCTATGCCCGGGGCGGACGGGTGGGTCCCTCGACAGGGGACGGGTTGCCCCTTAAGGTCCGCCCCCATGTCGGTGGTCTTCAACGTGGCGCTCCCGGTCTTCGCCATCATCCTGGCGGGCGTCCTCTCCGGTAAGGCGAAGCTGCTCGGTCCCGCCTCGTCGGAGGCGCTGAACAAGTTCGTCTATTGGATGGCCCTGCCGCCGGTGCTGTTCCTCGGCACGGCCAAACGCTCGCTGCCGGAGATCTTCAACGGCCCCTTCATCGGCGCCTTCCTCGGCTCGATGCTGGCGGTCTACGCGCTGGGCGCCCTGCTCGGCTGGCTGATCCACCGGGAACGGACGCAGATTCAGTGCATGCAGGGTCTGAACGCCTGCTTCTCCAACACCGGCTACATGGGCATCCCGCTGTTCCTGGCGGCCTTCGGCCCCGACCACTTGGCCCCGGCCATCCTCGCCACCGTCATCATGAGCGCGATCATGGTCGGCATCGCGGTGATCTGGCTGGAGTTCGCCAACAGCCAGGGCGGCGGCATCGGCAAGGCGCTGCGCGACGTCGGCCGGGCGCTGGTCAAGAACCCGCTGATCATCTCCACGGCCCTGGGGCTCGCCTGGTCGGTCCTCCTGTCCGGCGTGCCGGTGCCGCGCCCGATCGCCATCTACTGCGACCTGATGGGCGCCTCCGCCGGTCCCTGCGCCCTGTTCGCCATCGGCCTGTTCCTGGCGACCCAGAGCCTGAAGGCCAACCTGCTGGAGGCCGGCTGGATCAGCGCCCTGAAGCTGGTGGTGCAGCCGGCGCTGGCCTGGCTCCTCATCCGGACCCTGTTCCCGCTGGACCCCTTCTGGGCCGGGTCGGCCATCATCCTCGCCGGACTGCCCACCGGCGCCCTGACCTTCGTGGTGGCCAGCCAGTACCGCATTTATGTGGAGCGCACCTCCGCCGCGATCCTGATGTCCACCATCGCCAGCGTCGTCACCCTGTCCTTCCTGCTGGCCACCTACGCGCCGCCCGTCTGAACCGTGGCGTGACCTGCGCTGCCCGCACGCGCCTCTCCGGCCGTTCATCCTTCTGAAACAAAGACATCGTTGAACAAAGCCACGCAGACCGCGCCGCGCCGGTCTTGCATCTTTTTTTAACATCTGTTGTTCAATCATTTGATCACGGCAAGTCCAACGCCCGACGCACGGGCGCCTGGTCTGCCGAATCCTTTCGTTCAGACTCAATACAATCGATAGCCACGGCTTCGTTTCCGGGGAAAGAGACACGCGCCATGTCCATGCTGAGTTCCATGACCATCCGGACCAAGGTGGTCGCCGCCACGATTGCGGTCCTGCTGATGTCCATCGCCCTGGGACTGTTCGCCGTCGACCGGCTGAGCACCGTCAACCGGGCCGCCGAGGACATCCGAGCCAACTGGCTGCCCAGCGTCACCGCCATCGGCGAGATTGACAGCGCGATGAGCGACTACCGCATCCTGGAGGCCTCCCACATCCTGGCCCTCTACCCCGCGGAGATGGCCGAGGTCGAAAAGGAAATGGCGGTGACCCTGAAGCGCTTGGCCGAGGCCAGGCGGAAGTACGAGCCGCTGCTGACCACCGGCTTTGAAACCCAGACCTTCAAGCGCTGGGAAGCCTCCTGGGACCGCTACATGACGATCAGCCGGGACACGCTTCTTCCCCCGTCCCGCGCCAACGAGAATGAGAAGGCCACCGGCATCTACCGGGAGCAATCGCGCAAGGCCTATGAGGAGAGCAACGCGCTCGTCAACGAGCTGACCGCCTCCAACGTCGAGAACGCCACGAAGGCGGCGGACTCCGGACGGGCCACCTATGTCGGGGCGCAGAACTGGATCCTGGGGGCCATCGCCTTCGTGGCGCTCCTCTGCCTGATCGCCGGCGTCGCCATGACCAGGTCGGTCGCCCGGCCCATCGTTGCCCTGACCTCGATCATGGACCGTCTCGCCAGGCGCGACCTCGGCGTCGCGGTGGAAGGGGGCGACCGGCAGGACGAGATCGGCGCCATGGCCCGCGCGGTGCAGGTCTTCAAGGACGGGCTGATCGAGGCGGAGCGGCTGACCGCCGCCCAGGCCGCCGAGGAGGAGAACAAGCGCCGCCGCACCGAGCGGATTGATTCGCTGATCCGCAACTTCGACGGCGCGGTGCACAGCGTGCTGCAGACCGTGGGCGCCGCGGCCTCGCAGCTCGACACCACCGCCCGCAGCATGACCGACATCGCCGAGCACACCCGCGCCGAGGCCGGCAGCGCGGCGTCGGCGGCGGAGCTGACCTCGGCCAACGTGCAGACCGTCGCCGCCGCGTCGGAGGAGATGGCCGCCTCCATCACCGAGATTTCCCAGCAGGTGTCGCAGTCGGCCGGCATCGCCGGCAAGGCGGTGGACGAGGCCGACCGCACCAACGCCACCGTGCAGGGGCTGTCGGAAGCGGCCCAGCGCATCGGCGACGTGGTGGACCTGATCCAGAACATCGCAGCCCAGACCAACCTGCTGGCGCTGAACGCGACGATCGAGGCGGCCCGCGCCGGCGAGGCCGGCAAGGGCTTCGCCGTGGTGGCGAGCGAGGTCAAGAGCCTCGCCAACCAGACCTCCAAGGCGACGGAGGAGATCGCCCAGCAGATCGGCGCCATCCAGGCGGCCACCGGCGGCGCGGTCGGCGCCATCCGCGGAATCGGGGCGACCATCTCCTCGATCAACGACATCTCCTCCTCCATCGCCGCCGCCATCGAGGAGCAGGGCGCGGCGACCCAGGAAATCAGCCGCAGCGTGCAGCAGGCGGCGCAGAGCACCCAGGAGGTGACGAGCAACATCGGCCGGGTGTCGCAGGCCGCGACCGAGACCGGCAGCGCCGCGACCCAGGTGATGTCGGCCTCCGGCGAGCTGAACCAGGGGGCGATGCGCCTGAAGAGCGAGGTGGAGAACTTCCTCGTTGCCATCAAGGCGGCCTGAGGCGAAGCGGCCTGGGCATCAGGCGACCGGGACCGCCCGCCGGCGGTCCCGCCGCTGTTGCCAAGCCGCCGCTGCCCGTATAATGTGCACCGCGCATCAA
Organism: Azospirillum formosense; assembly: GCF_040500525.1. Lineage (NCBI taxonomy): Bacteria > Pseudomonadati > Pseudomonadota > Alphaproteobacteria > Rhodospirillales > Azospirillaceae > Azospirillum > Azospirillum formosense. The sequence goes on along the minus strand of NZ_CP159402.1, from coordinate 319,745 downwards.
GAGTTGAGCGGACGCTCAACGCCAACCTGCTTTCCCGAGCAAGGTGGCGTCCCGAAGGGGGATGTGGCCGGACCGGCAAACAAACGGGGTTCGCCATGACGTCTGTTCCGACCGATGCACCGACAGCGGAGCCGGACGAGTCATGCCCATCAGGATACCCAACGATCTTCCCGCCTTCACCGCCCTCCAGACCGAGGGCGTCATGGTCATGCAGGAGGCCGACGCCATCCGGCAGGACATCCGGCCCCTGCGCTTCGGCCTGCTCAACCTGATGCCCGACAAGATCCGGACCGAGACGCAGATCGCCCGCCTTCTGGGCAACACCCCGCTCCAGGTCGAGCTGTCGCTGATCCGGATCACCAACCATGTGCCGCGCAACACCGCGGCGGACCATATGAGCGCCTTCTACCGGTCGTGGGAGGACGCGCGCCGCGAGACGTTCGACGGCTTCATCATCACCGGCGCCCCGGTCGAGACGATGCCCTTCGAGGAGGTGTCCTACTGGGACGAGCTGTGTTCGGTCTTCGACTGGACGCAGAGCCATGTCCATGCCTGCCTGAACATCTGCTGGGCGGCGCAGGCCGCCGTCCATCATTTCCACGGCGTGCCGAAGCATCTTCTGCCGCGCAAGGCGTCCGGCGTGTACCGGCACCGCAACCGCGCCCCCGCCTCGCCCTACCTGTGCGGCCTGTCCGACGGCGTGCCCATCCCGGTCTCGCGCTGGACCGAGGTGCGCGAGGAGGACCTCCCTCCCGATAGCGGCCTGCGCGTGCTCCTGGACTCCCCGGAGACCGGCCCCTGCCTGCTGGAGGACGCCGCCCACCGGTCGCTGCACATGTTCAACCACATCGAGTACGACACGGACACGCTGCGCAACGAGTATGTGCGGGACGTCGCCAAGGACCCGGCCACGCCGGTTCCGCAGGGCTATTTCCCCGACGACGATCCGAGCCGCCCGCCCGAGAACCGGTGGCGGAGCCACGCCCATCTGCTGTTCGCCAACTGGATCAACCAGATCTACCAGACCACGCCCTTCGACCTCTCGCGCATCGGCACAGCCGGATAGGCCGTCGTCACGGCGGCTCTGGCGTCCCGTCGCCGCTCACCGCCTGGTGCGCCCCATCGTCCATCTGCAAGGCGAGCCAGAGCAGATGAGCCGCGGCGGCCGGGCTGACGCCGGACGGACGGGAGCCGCCCCCACCCTCCGCCGCCAGCCCGTACAAGGCCGCCACCAGATGGCCCTTGGCGCGGGGCGACAGCCGGCGGCCCCGGACGGCCAGCCCCTGCTCGACGAGAGCGACCGCCTCGCTCAACAGCGCGAGGTCGAGGGCCGATCGGGGGGTGGCGGCCTCCCGCGGCGGGAGCGGAAGGGCACCCTCGCCCGACTCTGGCCCACCGGCCGCCTTCCGCATGCCGCCCCGGCCGGTCAGCAGCCAGTTCATATCGATGCCCAGGGCCGCCAGTTCCGACAGGGTCTCTCCCTTGGGAAGCTTGCCGTTCAACTCGTAGGACTGCCACGTGTTCTCGCCGAGGCGGAACCGGCGCGACATCGTTTTTTGTGTCTCGCCGAGAAATTCGCGCACGGTTTTGAGCCGATCCCCGAGTTGCACCAGGCCGGTCTCTCCCCGGCCTGGGGTGAGAGCCTGCGTTTCCAGGGTGAACTTGCTTCCCACGGCGCCCCGCTCGGGACGAGGCCGGTCGTTGGTTGCACGTTTTATCATGTTGTGACGGCACGTATTATCATGTAAAAAACGCTCGGATACGCGGTGCGCAGCACTTTTATGTATGGATACGACATGGCCATTCTCGGTGTGCGCTCCCTTTATGTTGCCTTTGGTGCGGATTCTGCGGGGCCGCCGGTGAGCGTCGGCACGCCACACTAGAAACCGTGCATTCCCGAAGGGCGTCCAGCTCCGCACCGGTGGAATGGCGAAGTCTCCTTCACCGACCGCGGGAGCACGGCGGCGGCGGCGACAGTTGGACGCCAGTTTCTTCCGGGCCGACGTCCTCGGAAGCGTCCTGCGAATCTCTCCGCATGGCCGCCTCTCGGCCGCCACCCGATTCTTCAACTTATCGCAGAACATGTGAGCTTTTGCATTGCCCATCCGCGCCCGTGCGGCCGGTGGGCGGACCATGCGAGGCATCGCCTCGCTGACACACAATGAACGATTTTGCCGCAACCGGTTCATTGCGCAATTGTTCACTATCAACGAAGACAAACAAAAATAAAAAATCCTCCTTTGGTGAGCGCTCGAGGAAACCGACCGCCAAGACAACACAAAAAAGCAAAACACCATGAATGACATCAGCGTCAGAACAAAGACTTTTGCCGTTTTTGCGTTTCTATCCATGCTTCTCGCCGGCATCGGCGCCTTGGGAATCAACCGTCTTTCGGTGGTCAACGACAGCTCGACGGAAATCGCCAGCTTCTGGATGCCGCGGGTCGTTCAGGTCAACACCGTGAATGACGCCGTGTCGAACTTCCGCATCCTGCAGAGCGCCCACATCCTCAGCGCCACCGAGGCGGAAATGACCTCGGCGGAAAAGCGGATGGACGATCTGGAGGCCAGCATCGCCAACGCCCGCCGGACCTACGAGGCGACGCTGCGCACCGCCGAGGGGCGCGGGCTGTTCGCCCAGTTCGAGCAGCAATGGGCGCACTATCTCACCCTGCACCGCCAGATCGTCGCCCTGTCGCGCCGCAGCGAGAACGCCGCGGCCAACGCCCTGTTCCGCGACGCGGCCGACAAGGCCTTCCAGGAGGTCGTGCGGACGCTCGACGCCCTGATCGACCACAACAACCGCGGGGCCGCCAAGGCGAGCGACGACGCCGACGTGGTCTATGCCCAGTCCAGCTCGATGCTGATCGTCGCGCTGGTCATCGGCATCGCCGTCTGCCTGGGCGGCGCGGTGATGATGATCCGCGGCGTCTCCTCGCCGATCGGCGCGATGACCGAGGCGATGCGCCGGCTGGCCGGCGGCGACAAGACGACGGCGATTCCCTTCGCCAGCCGCGGCGACGAGATCGGCGCCATGGCCACCGCGGTCCAGGTCTTCAAGGACGGGCTGATCGAGGCCGACCGGCTGGCCGCCGAGCAGGCCGCCGAGCAGGCCGCCAAGCTGCGGCGGACCGAGGCGGTCGAGCGGCTGATCGCCTCCTTCGAGGATCAGGTCGCCGACGCGCTGCGCAACGTCGCCGCCGCCGCGACCGAGCTGGACACCACCGCCCAGAGCATGGCGGCCACCGCCCGCCAGACCAACGACCAGGCGGCCAACGCCGCCGCCGCGGCGGAGCAGACCAGCGCCAACGTGCAGACGGTCGCCAGCGCCGCGGAGGAGATGTCCAGCTCCATCGGGGAGATCGGGTCGCAGGTCACCCGCTCCACCGGCATCGCCGGACAGGCGGTGCAGGAGGCCGGGCGCACCACCGACTCCGTGCGCGGGCTGGCCGACGCCGCGCACGCATCGGCGCCGTGGTGCAGCTCATCACCAACATCGCCGGCCAGACGAACCTGCTGGCGCTGAACGCCACCATCGAGGCGGCCCGCGCCGGCGAGGCCGGCAAGGGCTTCGCCGTCGTCGCGTCGGAGGTGAAGCAGCTCGCCAACCAGACCGCCCGCGCGACGGACGAGATCGCCGCCCAGATCCAGGCGATCCAGGAGGCCACCGCCGGCTCAGTCGGCGCCATCGAAGGGATCGGCCGCACCATCGCGGCGATCAACGAGATTTCCACCTCCATCGCCGCCGCGATCGAGGAGCAGTCCGCCGCGACCAACGAGATCTCGCGCAACGTCCAGCAGGCGGCGATCGGCACGCGCGAGGTCTCCAGGAACATCGCCCAGGTGACCGAAGCCGCCGGCACCACCGGGGCCGCCGCCCATCAGGTGCTGGGCGCCGCCGGCGGGCTGGCGTCGCAGGCGGAGAACCTGCGCCGCGACGTGGAGAGCTTCCTGGCGGCGATCCGCGCCGCCTGAACGGCTTCCCGATTCCTGCGGGGTCTCACCAGCCCCGCAGGAACTCCGCCGTCGCCTCGACCGCCTCCTTGATGCCGACGCGGCGGACCTCCACCCCCTCGGGGAAGGCGCCGAACAGGCGGCTCGGCATCATCGGGTCGAGCAGAACGAACACCCCGGTGTCGTCGGCCCGCCGCACCAGCCGGCCGAAGGCCTGCTTCAGCCGCAGCCGCGCGATCATGTCCTCGTAGCGCCGCCGCCCGAAGGCGTCGCGCCGGGCGCGGTGCAGGATGTCGGGGCGCGGCCAGGGCACGCGGTCGAACACGATCAGCCGCAAGCTGCGGCCCGGCACGTCCACCCCGTCGCGCACCGCGTCGGTGCCGAGCAGGCAGGCGTGCTCCTCCCCCCGGAAGATGTCGATCAGGGTCGCCACGTCCAGCGGGTCGACATGCTGGGCGTAGAGCGGGACGCCGGTGGCGTCCAGCGGCTCGACGATGCGGTCGTAGACGGCGCGCAAGCGGCTGATCGCGGTGAACAGCCCGAGCCCCCCGCCGCCCGCCGCCTGGAACAGCGTGCGGTAGGCCGACGCCACCTGCCCCAGATCGTCCTTGCGCACGTCGGTGACGACCATCACCCGCGTGCGGTTGGGATAGTCGAAGGGCGACGGCACCTGGGCGCGCAGCGCCGGCTTCGGCAGGTGGCTGGCGCCGCAGCGGTCCTCGGCCGCCTGCCAGTCCATGGCGGTGTCGCCGGTGCCGTCGGTCAGCGTGGCGGAGGTGACCACCATGCCGTGCGCCGGCCCGGCCAGCGCCTCGGCGAAGGGCACGGTCGGGTCGATCCAGTGGCGGTAGAGCCCGACGTCCACGTCGCGCCCGTCGATGCGCTCCACCGCGAACCAGTCCACGAACTGCGCCGGCGTTTCCACCGGCAGGGTCTTCAGCATGGCCCGCCACGCCTCGACCGTCAGCACGCCGCGCCGGGTCAGGCTGCGCGCCATGGCGTCGATGCGGCGGCGCTGGTCGCTGTCCAGTTCCGCGGTCTCGTCCTCCAGCCTTGCCGCCAGCCGCTTGGCCAGCCCGGCCAGCGGTTCCGCCAACCGGACCAGCGCCGCCTCCAGCGCCGCCGCGGCGTCGAGCAGTCCGTCCACCGGATAGGCCTTGTCGGCCTCCAGGCTGTAGGGGCCGCCCTGCCCCGCCGTCCGCGAATAGACCTGCCGCCGCGCGGCGAGCAGGAAGGCCTCGGTCGGTCCCTGCGGGTTGTCGGCGGACAGCCGCGCCGCCCAGCCCTCCGCCGGCAGGACGCGGGCGCCCAGCATCACCGCGTCCATCAGCTCCTGCGCCGTCTCGTCGCTGGCGACCAGATCCTCGATGCGTCGCTTCAGCCCGCGGGCGCGGCTGCGCCCGGTCTCCTCCGCCCCCAGCAGCCAGCGCCGCAGCTCCTGCGTCTCGCGCCCGGTCAGATGCCCGGCGAAGGCGCTGTCCGCCGCGTCGAAGACATGGTGCCCCTCGTCGAAGACGTAGCGGGTGGGCAGCGTCGGCTCCTCGCCGCCGCCGAGCGCCGCCTGCACCATGACCAGCGCGTGGTTGGCGATCACCACGTCGGCCTTGCGGGCGCGGCGCACGCTCTTCTCGATGTAGCAGCGGGCGTAATGGTCGCAGGCGGAGTAGATGCACTCGCCCCGCCGGTCGGCGAGGCCCAGCGTCCGCCCGCGCCCGGCGATGTCGACCAGCCAGCCGGGGAAATCGCCGCCGGTCAGGTCGCCGTCGCGCGTCGCCGCCGCCCAGCGCGCCATCAGCCCGACCCCGATGGCGTGGTGCGGCTGCATCGGCATGCCACGGACGGCCTCCTCCAGGTTCAGCAGGCACAGGTAGTTTTCCCGGCCCTTGCGCAGCACGACCTTGCGCGCCTTGGTCGCCGGCTCGGGGTAGAGGCGGTCCAGCTCCGCGTCGATCTGGTGCTGGAGGTTGCGGGTGTAGGTGGAGATCCACACCGTGCCGCCGTTCTTCTCCGCCCACACCGTGGCCGGCGCCAGATAGCCCAGCGTCTTGCCGACGCCCGTTCCCGCCTCCGCCAGAACGACGTTCGGCGTGTCGGGCGCGGGGCGCGGGGCGAAGGCGGCGGACACCGCGCTGGCGTAGTCGGCCTGCTGCGGGCGCGGCTCGGCGACCTTGCCGGGCACGCTGGCCGACAGCATCACCGACAGCCGGCGGCGCGCCTCGTCCGGCTCCACCGGGTGGTGGGCGGGCGGCGGCTCGGGCGGGCCGTCCTGCCATTCCTTGATGCGGGTCCAGACGCGCAGGCCGGCGCGGCCGGCGCCCTTCTCCGGCCCGTCCGGCTTGCCGAGCGCGGCCAGAACGGCGGGCGCCCACAGCCAGCCGGCGCGCCCCATCTCCCAGGCGAAGGCCACCGGGTCGGACGCCTCCTCCCGCCCCGGCGTGCCCAGCAGGCCAAGCAGCTTGCGCACCGCCCGGTGCAGGGCCAGCGCGTCGTCCTCCAGCCCGTCGGGGATCGGCAGGTCCAGCGCCTCGGCCAGCCCACGCGGGGTCGGCACGCAGAAGCGGGCGGGCAGCACGAAGGCGAACAGCTCCAGCAGGTCGAAGGCGGCGAAGGGCTCCGTCCCCAGCCGCCGCGCCATGGCCCGCGCGTGGCAGACGAGCGGAGGCTGGCGGCGCGCCCGCCTCGCCGCGGCGGCGGGCGGCAACTCCTCCACCTCGCCGTCGCCGGTCAGAAGGACCACGCGCCGCGCGCCGGCGACCAGGGCCGGCGCGTCATCGAGACTGAAGGACGGGAGGGAAGGCGCCGAGGTCAGATCCATGGCGCGCAGTATAGTGGTCCCCGCCGCCGCAATGCGAGCAAACCCGTGTTGACCGATCCGCCCGCCCCCTCGAAAGTGCTCCCCCGTCCTTGAGCGTCGCAGAGGAGAGGTCGAGCGCATGCGGTTTCCGGTCCGGCGTCTGCTGAGACTTTTGATGGCCCTGGCCGTCGCCCTGGTGGCCTTCAGCGTCGGCTGGGCGGCGCTCTACCGCGTGGTTCCGGTGCCGGCCACGCCGCTGATGCTGATCCGCGCCGCCGGCGGGTCCGGACTGGCGCACGACTGGGTGCCCCTGTCGCAGATGTCTCCCCACCTCGCCCGCGCCGTCATCGCGTCGGAGGACACACTGTTCTGCGGCCATGGCGGCTTCGACTGGGCGGCCATCGAGGGCGCCTTCGAGGACAACGAGGAGGGCCGGCGCCTGCGCGGCGGCAGCACCATCAGCCAGCAGACCGCCAAGAACGCCTTCCTCTGGCCGGACCGCAGCTGGACCCGCAAGGGCATCGAGGCGTGGTTCACCCTGCTGATCGAGACGCTGTGGCCGAAGAGCCGCATCCTGGAGGTCTATCTGAACATCGTGGAGTGGGACGACGGCGTCTACGGCGCCGAGGCCGCCGCACGCCACCATTTCAAGAAGCCGGCCTCGGCCCTGACCCGCCGCGAGGCCGCCCTGCTGGCCGTCGTCCTGCCCAACCCCCGCAACTGGTCGCCGAACCCGCCCGGCGCCTATGTGGCGCGGCGCGCCGGGGTCATCGAGCGGCGCATGGCGGTGGTCGAGCGCGACGGGCTGGCCGATTGCGCGAAGTAGAATGCTCCTTTTCTTTGAAGGGTACATTGGCGCCTGCATTGCCCCCTCCCCGGCCCTCCCCTGCGAAGCGGGGGAGGGCCGGGGAGGGGGCAATGCTATGCAAGCCATCACCTTTTCTTAAAAACGACTACGCCCCGCCCCCCGACATCCGCAAACTCACCACCCCCGCCACGATCAGCAGAATCCCGGCCAGCTTGAGGAAGTTCAGCGACTCGCCGAACACCCACACGCCGATCGCCGCGATGGCCGCGGTGCCCACCGCAGACCAGATGGCGTAGGCCACGCCCACCTCGATCTCGCGCAGCGCCTGGGCCAGCATCGCGAAGGCCACCAGATAGCAGGCGACCACCGCCAGGCTGGGCCACAGGCGGGTCATGCCGTCGGACATCTTCATGGCGACGGTGCCCACGATCTCGAAGGCGATGGCGACGGACAGAAACAGCCAGCTCATGCGGGTCCTCGGCGGGTGATCCACATCCAGACATGCGCCCGAACCGTGAAACGGACAAGCGGCGCCCGTTGACGGACGGCGCGCTGCGCCCTAGGGTCGCTGCCTTTCTACACTTCCGTCGAGTTTTGAAGGGGCTCTACCATGACCGGCGAGCGGGAATTGGCGTTGCAGGCGAAGGCGTGGCCGTTCGAGGAGGCGCGCAAACTGGTCGCGCGCTTCGCGAAAGAGCCGCCGGCCAAAGGCTACGTCCTGTTCGAGACCGGCTACGGTCCGTCGGGCCTGCCGCACATCGGCACCTTCGGCGAGGTGGCGCGCACCACCATGGTCCGTCAGGCCTTCCAGCGGATGAGCGACATCCCGACGAAGCTCTTCTGCTTCTCCGACGACATGGACGGGCTGCGCAAGGTTCCGGACAACATCCCGAACAAGGAGCTGGTCGCCGCCAACCTCGGCAAGCCGCTGACCCAGGTCCCCGACCCGTTCGGCACGCACGACAGCTTCGGTGCGCACAACAACGCGCGGCTGCGCGCCTTCCTCGACAGCTTCGGCTTCGAGTACGAGTTCCAGTCCTCCACCGACTGGTACAAGTCGGGCCGCTTCGACGAGGCGCTGCTCGGCGTGCTGCGGCGCTATGACGAGATCATGGCCGTCATGCTGCCGACTCTGGGCGAGGAGCGCCAGCAGACCTACAGCCCGTTCCTGCCCGTCTCCCCCTCCACCGGCCGCGTGCTGCAGGTCCCGGTGCTGGAGCGCGACGTGGACGCCGGCACCATCGTCTTCCAGGACGAGGACGGCAAGAAGGTCGAGGTCCCGGTCACCGGCGGTCACGTCAAGCTCCAGTGGAAGCCCGACTGGGGCATGCGCTGGTACGCGCTGGGCGTCGATTACGAGATGTACGGCAAGGACCTGATCCCGTCGGCCGAACTGGCCGGAAAGATCGTCAACATCCTCGGCGGCACCCCGCCGCAGGGCTTCAACTACGAGCTGTTTCTCGACGACAAGGGGCAGAAGATCTCCAAGTCCAAGGGCAACGGCCTGACCATGGAGGAGTGGCTGGCCTACGCCCCGCCGGAAAGCCTCGCCCTCTACATGTTCCAGAAGCCGAAGTCGGCCAAGCGCCTCTATTTCGACGTGATCCCGCGGGCGGTGGACGAGTATCTCGCCTTCGTCGCCAAGCTGCCGGTGGAGGAGCCGGCCAAGGCGCTTGAGAACCCGGCCTGGCACATCCACAACGGCACGGCTCCGGCGGTGCGCTCGGACGTGTCCTTCAACCTGCTGCTGAACCTCGCCGGCGCGGCGAACGCCGAGACCAAGGACGTGATGTGGGGCTTCATCAGCCGCTACGCGCCCGAGGCGACGCCGGAGAACAGCCCCTTCCTGGACAAGCTGGTCGGCTACGCAGTCCGCTACTACCAGGACCAAGTGAAGCCGACGAAGCGCTTCCGCGCCCCCACCGACGCCGAGCGCGCCGCGCTGGAGGATCTGCTGACGCGTCTGGACGCCATCCCCGCCGACGCGGCGGGCGACGTCATACAGAATGAGGTCTTCGCGGTCGGCAAGGAGCATGGCTTCACCGAGCTGCGCGCATGGTTCCAGGCGCTTTACGAGGTGCTGCTCGGCCAGACCACCGGCCCGCGCATGGGCTCCTTCATCCAGCTCTACGGCCTGGACGAGACCAAGGCGCTGATCCGCGAGAAGCTGGCCGCCTGAGCACCGCCTCTTTATCCCCTCCCCCGCGCCGCCGGCCCGCCGCGGGGGAGGGCTTTCCCAGCGGACCGGCCCCACGCCTCACGGACAATTCGCCGAACGGACGAACCGCAGCCAAGGAAAGCGGTGACCCCGGGCGTGCGCGAACGGCTGTTTCCCAGCATTCGGCGAGACGCCACGCGTCATCGTTCCGGTCGCAAACAATATTCCGGGTCCGATCGTTTGTGTTTCCACCATCCGCTCAGCCGGCTCGAATGTGTGCAAACGGTCGAAATCCTGCCCACCCGCTGGGCAAGCAACATTTTATTCCCACGCCGCCATGCGCACACCGCACCGCACCAATACCAACTTGGTATTACCATCCGCCAAGGTCAGAGCCTATCATCCGCCCCGTTACTGCTTTTGCAGTGCGTTTCCTCCCTAAACTCTTCAAGGCCGCGCCCCATCGGGGCTGCGGCCTTTTTTCTTTTCAGCCAAGGTTTTTCGACGCTTTGACATCGCCGGCCGGCGGCATCTCTGCGGGTGCGGGGAACGGTTGCGCCGGGCGGGCGGCGATGGCCGCTTCGATGACAAGTTCGGCGCCGTTAGCGGCCCGTTAACCGCGCCGTCGTTGGATAGGCGGATGCAGCCACGTCAGCCTCCCCACGCCGGTCACGGGGACGACCACCCCGGCGCGGCCCGCCCGGCGCCGCGAACGGGCATCCCCAAGGACGAGGGGGTCGACCCGGACCTGCTCGGCTATCTGTTCGACGATCCTCCCCCGGGTGCCGCGGCGCCGGAACCGGCCCGCCGCCGCGTCGGCACGGCGCTGGTCGAATCGCGGCGGGCCGGCATGGGCGACGCCGGGGTGCGCGCGCTGCTGGCGCGCAAGCTGTGCCGGCTGCTGCCCGACCTGCCTCCGGACCGCCAGGACAGGGCCACCGCCGCCGCCCTGCGCACGCTGGAGCGGCTGGCCCGCGATCACGCGACCCATGTGCGGACGGCGCTGGCCGGGGCCCTGAAGGACGTCGCCTGCGCCCCGCCCGCGGTGGCGCGCACGCTGGCCCGCGACGTGGAGCGCTCGGTGGCGGAGCCGATCCTGCATTGCTGCGCCACCCTGACCGACGAGGACCTGCTGGAGGTCATCGCCGCCCACCCGGCGGGCTGGGCGCTGTCGGCCATCGCGCGTCGGCCGGCGGTCAGCGCGCCGCTGTCCTGCGCCATCGTCGACACGGGCGACGTGGAGGCCACGGGCGTCCTGCTCGACAACGACGGCGCGGTCATCCCGGACGACCGGCTGGAGGATCTGGTGGAGCGGTCGGGCGGCCATCCGGACTGGCAGGCCAAGCTCGCCGGCCGCCGCGCCCTGCCGCAGCGGCTGGCCCTGCGGCTGGCGGAGTTCGTCGACGACTCGGTGGCCGACCTGCTGCGCCGCCGCACCGATCTGGACGCGGCGACCGCGGCGGAGGTCGCCGCCGTGACCCGCCGCCGCGTCTCCTGGGTCGAAGAGCGCGATCCCGCCGAGTCGCCGGGGCGCCGCGCCGTCCGCCTGCACCGCCAGGGCGCCCTGGACGAGACGGCGCTGGGCGACGCCCTGTCCTGGGAGGAAACGGACTTCGTCCGCGCCGCGCTGGCCCTGCGCGCCGCCGTCCATCCGGGGATCGTGGACGACATCCTGCGCTCCGGCGACCCCCGTGCGGTCACTGCGCTGGTCTGGCGGGCGGGCTACTCGATGCGCTGCGCCATGCGGGTGCAGGTCCGCGCCGCCGGCATCCCGCCGCGCGCCGTGCTGAACGCCCGCCAGGGCACCGACTACCCGCTGCCCGCGGCGGACATGGCCCGCCACCTCGCGCTCTACGGCGTCCGCTCCTGACGCCGCGGAGCGCCGCTTCCAAGCGGGGTGTTACTGGATTTCCAGGGGACGGCGGGCCGGCGCGCGCCGCGCGTCGGGGGCCGGCGTCGGATCGCTCTGGTAAAGGGGGCGCGACGGGTCGGTGTCGATCAGCTGCGGCGGGGTGACGATCTCCTCGCCCGACCCGGAATCGAACTGGATCACCGCCATCCGGCGCACCGTCTCGCACAGGGCGCGCTTGCGCAGGATCGCCGGGTCGCTCGGCCCGTCGAAGGCGACGAAGGGCACCACGATGCCGCTGCGCTCCCCCGGCGGGACCGAGGTGTACACGTAGTTCGACACGGGCCGGCAATAGAGTACGTCGGTGGCCGACGGGGCGTCCGCCGCCATGGGCGCCGCATTGGGCACCGCCGTGGTCGCCGGAGCGGCGGCGGCCGTGTTCAACGGGGCCTCGGCCAGAGCGGCCTCATAGTCTGCGACGGTTTGTCCCAAGGCCGCGCCGCCGCCTCCCAGCGCCAGGGTCGCGGTCAGGCAGAATGCCGATGCAAAGCGAATCATGGTTCTTCCCCCCTGGCCGAACGGCCGTGAAAACCTATCCAAAGAATAGTGCGCCGCACCCGCAACGCCAAATTCCTGTTTGCCGTTCCGGCCATTCGCCGTAATCGATTGCAGAGTTCCGTGTCCCGTGCTTGCGGTCACGCTTGCCCTCGGGCCGGAATCGCGCTAGGAACCGCCCTCGAAATCTCAGGGCGCTGGACCCCTAGGACGCTACACTCAATCGGTTCTGTCCTCCGCTGAATGGGGGACGCTCACGCTTAGGGAAACGCTCCATGGCTCGCAAGAAGATTGCGCTCGTCGGCGCCGGCCAGATTGGCGGCACGCTGGCTCTGCTCGCTGCCCAGAAGGAACTCGGCGACGTCGTCCTGTTCGACATCGCCGAAGGCATGCCGGAGGGCAAGGCCCTCGACCTGGCTGAAACCTCGCCGGTCGAAGGCTTCAACGCCAAGCTCAGCGGCGGCAACGACTATTCGGTCATCGAAGGCGCCGACGTCGTGATCGTCACCGCCGGCGTGCCGCGCAAGCCGGGCATGAGCCGCGACGACCTGATCGGCATCAACACCGGCGTCTGCCAGACCGTCGGCGAGAACATCAAGAAGTACGCCCCGAACGCCTTCGTCATCGTCATCACGAACCCGCTGGACGTGATGGTGTGGGTCCTCCAGCAGGCCTCCGGCCTCCCGCCGGAGCGCGTCGTCGGCATGGCCGGCGTGCTCGACTCGGCCCGCTTCCGCTACTTCCTGGCCGACGAGTTCAAGGTGTCGGTCGAGGACGTCACCGCCTTCGTGCTGGGCGGCCACGGCGACACCATGGTCCCGCTCGTCCGCTACTCGACCGTCGCCGGCATCCCGCTGCCGGATCTGGTCAAGATGGGCTGGACCACGCAGGAGAAGCTGGACGCCATCGTGCAGCGCACCCGCGACGGCGGCGCCGAGATCGTCAAGCTGCTGAAGACCGGCTCGGCCTTCTACGCCCCGGCCGCCTCCGCCATCCAGATGGCCGAGTCCTACCTGAAGGACCAGAAGCGCGTCGTTCCGGTCGCCGCCTACCTGACCGGCCAGTACGGCCAGAACGACCTCTACGTCGGCGTCCCGACGATCATCGGCGCCGGCGGCGTCGAGAAGATCATCGAGATCGATCTCTCCGCGGAAGAGAAGAAGATGTTCGATCACTCGGTCGACGCTGTGAAGCAGCTCGTCGAGGTGGTCAAGAAGCAGCAGGCTGAGAAGGCCGCCTCGTAAGGCGGCCTGTTTTTTGCCTGCGCGGCGGCCTGCGGCCCTGTCGCACCGGGGCGGACGGTTGAACCGTCCGCCCCTGGTGGTACAGTGACCGTGGACGTTCGCGCCAGCCGGCGTAAGGCTTCCTCAAGGACTCGTCCCCCCGAAGACTTGCGCCCTGGCGTGCCCGCCAGCAGGAAACGCCTGCCCGATCTTCGCCCATCGTCAGCCGACCACACCCTGTCAGCCGACCATAAAAACAGATGGACGCCCGATGAACATCCATGAGTATCAGGCCAAAGGCCTGCTGAAGAAGTACGGCGTCGCGGTGCCCCGCGGCGGCGTCGCCTACACCCCGCAGGAAGCCGAGACCGTCGCCCGCGAGCTGGGCGGCCCGGTGTGGGTCGTGAAGTCGCAGATCCACGCGGGTGGCCGCGGCGCCGGCCGCTTCAAGGACAACCCCGAGGGCAAGGGCGGCGTCCGCGTCGTCAAGTCCATCGAGGAGGTCGGCAAGAACGCCGGCGAGATGCTGAACCACGTGCTGGTCACCAAGCAGACCGGTCCGGACGGCCGCGAGGTCAAGCGCCTCTACGTCGAGGAAGGCGCCGACATCAAGCGCGAGCTGTACCTCGGCCTGCTGACCGACCGCGCCTCGGGCCGCGTCACCATCATCGCCTCGACCGAAGGCGGCATGGAGATCGAGGAGGTCGCCCACAACACTCCGGAGAAGATCGTCAAGGTCGCCATCGACCCGGCCACCGGCATCCAGGGCTACCACACCCGCAAGGTCGCCTTCGCCCTCGGCCTCGAAGGCAAGCAGGTCTCCGCCGCCGCCAAGTTCATCCAGGCCGCCTACCAGGCCTTCGTTGACCTGGACTGCGCGATCGTCGAGATCAACCCGCTGATCGTCACCGGCTCGGGCGACATCCTGGCGCTCGACGCCAAGATGAGCTTCGACGACAACGCCCTGTTCCGCCACAAGGACGTCGAGGAGCTGCGCGACGAGGCCGAGGAAGACCCGGCCGAGATCGAGGCGGCCAAGCACAGCCTCAACTACGTCAAGCTGGACGGCAACATCGGCTGCATGGTCAACGGCGCCGGCCTGGCGATGGCGACCATGGACATCATCAAGCTGTACGGCGGCGAGCCGGCCAACTTCCTCGATGTCGGCGGCGGCGCCACGAAGGAGCGCGTCACCGCGGCCTTCAAGCTGATCCTCTCCGACCCGAACGTCGAAGGCATCCTGGTCAACATCTTCGGCGGCATCATGCGCTGCGACGTCATCGCCGAAGGCGTGGTCGCGGCCGCCCGCGAGGTGCACCTGCACGTTCCGCTGGTCGTCCGCCTGGAAGGCACGAACGTCGAGCTGGGCAAGAAGATCCTCAGCGAGTCCGGTCTGCCGATCCTGTCGGCCGACAACCTCGCCGACGCCGCCGAGAAGGTGGTCAAGGCCGTGAAGGAGGCCGCGTAAGATGGCTGTTCTCGTCGATAAGAACACGAAGGTGATCTGCCAGGGCTTCACCGGAGCCCAGGGCACCTTCCATTCCGAGCAGGCGATCGCCTACGGCACCAAGATGGTCGGCGGCGTCACCCCGGGCAAGGGCGGCACCAAGCACCTCGACCTGCCGGTCTTCGACACGGTGGCCGACGCGGTCGAGAAGACCGGCGCCAACGCGTCCGTCATCTACGTGCCGCCGCCCTTCGCGGCCGACGCCATCCTGGAGGCGATCGACGCGGAGATCCCGCTGGTGGTGTGCATCACCGAGGGCATCCCGGTGCTCGACATGGTGCGCGTCAAGCGGGCGCTGGGCAACTCCAAGACCCGTCTGATCGGGCCGAACTGCCCGGGCATCATCACGCCCGACGAGTGCAAGATCGGCATCATGCCGGGCCACATCCACAAGCGCGGCAAGATCGGCATCGTCTCGCGCTCGGGCACGCTGACCTACGAGGCGGTGGCGCAGACCACCGCGGCGGGGCTGGGCCAGACGACCTGCATCGGCATCGGCGGCGACCCGGTGAACGGGACGAACTTCGTGGACAGCCTGGAGCTGTTCCTGAAGGACCCGGAGACCGAGGGCATCATCATGATCGGCGAGATCGGCGGCGACGCCGAGGTCAAGGGCGCGGAGTTCATCCGCGACTCCGGGACCAAGAAGCCGGTCGTCGGCTTCATCGCCGGGCGCACCGCGCCTCCGGGCCGCCGCATGGGCCACGCCGGTGCGGTGATCTCCGGCGGCAACGACACCGCCGACTTCAAGATCGAGTTCATGAAGTCCGTCGGCATCGCCGTCGCCGACAGCCCCGCGAGCCTGGGTTCCACCATGCTCAAGGTCTTCAAGGGCTGATAAAGCGGGGGCGGAACCCCATATTCCCGCCCACTGCCGAAGCACCGGCGGCCCCGTGTCTCCTCCCGGAGATCCGGGGCCGCTCGGAGCCCAGCGACAAGCAAAAAAACTCTCTGAGGGAACCGGGCAAACGCCCGAGGCAAACATATGTCCGCTAATCTGGAGAAGACCTCGTTCCTGTTCGGCTCGAACGCCGAATATGTCGCGGAGTTGTACGCGCGCTTCCTGAAGGACCCCTCCTCGGTGGATTCGAGCTGGAACGGCTTCTTCAGGGAGCTGGACGACGACTCCCGCGCCGTCCTGAACGAGCTGAACGGCCCGTCCTGGAGCCTGGAGGAGGGCACGCTCGCCAACGGCGCGCTCGACCCCGTCGCCGCCTCGCTGGAAAGCATCGGCGCCCCGGCCGCCAGCAACGGCAACGCCGGCCTCGTCGCCCACGCCCAGCAGGTCTATGGCGGCATCAGCCACCAGCAGCTGCGCGCCGCGACGCTCGACAGCATCCGCGCGCTGATGCTCATCCGCGTCTACCGCGTGCGAGGCCACATGAACGCGCATTTCGACCCGCTGGGTCTCGAGAAGCGCGAGCCGCACCCGGAACTCGACCCGGCGACCTACGGCTTCGGCCCGGGCGACATGGACCGCCCGATCTTCCTGAACTACTCGCTGGGCCTGGAGACGGCGTCGCTGCGCCAGATCCTGGAGATCCTGCAGAAGACCTACTGCGGGAACATCGGCGTCGAGTTCATGCACATCCAGGACCCGGAAGAGAAGGCCTGGATCCAGGAGCGCATCGAGGGCGGGCGCAACCACACCGACTTCACGGTGAACGGCAAGCGCGCCATCTACGAGCGGCTGATCGCCGCCGAGGGCTTCGAGAAGTTCCTGCAGCTCAAGTACACCGGCACCAAGCGCTTCGGCCTTGAGGGCGGCGAGTCGATGATCCCCGCGCTGGAGCAGATCCTGAAGCGCGGCGGCCAGCTCGGCCTCAAGGAGGTCGTCGTCGGCATGGCCCACCGCGGCCGCCTGAACGTGCTGACCAACTTCATGGGCAAGCCCTTCGCCGCGGTCTTCTCGGAGTTCCAGGGCAACCCGTCCAGCCCGCAGGACGTGCAGGGCTCGGGCGACGTGAAGTACCATCTGGGCACCTCGTCGGACCGCGACTTCAACGGCAACATCGTCCACCTGTCGCTGACCGCCAACCCGTCCCACCTGGAATGGGTCAACCCGGTCGTGCTGGGCAAGGTGCGCGCCAAGCAGGCGCAGCGCAACGACCTGGAGCGCGAGCAGGTCATGGGCGTGCTGATCCACGGCGACGCCGCCTTCGCCGGCCAGGGCATCGTGGCCGAGACGCTGGGCCTGTCGGAGCTGCGCGGCTACCGCACCGGCGGCACCGTGCACTTCATCATCAACAACCAGATCGGCTTCACCACGAACCCGACCTACTCGCGCTCCGGCGTCTACTGCTCGGACATGGCGAAGATGGTCCAGGCGCCGATCTTCCACGTCAACGGCGACGACCCCGAGTCCGTCGTCCACATCAGCCGCATCGCCGCCGAGTTCCGCCAGAAGTTCAAGCGGGACGTGGTGATCGACATGGTCTGCTACCGCCGCCACGGCCACAACGAGGGCGACGAGCCGGGCTTCACCCAGCCGCTGATGTACAAGAAGATCCGCGCCCACGCGACCACGCGGGAGCTGTACGGCAAGCAGCTCGTCGAGGAGAACGTCCTCACCCAGGCCGAGTCCGATCAGATGATCCAGGACTTCATGAAGAAGCTGGAGGGTGAGTTCGAGGCCGCCAACTCCTTCAAGCCGAACAAGGCCGACTGGCTGGAAGGCAAGTGGTCGGGCCTGGAGGCCGCGAAGACCGACGACGAGCGCAAGGGCAACACCGGCGTGGCGATCGACGTGCTGCGCGAGGTCGGCAACAAGCTCTGCGAGTACCCGAAGGACTTCGCGATCAACTCGAAGATCGCCCGCCAGCTCGAAGCCAAGAAGAAGTCGCTGGAGACCGGCGAGGGCATCGACTGGGCGACGGCGGAAGCGCTCGCCTACGGCACGCTGCTGGTCGAGGGCAACGGCGTCCGCCTGTCGGGCCAGGACTCGGGCCGCGGCACCTTCTCGCACCGCCACGCGGTGATGTACGACCAGAACAACGAGAACAAGTACATCCCGCTGAACCACCTGCGCCCCGACCAGGGTCCCTTCGAGGTCCATGACAGCCCGCTGTCCGAGGCCGCCGTGGTCGGCTTCGAATACGGCTACTCGCTGGCCGAGCCGCACAGCCTCGTGCTGTGGGAGGCGCAGTTCGGCGACTTCGCCAACACCGCCCAGACCATCATCGACCAGTTCCTCTCGTCGGGCGAGTCGAAGTGGCTGCGCATGTCCGGCCTCGTTCTTCTGCTGCCGCACGGCTACGAGGGCCAGGGTCCGGAGCACTCCTCGGCCCGTCCGGAGCGCTTCCTGCAGATGTCCGCCGAGGACAACTGGCAGATCTGCAACCTGACGACCCCGGCGAACCTGTTCCACGCCTTCCGCCGCCAGATGCGCCGGCCCTTCCGCAAGCCGCTGGTTCTGTTCACGCCGAAGTCGCTGCTGCGCCACAAGCTGTGCGTCTCCAGCCTGTCGGAGCTGGCCGAGGGCACGAACTTCCGCCGCGTGCTCGGCGAGACGGCGACCGACCTGCTGCCGAACGAGGAGATCCGCCGCATTGTGGTCTGCACCGGCAAGGTCTATTACGACCTGCTGCAGGAGCGCACCGCGCGCGGCATCAAGGACGTGGCGCTGGTCCGGCTGGAGCAGCTCTACCCGTTCCCCCGCTCCGCCCTGACCGAGGAGTTCGCCCGCTACCCGAACGCCGAGGTGGTGTGGTGCCAGGAGGAGCCGGAGAACCAGGGCTACTGGGCCTTCGTCGACCGCCGTCTGGAAGGCGCCCTCACCTCGATCGAGCACAAGGCCTCGCGCCCCAGCTACGTCGGCCGTCCGGCCTCCGCGTCGCCGGCCACCGGCCTGCTCAAGCGTCACAACCAGGAGCAGGCGAAGCTTCTGGAAGACGCGCTCGTCATCCGCTGACTCGACGCCCAGGCGTAGAACAAGAAAGTACGAGAGGAACTTATGGCTACCGAAATCAAGGTCCCCACCCTGGGCGAGTCCGTCTCCGAGGCGACCGTTGCCCGCTGGCTGAAGAAGGTCGGCGACGCGGTCGCCGCCGACGAGGCGCTGGTCGAGCTGGAGACCGACAAGGTCACGCTTGAGGTGAACGCCCCGTCCGCCGGCACGCTGGCGGAGATCGTCGCCGCCGACGGCGCCAACGTCGGCGTCGGCGCCCTGCTGGGCGTCCTGGGCGAGGCCGGCGCCGCCGTGGCCGCCCCGGCCAAGGCCGCCGCTCCCGCCGCCGCGCCGGCTCCGGCCGCCGCCCCGGCCGCTGCTCCGGCCCCGGCGGGCAACGCCGCCCTGGCCGACGCCGGCCCGGCCGCCCGCAAGATGGTCGCCGAGAAGGGCCTCGACGCCGCGCAGATCGCCGGCACGGGCAAGGACGGCCGCATCACCAAGGGCGACGTGATCGACCACGCCGCCAAGCCGGCCGCGGCCCCCGCCGCCGCTCCGGCCGCGGCACCCCAGAAGTACCAGTGGGCCGCCGGCACCGCGGGCGACCGTCCGCGCGCCGCGCAGGAGGAGCGGGTCCGCATGACCCGTCTGCGCCAGCGCATCGCCGAGCGTCTGAAGGAGGCCCAGAACAGCGCCGCCATGCTGACCACCTTCAACGAGGTGGACATGACCAACGTCATGGCGCTGCGCAACGAGTACAAGGACTTCTTCGAGAAGCGCCACAAGGTGCGTCTCGGCTTCATGTCCTTCTTCGTGAAAGCCGCCATCCAGGCGCTGAAGGAAATCCCGGCGGTCAACGCCGAGATCGACGGCACCGACCTCGTCTACAAGAACTACTACGACATCGGCGTCGCCGTCGGCACGCCGCAGGGTTTGGTGGTTCCGATCGTCCGCGACGCCGACAAGCTCGGCTTCGCCCAGATCGAGGGCAAGATCGGCGAGCTGGGCAAGA